>JBBRCF010000128.1:0-9736 GCA_038205135.1 Rhodobacterales bacterium
AATGTCAGCACGGGCGATCCGGCAAGGTCGCCGGGCAGCAGGAAACGGCCCGGTGTCAGATCGGACAGACCCGCCTCGCGCGCGCCGTTCAGGTAGTCGGTAAAATTGTCGGCAAGGGCTTTGGCGGTGGGTTCGACAAGCGGCGCGGTGCTGTCCGTTTTCTGCGCAAGGTAAGCCGCACCGCTGGGCCGCGATTGCATCCGCTTCAACGTTTCGGCAGACCATTGGGCGTAGGATTTATCCAGCAGGGCAAGGTCCAGCAGCCATTCGCCGGGGTAATCGACGATATCCAGATGCACCGTGCGCGGCCCCGTGATCCCCGACAAAAGCCCGGTGGGGCGCACCCGCAACGACAGGCGCAATTCGCTGACCGTCCGCGTGCTGTCTGGCCAATGCGGGGTCGGGCCGGTCAGGGCGGCCAGATGCGCCTCGTAGTCGAAACGCGGCACGGTATCGTCGGGTTGCGGTTGCAGATAGGCCGACAGGATGCGCGGCGCGGCGGACAGTTGCCCCATGCGGTCGCGGTCCATCAGGTTGGCCACCAGCGAGGTGATGAACACCGTCTTGCCCGCGCGCGCCAAACCCGTGACGCCCAGCCGGATCACCGTGTCGGAGAACGGCTGCGCCAGCGCTTCGGTCACCGCACCAACGCGTCCGGCGATCCCGTCTGCGATATCGTAGATCAATGGCCTGCCCGCCTTGCGCCGTTACAGGGGCAAGATAGGCGCGCAAGGGTTCGGACGAAAGGGCAAGCTTACTGCCGCTAAAGGCGATATAGGTAATTGCAGGACGGCACATGCCCAAGATCGGAGCCGCGCGCCCAAGCGTCAGAGGCCATGGGCAGCCTGCCCCGCCCGTTGCACCGCAGCCGTCTGCGGTCGCCCGCGTTGCTGGCGGCGGCAAGGCTGTCGTCGCGGAGGGGCTGTCATCGAGGCTGGATTGCGCAAGGCACGCCGCACCATGCCCACCATCGCGGGACCGCGCGATCAAGGACAGCAGTTCGGCCTGTAATCTCACCTCGTTCATTGAGCCTGCCAAGTCGAAGACGGTTTCACAGTCGGCAGTCCTGTCCGAAAGGCACACGCGCAACAGGCGGCTTGGGGCCCACGGGGCCAACGGGTCCAGCCCGCCCCTGCCAGTATCACGAACACAACCATCACCCGACCGCACCCCGCACCCTTTTCGCGCGCGCATTGCTGCGCTATGCCGACCCCATGTCCCGCTACGCGCTTCTTGTCGAATACCACGGCGGTCCGTTTGCGGGCTGGCAGCGGCAGGCCGCTCAGCCTTCGGTGCAGGGCGCGATCGAGGCGGCGCTGACACGGCTGGAACCGGGGGTGCACGCCATCGCGGCGGCCGGGCGCACCGATGCGGGCGTGCATGCCACAGGCCAGGTCGCGCATTGCGACACGGCCCGCGACTGGGACCCGTTCCGCCTGTCCGAGGCGCTGAATTACCATCTCAAACCCGCCCCCGTGGCGATACTCGTCGCCGCCCGTGTGCCAGACGACTGGCACGCCCGGTTTTCGGCCGTTGAGCGGCGCTATACCTACCGCATCATCGCGCGGCGCGCGCCGCTGACCCATGACGCGGGGCTGGCCTGGCAGGTGAAACAGCCGCTGGACCCGGACGCGATGCAGCAGGCCGCCGCGCATCTGATCGGGCAGCATGATTTCACCACGTTCCGCGCCGCGCTGTGTCAGGCGAACAGCCCGGTCAAGACGCTGGATCAGGTTGATATCACGGCGCATCCCTGCCCCGGCGGCACCGAATACCGCCTGCGGTTCCGCGCGCGGTCGTTCTTGCACAATCAGGTGCGGTCCATCGTGGGCAGTCTGGAACGGGTGGGCAGCGGCGCATGGACGCCTGATGATATGGGCGCCGCGCTGACCGCGCGGGACCGCGCCGCCTGCGGGCCGGTGGCGCCGCCCGACGGGCTGAGCCTGACCGGCGTGGGCTATGCCACTGATCCGTTCGGGTAACCTAGCCGTCCCGCCCATAAATCGCCTGCTGCACCGCGCCTGCGCCCAGCAGATAGACCGACGTGACCACCAGCCCCCAGTGGGCCCAGCTTTGCGGATCGAAATCGACCCAGGCCGCCCAACCGGCAAAGAACGTCCACCCCAGCGCCATCGGCAGCGTCACGACGCGCCAGCGCCGCGTGCGGACCGGGTGCACGAAACGGATCGGCAGGAACATCGCCACCGCCAGCACCGCGACCAGCACGAGGATGACCCAGAACCCGGGTTTCAACGCGAACACCACCAGAACCACCATGTTCCAGCAGCCGGGAAAGCCGGAAAAGCTGTAGTCCCGCGTTTTCATCCGGGTGTCGGCGAAATAGAGCGCGCTGGCGAAGGTGATGATGAAGATCGCCACCCAGCCGGTCCAGCCCGGCAACAGTTCCGGGTGTTTGAACAGCGCGTAGGCCGGAATGAACACATAGGTCAGGTAGTCGATGATCAGATCGAGCAATTCGCCGTCAAAGACGGGCGCGTTCTGTTTCACGTCGTAGTGGCGGGCCAACGGCCCGTCGATGCCATCAACGAAAAACGCCACCACCAGCCACAGAAACATCAGCGACCATTTTTCCTCGACCGCCGCCAGCAAGGCCAGCATGGCAAAGACCGCGCCCGTGGCGGTCAACAGGTGCACGGCAAGGGCTTTGGATTGCAGCGTCATCAGCCGGATATGACGGAACCGTGACGTTTTCGCAAGCCGCCGGCGATCAAACCGGCGTCAATACCGGCGACCGATCAACGCAGGATCGGCACACCGCCCGGCCCGCGCATCCGTTCGGTCACGCCCGCACGCAGGCTGCGCCCGATGCGATGCGCCAGCCCCGACCACGCCGCCGCCTGATCCGGTGTCAGTTCGTGTTTCAGCGTCAGGTCGAACAGGTCCAGCCAAGGCCCGAACATGCCTGGCCGCACATTGCCCGCGTCCTGATGCGTGGTCATGACATTGCCGTCGTAGTCGCGTTCGTTCAGGATCGCATTGGCCCAGAACCGCGTGACCTTTTCCTCATGCGCGGGCCAGTCATCGACATGGGCGGCGAAAACGGGGGCCAGCCCCGGATGCTGCCGCACCAGCGCATAGAAACTGGCGACGACACGGGCAATGTCGTCACGCGATATGTCGAATTTGGCAAACGCATCCATGCGTGCAGGATGCAATGGCGGCGCGGCGGCGGCAAGGCGGCGGTTTGTCCCTCTGGACGGTGCAGGGTGCGCTGCCTATAACGCCGGGCATGCGGGCGTGCTGCGTGATCATGCGTCGAATTATCGGCCCGGCGTCCTGAAAGGGCGCCGGGACCGCACGCTTTCCGACCCCTCTTCCTGATTTCCGCACAAAGGACGTCCGCCATGTGCCCCGACACGCTGATCCCCGATTACAAAGACACGCTGAACCTGCCGCGCACCGAATTTCCGATGCGCGCGGGCCTGCCGCAACGCGAACCGGCATGGCTCGCCCGCTGGGCGCAGATCGGGGTCTATGACCGGCTGCGGGAAAAAACCGGCCGTGCGCCGTTCACCCTGCATGACGGCCCGCCCTATGCCAACGGCCACCTGCATATCGGCCACGCGCTGAACAAGGTGCTGAAGGACATGGTGGTGCGGTCGCAGCAGATGATGGGCCGCGATGCGCGCTATATCCCCGGCTGGGATTGCCACGGCCTGCCCATCGAATGGAAGATCGAGGAACAATACCGCGCCCGCGGTCTGAACAAGGACGACGTCGATATCGTCGCCTTCCGGCAGGAATGCCGCAAATTCGCCGAAGGCTGGATCGACATCCAGCGCGACGAATTCAAGCGGCTGGGCATCACCGGCGCCTGGGACCGGCCTTATCTCACGATGGATTTCCACGCCGAACGCGTGATCGCCGAGGAGTTCATGAAGTTCCTGATGACCGGCACGTTGTATCAGGGGTCAAAACCCGTGATGTGGTCGCCGGTGGAAAAGACCGCGCTGGCCGAGGCCGAGGTGGAGTACCACGACCATACGAGCCATCAGGTTTGGGTGAAGTTTGCCCCTCACGGATTGCGTCCAACATCATTCTTGGCTCAATCACGAGGATTGACTTGGGAGGGAGACCGTCACGTCGATGAACTTCTTTCGGCTGAAGAAATGAAGCAATTTGCGCCTGAGTTCGTTGGGGCGAAAATCGTTATCTGGACTACCACGCCGTGGACGATCCCACAAAACCGTGCGGTCGCATTCAATATCCAAATCGCCTACGGGGCTTACAGGGTCGATACTGTTGGGGAGCATTCGAGCGCATCTGTGGGCGAGGTCGTTATTCTTGCCGACAAGTTGGCAGATGCGGTTTTAGGTGCTGGTAGAGTGACGGGCTTTACGCGGGTCTACGATATTCCAGCAGACTACATGGATGGCCTGATCCTCGCCCACCCCTATCGCGGCATCGACGGCGGCAATGGCGAATGGGACTACGATGTCCCCATGCTGCCCGGCGATCATGTCACGGACGAGGCCGGCACCGGGTTCGTGCATACCGCGCCCTCGCACGGCGACGATGACTATATCCTAGGTCAGAAATTCGGCCTGCCGATGACCTATAACGTCGAGGCCGACGGCAGCTATCGCGCCGACCTGCCCCTGTTCGGCGGCCAGCACATCATCCTGCCTGATGGCAAGGAAGGCCCGGCAAACGTCAGCAACATCAAGGCGCTGGCCAGCACCGGCGCGCTGTTCGCCAAGGCGAAACTGAAACATTCCTACCCGCATTCGTGGCGCTCCAAGGCCCCGGTGATCTATCGCAACACGCCGCAATGGTTCGCCGCCATCGACCGCCCCGTGGGCGACGGGCAGGACCAATACGGTGCCACGATCCGGCAACGCGCGCTGACCTCCATCGACCAACTGGTGACATGGACGCCTCAGACCGGGCGCAACCGACTGTATTCCATGATCGCCGCGCGGCCCGATTGGGTGTTGTCGCGCCAGCGGGCCTGGGGCGTGCCGCTGACCTGCTTCACCAAGCGCGGCGCGAAACCCACCGACGCGGATTTCCTGCTGCGCAACCCGGATGTGAACGCGCGGATCGTCGCCGCGTTCGAGGCCGAGGGCGCAGATTGCTGGTATCTGCCGGGCGCCAAGGACCGTTTCCTGACGGGCCTCGTGACCCCCGACGACTACGATCAGGTGTTCGACATCCTCGATGTCTGGTTCGATTCAGGGTCCACCCACGCCTTCGTGCTGCGCGACCGCGCGGACGGGTCCGCCGACGGCATCGCGGACCTGTATCTTGAAGGCACCGACCAGCATCGCGGCTGGTTCCATTCGTCGATGTTGCAGGCCTGCGGTACAATCGGGCGCGCGCCTTACCGGGGCGTGCTGACGCATGGCTTCACGCTGGATGAAAAGGGCAACAAGATGTCCAAATCATTGGGCAATACTGTCGCCCCGCAAGCGGTCATCGACGAATATGGCGCGGATATCCTGCGGCTGTGGGTGGCACAGTCGGATTACACCGCCGATCTGCGCATCGGCAAGGAAATCCTGAAAGGCGTTGCAGACAGCTATCGCCGGTTGCGCAATACCATGCGGTTCCTGCTGGGATCATTGGCCGATTTCACGGAAACCGACCGTGTCGCGCCTGCCGACATGCCGGAACTGGAACAATGGGTGCTGCACCGGCTCTCCGAACTGGATCAAACAGTGCGGCAGGGCTATGCCAGTTATGATTTCCAAGGCGTGTTTCAGGCCGTGTTCGCCTTTGCCACGGTGGACCTGTCGGCGTTCTATTTCGACATCCGCAAGGACACGCTGTATTGCGACGGCGACACGCCCCGCCGCCGCGCCGCGCGCACGGTGATGGACCTGTTGTTCCACCGCCTGACGACATGGCTGGCCCCGATCCTCGTTTTCACCATGGAGGAAGTCTGGCTGGAACGGTTTCCGGGTGACGCGTCATCCGTACATCTGACCGATATCCCTGCAACACCAATTGCATGGCGCAACAATGCTCTTGCCACCCGCTGGGACGGCATCCGCACCGCCCGCCGCGTGGTCAACGGCGCACTGGAGGTGCAGCGCACCGCCAAAGCGATCGGCGCCTCACTAGAGGCCGCACCGGTGGTGCATATCGCGGACGCGGACCTCCTGGCCGTGTTGCAAGGCGCAGATTTCGCCGACATGTGCATCACGTCCGACCTGCGTCTGACCGGCGACGCCATCCCGGACACCGCGTTCCGGCTGGCGGATGTGCCGGGCGTCGGCGTGGTTTTTGCGCTGGCGAACGGCGCGAAATGCCAGCGCTGCTGGAAAATCCTGCCCGATGTCGGCACCCATGCGCATGCGCACACCTGCGCGCGCTGCAATGACGCGCTGGGACACACATGACTGCTGCGCAAGGTCCATCGGATGACCGGCTTGCCGCGATCCTGATGGGCCTTGCGCTGGCCCGCGCACCAAGACCGTTCTGCCCCTCCCAAGCGGCGCGCGCGCTTTCCCCCAACTGATTCCCCCGTCTGCTTCCCCCGTCTGCTTCCCCCGTCTGCTTCCCAAGTCTGCTTCCCGAGTCTGGCGCTCGCTCATGCCCTGTATCCGCGCGCTTGCCATCACGCTGCCGCTGATCGCCCCGCAAAAAGCCGCTCTAGTTGATCCTGTCTCCACAACAGGCCCGATCAGGCTTTGCCAGCGGCTCCGACAAACCTGACCTGCTCCGGCTTCTCCGGTTCCTAAATACCACGGGGGGAGCGCGGAACCCGCGGCGGGCAGCGCCCCCCTCCCCGCTCAGCCAAACCGTGCAACGCTGCCGCCCGCGCCCTGCAAGGCCAAGCGCAACCCCTGCGCCATCGCCACCGCGCCGGGGCTGTCGCCGTGCACGCAAACGGTGTCGATGCGGGTCGGGATAGGATCGCCCGCCGCCGGCGGGATCGCGCCCGCGCGCAGGATCGCCAGCACACCGGCGGCAGCCTGACCCGCATCATGGATCACCGCGCCGGGGTCACGCCGGTCCACCAGCCGGCCATCCGCGCGACAGACAGCGCCGCCGTGAAACAGGCCGGCGCTGGCGGCAACCTTATAGCGGATCTGGTTTTCCAGCGTGGCCCGCGGCACGTCCATCCTGTTGCGGCCGAACCTGCGCAGGTCGTCGAACCCCGGATGCGCCCCGATGCCGACGCCTGCGCCCACGGCCCCGCGCATCGCCACCATCATCCGGTCCGGGTCGCCGGCGTGAAACCCGCACGCGATGTTGGCGGATGTGATCACCCGCAACAACCCATCGTCATCGGTCATTTCTCAGGGGCCAAAGCCTTCGGCCATGTCCGCGTTCAGGTCGATCTGAATCGGGCCTCCTTTGCAAACGGATCAGCAAAGAGAAAATCTGCATGGGCATCCACCACGCCGCCCACCAGTTGCGCCGCGATCAGCGTGGCGGTGTCAAGCACCCGTCGCAGCGGGCGTGGCGCCAGCGCGGCGATCTCGGCCCGGTCACGCGCCAGCGCGGCCAGCGCCTCGGGCACAAACACGAAACGGAACCGAAACGGATTGCCCGGCGCCGCCTGCGCCGTGCGCGGGATGTCGGACGGGATCACCGCGCCGATGCGGGGATAACCGCCGGTGGTCTGACATTCCTCCAGCAGGACGAAAGGCGCCCCGGTCCCGGTCATCTGCACGTCGCCCGGCACGATTACCCCGGACACAAGACTGCGCTGGCCGTCGGCCGCGAACCCGTCACCGTCACACAGCAGCGCCAGCCCCATCCGGTCGCCGCGCCCAGCCCGAAACGTGGTGACGACAAAGCAGACACGCGTCGCGGGCGCGAACAGCCCGGTCTGCACCGAGGCGACAAGGCGCAATTCCCCGCCCCCACATCGCGGTGCCACGTCCAGCGTCACATCCACCGGCCCGCCCGGATCTTCGCCCAGCGGCAGCGTATCACCCGGCCCCAGCCGCCGCCCGATACCCGCCACCAGATGCGCCGCCCGTTACCCAAGAATGTGCGGCGTGGTGATCCCGCCCCCCACGTGCAGATAGCCATAGGCCCCCGTCCGCGCCGCGCCGATGTCGATCACCGCGCCGGCGGGCAGCAACAGCGCGGTATTCGCGGGCAGGACGCAGTCACCGACGCAGGCCACCATATCCGCCCCGGTCAGCGCCACCCGCGTGGCGCGGTGTAACCGGTACCGTCCGCCGGACCCCGCCAGTTCCAGACATGCGGCGCCGGACTGGCCCAACAACGTCCAGCCCTCGGCCAGCGCACGGGCATCCGCCGCCCCGTGACAGACCCTGCAACATCAGGCCGGTACGGCCCGCATCCTGCACGGTCACACAGGGCCCGGCGGCCGGCACGGTGATCAGGGCAGCCCCGCTTTTTCCCGCAGCGCGGCGATATGGTCTGCGGTGGTCGCCTGCAAGGTGACGGCGTCACCCGGGCGCAGGGCAAACGACGTTTCACTGTCGGGCCAGAACGGCCGAAACGCCGTGGTGCCGACCCACCATTACCCAGTGGGCGCGGGGGCGGAAAAAATGATCGCCTGCCGGATTGCCACAACCAGCGCGCCGGCGGACACCTGTAGGGTCAGGCTGGTGCGCCGCAGAAACACCCACGGATCCGGCAGTTCGCCCAGATAGGGCTGGCCTGGCGCAAAGCCGATGGTCAGCCCGTGCAGGGGCTACCGCAACAGACTGTGCCGCGCCTGCGCCACGTCCAGCCCCGCCAGTGTCGCCGCCCCGGCCAGATCGGGCCCGTCCAGCACCACCGGCACCACATGGCTGCCCCCGGGCAGCACAGGTTCCGCCAGCCAGTCCCGGCTGGCCAGCAGGCGCGCGACCTGCGCCCGCATGTCCGTGGGCGCCAGCGGGTCGAACCCGACGAACACCGACGCCAAAGCAGTCGCGCAATCGGTGACGCCGGGCCAGTCAGCCTGCGTGACGGCGGCCCGAAACGCCAGAGCTGCCCGGTTGGCAGGGTCTGTCAATACGGCAGCGAATTGAACGACGAGCCGGCCCGGCCCGGCCGGCAGGATGCGGGGGAAATTGTCGGTCATGGCGGGCATTTTTCCATGGCCGCGACCTTGCAGACCAGAGCCGGGGCGTGTCAACTCGCACAACCCGCGAAAGACGCCATCACAGGACAACACATTGACCCGCATCACAACCGCCGATGACCGCGATTTCATAACAGAACTGACCCGCGCCGTGGCCAGAACCGAGATCCTGCCGCGGTTCCGCCGGTTGGGTCCGGGGGCGGTGATGCAGAAATCCGGACCGCAGGATCTGGTGACCGCAGCCGATCTGGCCGCAGAGGCTGCCCTGACCGCCGGGTTGCAGGCGCGATTTCCGGACGCGCTGGTGGTTGGCGAAGAGGCGGTGGCAGCGGATCAAACCCTGCGCACCCGTATGGCCGAGGCGCCGGATGCCTTTGTCATCGACCCGGTGGACGGTACCTGGAATTTTGCGCATGGCCTGCCGTGTTTCGGCGTCATCATCGCGCGGCTGGCGTTTGGTGTGCCGGTCTATGGCCTGATCCTCGACCCGGTGTCCGACGATTGGGTGATGGCGTGGACCGGGGGCGGCGCTTGGCTGGTGTCCGACGACGGAAAACGCCCGTTGCGGGTGCGCGACCCGGCCCCGTTGGCCTGGACTTCGGGGTATGCGGCGCCCTGGTTCCTGCCGCCCGTGCAACGCCGCGCGCTGAGCGCCGTGCTGTGCGACACCGAGCGCGTGCTGAGCCTGCGTTGTGCGGCGCATGAATACCGCATGCT
>JBBRCF010000129.1:0-9720 GCA_038205135.1 Rhodobacterales bacterium
CAGCATCAGGATCTGCGGCGACCCGAAGGCACCCGCACTCAGGATCACTTCGCGGGCGGCATGCACCTGCTGCAGCGTGCCATCCGTATCCTTGTATTCCACGCCGGTCGCGGTCAGCGGGCCAGAGTCTGACAGGATCACGCGGGTGACATGGGCATGGGTGATGATGGTCAGGTTCGCCCGCTGTTCCACCGCACCTTCAAGGAAGGCGTGATAGGTGCTGGACCGTTTGCCCTTGCGCGTGCTGGTCTGGAACAGCGACGTGACACCCTTCGGCCCACCCCGGTCGCGCCCGTTATAGTCGCCGACCGGAATGCCCGTCGCTTCTACAGCACGCACGAAATCGCGGGACGCCGGGATCACCGGCGACCGCACCGACACCCCTAACGGCCCGCCCGTGCCATGCGCGGCGCTGTCCACCGAGATCTCGTTGCTGGGCGCCAGATCCTCGGATTTGATGAAATAGGGCAGGACGTCGTCATAGCTCCAGCCCGTGGCGCCATTGGCCGCCCAGGCGTTGAAATCGCCGGGATGGCCGCGCACATAGGCCATGTAGTTGATGCCGGATGATCCGCCCAGCATCTTGCCCCGCGGGGCGGGCATGATGCGGTCGATCAGACCCAGCCCGGCTTTGCCGGGGTCAGCGGTAAACATCCAGTCTGTGGTGGGATCAAGCTGCAGGCTGCCCACCGCGGCGGGCATGCTTTCATGCGCGGGTGGTTTCCCACCGGCCTCTATCAGGGCGACGCGAACCGCCGGATCTTCGCTCAGACGCGCAGCGAGCACCGCGCCGGCCGAACCGCCACCCACGACGACAAAATCATAAGTATCTGACATTAATGTGATCCTCCTCCCCAGAAGGCCCGGTATTGACGCCGGGACCGTCACGTGGCGCTGCTTTATGGCCCGCCCGCGCGGACATCTTGCGCAGGGTTCCGGATTCGGACAACCCATTGATCGGGGTGATCCGCGTCATGTGACCAAACGTCATATGCGCGCACGGGTTGCGCCGTGGTGTCAGATCCGGCGCCCGGTCGCGGCATCAAACAAATGCGCCGCGCTGGCGTCAAACGCAAAGATCAGCCGGTCGGCCAAAGGCGCGTCCGACGGCAATGTGGCAACCAGCGGCTGACCCGCCACGGATCCATGCACCAGACGCTGCGCGCCCAGTTCCTCGACATGGGCTACCGCCATCTCCAGTGACCCGGGGGCACCTTCGGGGGCGCGGTGCAGGTCCTCGGGACGCAGGCCCAGTGTGATGGGGCCGGTGCCGGGGGCGTTGACGGGCAGGGTCACGCCGTCAAAGCTGACCCGGCCGCCGTCGCGCACAACGTTCAGCAGGTTCATCGACGGGGCTCCGATAAACCCTGCGACGAATATCGACGCCGGGTGGCGATACACATCCAGCGGCGCGCCGATCTGTTCCACGCGGCCCTTGTTCAGCACCACCAGACGGTCAGCCAGCGTCATCGCCTCGACCTGATCATGGGTGACATAGACCGATGTGGTGCCCAGCCGGCGCTGCAACTGGCGGATTTCGCTGCGCATGGTCACGCGCAGTTTCGCATCCAGGTTCGACAGCGGTTCATCGAACAGGAAGGCCGCCGGTTCGCGCACGATGGCGCGGCCCATGGCGACGCGCTGGCGCTGGCCGCCGGACAATTGCCGCGGCTTGCGGTCCAGATAATCGCCGATTTCCAGGATACCCGCCGCCTGATCGACGCGGCGCGCGATTTCCGCCCGGTCCATGCGACGGTTTTTCAACCCATAGGCAAGGTTCTGGCGAACCGTCATGTGCGGATACAAAGCATAGTTTTGAAATACCATCGCGATATCACGCTCGCCCGGTTCCAGATCGTTGACCACGCGGTCCCCGATCCGCACCGTGCCTGTCGTGATCGTCTCCAGCCCCGCGATCATCCGCAGCAGCGTGGATTTTCCACAGCCGGACGGCCCCACCAGCACGACAAACTCGCCATCCGCGATGCCCAACGAGACGCCTTCGACCGCCATGGTATTGCCCGCGTAGGCCTTGCTCACATTTTCCAGCGCGATGGTCGCCATTTATTTCTCCGTCTCGATCAGGCCTTTGACAAAGACCCGCTGCATCAGCACCACCACCAGAACCGGCGGCACCATGGCCATGACCGCCGCGGCCATGACGTAATTCCACAACGGGATCGAATCCACCGCCTGCGCCATGCGTTTGATCCCTGCGACGATGGTGTAATAGCTTTCGTCGGTAGTGATCAGCAGCGGCCACAGATACTGGTTCCAGCCGTAGATGAACAAGATCACGAACAGCGCGGCGATGTTGGTGCGCGACAGCGGGATCAGGATTTCCCAGAAAAACCGCAACGGGCCGGCGCCGTCGATCCGCGCCGCCTCCATCAATTCGTCCGGAATGGTCAGGAATACCTGCCGGAACAGGAACGTGGCGGTGGCGGATGCGATCAAGGGGATGGTCAGCCCGGCATAGCTGTTCAGCATGCCCAGATCCGCCACCACTTTGAAGGTCGGCAGGATCCGCACCTCGACCGGCAGCATCAGGGTGATGAAGATGCACCAGAACGCGAACATGCGGAAAGGAAAGCGGAAATAGACGATCGCAAAGGCCGAGGTGATGGAAATCGCGATTTTGCCGCAGGCAATGACCATCGCCATGATCAGCGAATTCCACAGCATCCCGGATAATGGCGGCGCACCAAGGTTCGAGAACCCCTCGCCGAACATCGCGCTGTAGTTTTCGACCGCATTGTTTCCGGGCCAGAATGGGATCAGCCCGGTTTCAAACGCCGATTGCGGATGGGTGGACGCGACGATGGCCAACCAGACCGGGAATGCCACGGTCAGCACGCCCGCGATCAGCACCAGATGGGCGGCGGCCTGCAGCAGGGGACGGCGTTCGATCATGTCAGTACTCCACCCGGCGTTCGATATAGCGGAACTGTACAACGGTCAGAAGGATCACCACGCCCATCAGGATCACCGATTGTGCGGCGGATGACCCCAGATTCAGGCCCAGAAACCCGTCAACATAAACCTTGTAGACCAGAATGTTGGTGGCCTGCGCCGGCCCGCCTTCGGTGGTGGCGTCGATGACCGGAAAGGTGTCGAACAGCGCATAGACCGTGTTGACCACCAGCAGGAAAAACGTCGTGGGGGCCAACAGCGGCAGGGTGATGGTCCAGAACCGCCGCACCGGACCTGCGCCATCGATGGCGGCGGCCTCGCGCATGCTGGCCGGGATGGCCTGCAGGCCGGCGACAAAGAACAAAAAGTTGTAGCTGATCTGTTTCCAGGTCGCGGCGATGATCACCAGGATCATGGATTGGGTGCCGTTCAAGCTGTGGTCCCAGTCGATGCCCAGCACCTCCAGCGCATAGGGGGCCAGACCAATGGTCGGGTTGAAGATGAACCACCACAGCAGGCCCGCGATAGCGGGGGCAACGGCATAGGGCCAGACCAGCAACGTGGTATAGACCTTTGCGCTGGACAGCATCCGGTCAACGGCCAAGGCCAGCACCAGTGAAATCGACAGCGCCAGCACCGCAACGGACACGGAAAACACCAGCGTCACGGTGATGGAATCGACATAAAGCCGGTCTTTCAGCAGGGCGGCGTAATTTTCAATCCCGACGAAAGTAGTCTTCAGGCCAAACGCATCTTCGCGCAGAAAGCTTTGCCAGCCAGCCTGCGCGGCAGGCCACAGGAAAAATACAAAGGTGATCACCAGTTGCGGGGCCAGCAGCAGCCAAGGCAGCAGTTGATTGCGAAAAATCGCGCGTTTCATGGGCGGGGCCTTGGTGAAGGAAATGGGGTAGGGATGAAATGCAAAGACAGCCCGCGTGGGAAACGCGGGCTGTCAGGGGGCAGGATGCCTTACTTGTTGGCAGTTTCGAATTCACGGATCAGGACGTTGCCACGAGCGACCAGATCGTTCAGCGCGGTCTGCGCATCTTTCTGGCCGGACAGCAGGGCCTGGAACTCCTCGTCGATGATGCCACGGATCTGCACGTAGGACCCGAAACGCAGTCCTTTCGAATTTCCGGTCGGGGCGTTCAGCGTCATCTGCTGGATCGACACGTCAGCACCGGGGTTCGCGTCATAGTAACCCTGCGACTTCGACAGGTCCCATGCGGCCTGGGTGATCGGCAGATAGCCGGTGTCCTGGTGCCATTGGGCCTGCACTTCCGGCGAGGACAGGAAGGTAAAGAAGTTTGCGGCGGCCTTGTATTCGGCCTCGGGACGACCGGTCATCACCCACAGCGTCGCGCCACCGATGATCGAGTTCTGCGGTGCGATGTCGGCGTAATGCGGCAGCATGCCGTAGCCGACTTCGAATTCCTTTGCGTTCGCCACCACACCGGCGCGCGAGGCCGACGAGTTCATGTAGATCGCGCATTCCTGGGTGTAGAACTTCGGCGGGGCATCCGCGCCGCCGCCCGGGCCACCGTAAGAGAACACGCCTTCTTTCTGCCAGCGCGCCATGTTTTCCCAATGGCGGGCCTGCACCGGGCCGTTCACGGTCAGCTCGGTCGCCAGACCGCCAAAGCCGTTTTCCATCGTGCCGATCGGCTGGTTGTGCCAGGCCGAGAAGTTTTCCAGCTGTGCCCAGGAAATCCAGCCAGAGGTGAAGCCGCACTTGGCCGCGCCGGATTCCATGATCTTCTTCGAAAACGCTTCGACGTCTTCCCAGGTTTTCGGCGGGGTGTTGCGGTCCAGACCGGCTTTCTCGAACACATCCTTGTTGTAGTACATGATCGGGGTGGACGAGTTGAACGGCATCGACAGCATGTTGCCTTCGGAGTCGGTGTAGTAGCCGACGACGGCAGGCAGGAAGCCGGCGGGGTCGAAGGGCTCGCCGGCGTCTTTCATCAGCTGGTACACCGGATAAATCGCGCCCTTGGCGGCCATCATGGTGCCGGTGCCGACCTCGAACACCTGCACGATGGCGGGCTGTTCTTTCGCGCGGAAGGCGGCGATGGCGGCGGTCATCGTTTCGGCATAGGTGCCCTTGAACGATGGGGTGACTTTGAACTCGGACTGCGACGCGTTGTAAGCGGCAGCAACCGCTTCAAGCTTCTGGCCCAGTTCGCCACCCATGGCGTGCCACCACTGGATTTCGGTCTGCGCGGCGGCAGCACTGAATGAGGCGGCAAGCGCCAGCACCGACAAGCTGAAAGTACGGATCATGAGGATCTCCATGGTTAACATCCTGATCCCTATTGACCCTGTTAGGTGACAGCCGTGTTGCAGAAATATGCAGGTTTCGTGACAGTGCTCAGGGCCCGTCACTTGATCCCGGCGCGCATGAAACTTTGCACGAATTGCCGCTGAAACAGCAGGAACCCCAGCAGCAGGGGCGCTGATGTCATCAGCGTGGCCGCGTTGATCAGTGCCCAGTCGGTGCCGCTGTCGGTGGTGGCAAAGATCGACAGGCCCACCGTCAGCGGCCGGGTTTCGACCGAATTGGTGATGATCAGCGGCCACAGGAAATTGTTCCAGTGATGGCTGACCGACACCAGCCCGAACGCCAGCATCGCCGGTTTGCCCAGCGGCACATAGACCCGCCACAACAGACCCAGCAGGGTGCAGCCTTCGACGCGCGCGGCCTCGTCCAGTTCGCGCGGAATGGTCTTGAAGGTCTGGCGCAGCAGAAAGATCGCAAAGGCCGAGGCGAAATAGGGCAGGCCGATGGCCAGGATCGTGTCCACCAGCCCCAATGCGCGCATCGTCTTGTAGTTTTCGACCAGCAGGATGTCGGGCACCACCAGCAACTGCACCAGCACCACGGCGAACAACACGCCCTTGCCGGGGAAATCCAGACGGGCAAACGCAAAGGCCGCCAGCGTGCACAGCACCAGTTGCACGGTCAGGATCATCGTGACGAGGATGATCGTGTTCAGGAAATAGCGTGCGAACGGCGCCTGATCCCAGGCGCGGGCGAAATTGTTCAGCGTCAGCGGCGCGTTCAGCACGAAACGCGCTTCGTAGGCCGGGGGATGGAACGCCGCCCACATCGCATACAGCAGCGGCAGTACCCACAGCAGCGCCAGCATCCAGCCTGCGGTGCGGATCAACAGGCTGTCGATGCGGGTCATCGGTAATGCACCCGGCGGTCGGCGGCAAAGAACTGCCCGATGCCGACGATGGACAGGATCACCACCAGCACGATGGTCAGCGCGCTGGCATAGGCGGTATCCCAGAACCGGAACCCGACCTCGTAGATGTAATACAGCAGCAGTTGCGACGCATTGTCCGGCCCGCCGCGCGTCATGACGAACACATGGTCCACCATTCGGAATGCGTTGACCACCGCATTGACCGACACGAACAGTGTCGTGGGCATGATCAGGGGCCACGTGACCCTGCGAAAGAACGTCCACGGGCGGCAACCCTCGATCGCTGCCGCTTCGCGCAGTGGTTGGGGAATGGTTTGCAGCGCAGCAAGGTAGAAGATCATGAAGAACCCCGCCTCTTTCCACACTGTCACGGCGGACAGCGCATACAGCGCGGTTTCAGGCTGGCCGATCAGATTGACCGAGGGCAGGCCGAACAGCCCGCGCACCTGATCGATCAGGCCGAACCCCGGCGCGTAAAAGAACAGCCAGATGTTCGCCACTGCGATCAACGGCAGCACCGTCGGCGTGAAATAGGCCATCCGCATCAGACCCACGCCGCGAAACGGGCGATGGACGAACAGCGCCATGGCCAACGACAGGCCGACCGATGCGGGAATGGTGATCGCGGCATAGATCGCCGAATTGACCATCGCCTTGGCGAAAATCGGATCGGCCATCATCCGCTTGTAATTTTCAAAGCCGACGAACTGGGTCGGACGCCGCCCGCGCGGGGTGGACCAGAAACTGTCGATCAGCGTCTGCACCGCAGGAATATGCGTGAAGGCCAGCAGGAACACGAAGGCCGGCAAGATTAACAGCCAGCCATGAATCCATTCGCGGCGCATCGTGTGTCCTTTGTGCGGGATGGGCCGGAGGTGTCCCTCCGGCCCGGTTTGATATGCTTAGCGGTAGGCCTTCAGGATCGCGTCGGCATCGGCCTGCGCGGAGTCCAGCGCCTCTTTCGGGGTTTTCTGACCGGTGATCGCGGCTTCCAGTGCCGAGTTCAGGATCTGCGTCACTTTCGGGCCTTCAAAGGTCGAAAGCTCGGCCACGGCGAACTGCAGCTGATCACGGGCCACAGCGGCCTGCGGGAAATCGGCCACATAGGCTTTCATCGAATCCGATTCCCAGATGTCGGCGCGCGGCGCGACATAGCCGGTCGCCTTGGTCCAGTCGCCGGCCTGTGCCGGTGCGGTGGCCCATTTCACGAAATCGACGGCGGCCTTCAGTTCGGCCTCGTTGTTGCCCTTCATCAGATAGAAGTTGCCGCCGCCCGTAGGCGCGCCCGGCTGTTTCAGACCCGGCAGGAAACCGACGCCGAAATCGAACGGCGCATTGGCGCGCACGTTGGTCAGGTTGCCGGTGGTGGTCCAGATCATCGCGGCCTGACCTTCGAAGAAGGTCTTGGGCGTGCCGCCCCATTCCAGAATGCCGGGGGCCATCACGCCATCGGTCTTGGACAGCGCAACCATGGCTTCCAGCGCGCCGATGGCCTCGGGGGTGTTGAAATACACCTCGGTGCCGTTGTCATTCGCCAGAATGCCGCCATTGCCGGCGACGATCCCGGTCCAGAGCCAGGACGGGAAACCCGACGACGGGATGTGCACGCCATATTGCGTGACATTGCCATTGGCGTCTTTCAGCGTCAGTTTCTTGCCCATCTCGACCATTTCGGCCCAGGTGGTGGGGGCCTTTTCCGGGTCCAGACCGGCGGCGGCAAAGGCAGCCTTGTTCCAGTACAGCACCGGCGTGGACCGCTGGAACGGGATGCCCCAGGTCTTGCCCTCGGTCTGGCTGTTCATCAGGAAGGACGGATAGAACCCGCCGATCCAGTTCGCCCGATCCTCGGCGGTGATGAAGTCATCGAAAGGCGCGATCAGATCGCCGTCAATGAAGGTGTACATGTCGGTGGACAGTGAAATCAGCAGTTGCGGCGGGTTGCCGCCCTGCGCGGCGGTGATCGCCTTGGTGGTCGTGTCGGCATAGGACCCGGTGTAGATCGCGCTGATCTTCACGTCGGGGTTGGCGGCCATGTAGGCATCCGTCAGGGCCTGCACGGTTTCGGCGGGCTTGCCGCCCACGGCGACCGGAAAATAGAACTCGAGGTCGATCGCGAAGGCCGGGGTGGCCAGAGCGACAAGCGCCGCGGTCGCGAGGAAGTGCTGACGCAGGGTCATGGGGCAGTCCTTTCAGCTTGGTTGAACAAAGACACCGCAGGTTGCGGCGCGGGGGTAAAGGCGATGCGGCGGCCGCTATCGGCCGCGAACAGGTGCAAGGCGTCGGCGGGCCAGGACAGGTACAACCGGCCGGTCGGGCGGGGCAGATGCGCGGGTCGCCGGATCACGATCTGGTCCGGGCCGATGCGCGCGGTCACCAGCAGGTCCGCGCCCAGATATTCGATGCTGTCCAGATCGGCGGGTACGCCGGCGGGCGACAGGGTGATTTCCTCGGGCCGCAACCCGACCAGCGTGTCGCGCGCAGCATCAGGCAGCACCGCACCAGCGCCGCGCAGCGTGTCCGCCGGGATCAGGTTCATCGGCGGCGTGCCGATGAACCGCGCCACAAAGGTGGTCGCAGGGTGGCGATAGATGTCCTCGGGCGTGCCGGCCTGTTCCATCCGGCCCGCGTTCAGCAGCACGATCTGGTCGGCCATCGTCATTGCCTCGACCTGATCATGGGTGACGTAGATCACCGTCAGCCCCAGCCGCTGTTGCAGCGTGCGCAATTCCAGCCGCATCTCGGCCCGCAGTTTGGCATCCAGATTGGACAGCGGTTCGTCCATCAGGCAGATCGGGCGTTCCGAAATCACCGCGCGGGCCAGTGCGACCCGCTGTTGCTGGCCGCCCGACAATTGCGACGGCTTGCGGGCCAGCAGCGTGTCCAGCCCCATCATGCCCGCCACCCGGGCCAGCCGCGTATTCTGTTCCGCGCGCGGCACCCGGCGCACCGACAGGCCGAACAGGATGTTGTCGCGGACCGACAGATGCGGAAACAGCGCGTAGGACTGAAATACCATCGACAGATCCCGCGCGACGGGCGGCGCATCGGTCACATCGCGCCCGCCGATCAGAACACGGCCCGACGTCGGCCGGTCCAATCCCGCCACCAGCCGCAACAGCGTGGACTTGCCACAACCGGACGGACCCAGCAGCGCGGTGAACCGGCGGGGTTCAAACGTCAGGCTGATGTCGGACAGCGCCGTTGCCGTATCGAAACGCCGCCCCACGCCATCCAGCGTGACAGAAGCCGACACGGCCGCATTATCGGTTGTTGTCGTCATGACCGCTCCGCTATCCGACCTGCATGACGCATATGTGACGGGTTTGTCAGCCGCAGGTCAAATTCTGTATGTGTTGAAATCTGCAAGGTCGGAACCGGAGCGCCTGCAGACAGCGGGTTGCCCCATGGGTCTGCCGGTGCGGGCAAGGGCAGATCGTGCTGCAAAAACTCACTTCAAAGTGTGGGCCGGCGCACCGATTCCGGCGTGGCAATGCAGCCACGCCTCGCTTAGCATCCTTGGCAGAATTCCAGCGGGTGCGACGCGCCCGGAACTGGACGAACCGGGGCGGGGAACGCGATTTGGCACAGGGCCTGA
>JBBRCF010000130.1:0-9569 GCA_038205135.1 Rhodobacterales bacterium
GGCGTCTTTCAGCCCGGCGGCATGCAGGATTTCGGGCCGGGTTGGGTCGCCAAAGAACCCCTTGAACCCGAATTGCCGGATCAGGGTGACCGTTTCCAGATCATGGTCGATCACTACCGTCTTGAACCCAGCCGATTGTACCAGCCGGTTGACGATCTGCCCGAACCGGCCGATGCCGGCGATGATGACAGGGCCTTGGTCGTCCACCTCGTCGGCAGTATGGGTTTCGCTGTCGTCGGACATGCGCTGCGACAGCCAGTCGAACAGGATGAACAACAGCGGTGTCACCAGCATCGACAGGGCGACGATCAACAACAACCGGTCCCCCAGCAATTGTGGCAGCACATTCAGTTGCGCCGCGAAGTTCAGCAAAACAAACCCGAATTCGCCCGCCTGCGCCAAGCCAAGCGTGAAAAGCCACAGATTGCGGCCGGACAGACCAAAGCTGCGCCCGAGCGCATACAGCACCGCCCCCTTGATCAGGATCAGGCCCAGCGTCAGACCGATCATGGTCATCGGTGCGGAAAACAGCACCGGGAAATTGATCCCCGCACCGACGGTGATGAAAAACAGCCCCAACAGCAGGCCCTTGAAGGGTTGAATGTCGGATTCCAGCTGATGTCGGAACTCGCTGTTGGCCAGCATCACACCGGCCAGAAACGCGCCCAGTGCCGGCGACAGGCCGACCAGCCCCATCACATAGGAAATCCCCAGCACGATCAGCAGCGCCACGGCGGTGTACATCTCGCGCAGCTTGGCGCGGTGGATAAAGCGAAACAGCGGCTGAACCAGATAGATGCCCGCCAGAATGATGGCCGCGACCGCGCCCAACGTCACCAGCGTGACCGCCCAGCCCGGCAGATCCGCCACCAGAGTGCTGCCATGAGCCGCCGTAGCTGCCATGTCCGACGGGCGCAGGATCGACCCGTCCGGGTTCAGTTGGGCCTGGATCGGCAGCGCCAGCAGCGGCAGCAGCGCCAGCATCGGGATGACCGCGATGTCCTGCGTCAACAGCACGGAAAACGTTGACCGCCCGCCTTGGGTCTGCATCAGCCCCTTTTCCGACAGGGTCTGCAACACGATGGCGGTCGACGACAGGGAAAAGATCATCCCGATCGCCAGCGCCACGCTGACCGTCTGGCCCAGTACAAGTGCGGCGGCAAAGATCGCCACGCCGGTGCCGAAGATCTGCAAACCGCCCAGCCCGATCAGCCGATGCCGCATGTCCCATAACGCGCGGGGTTCCAGTTCCAGCCCGATCAGGAACAGCATCATCACCACGCCGAATTCGGCGAAATGCTGCAACTCGCTGGTGTCCGACCCGATCAGCCCAAAGATCGGCCCGATGACAATGCCCGCCGCCAGATAGCCCAGAACGGATCCCAGCCCCAGCCGCGCGGCCAGCGGCACGGCGATGACGGCGGCAATCAGATAGACGGTCGCTTGGTACAGGAATTCTTGCATCGGTTACTTCCGCGAATCGGGTCAGGTGGGCAGGGGGGCGTCGGACTTCACCTGATCCATGACGATCTGACTTTGCACCCGTGCGACAGCAGGGTGTGGTAGCAGGGTTTCATGGATCAAACTGTTCAGATCAGTCAATCCGTTGCAGAAAACCCGCAGCAGGTAATCTGCCTCGCCGGTCAGGGTCCAAGCCGAGATGATCTCGGGCCGGGTTGCGCATAAACGGGCGAAATCGCGGCTTTGGCTGGGGCCGTGACTGCTCAGATGCACCTGGACAAAGGCCTGAACGCCCAACCCCAGCCGCGCAGGGTCCAGCAGCGCGGCATAGCCGCGAATGTAGCCCTCGGTTTCCAGCCGTTGACGACGGCGTCCGGCCTGGCTGGCTGACAGATGCAGCGCCTCGCCCAAATCCTGTGCCGTCAGATGCGCATTCTTTTGCAACAACGCCAGCAGACGTTTGTCGGTATCGTCCAGCATATGCGGGGTTCCTGCATGATGTCGCACGATAATGCGGGATTTCCGCGCCGGGTGAAAGGCTCTGCCGCTGATATGCGCGAAATCCGCGTGAAAAAGGCGGTATTCTGCCCATGGAAACAGCACGCGCCGCGCCAACAGGAGAATGCCATGGGACCCTTTCCGCACAATGCCCCGCCCGCCACGATCAGCACTGAAAACCCTGCCGGTCTGGACGGGTTCGAGTTTGTCGAGTTCTGCCACCCTGAACCGCAGGCGTTGCGCGATCTCTTCGCGCAGATGGGCTATGCGCGGGTGGCGCGGCACAAGACGCGGAATGTCGAACTGTGGCAGCAGGGCGACATCACCTACATCCTGAATGCCGACCCCGCGTCGATGGCGGCACGGTTTGCCGCAGACCACGGGCCTTGCGCATCCGCGATGGGCTGGCGGTGCGTCGATGCGCAGCACGCCTTTGATCATGCGGTCGCAAAGGGCGCCACGCCCTATACCGCTGCAGACAAGACGCTGGACCGGCCGGCCATCGTCGGTATCGGCGGATCGCTGATCTATTTCATCGACGGAACGCGGCATTCCAGCCCGTACAACGCCCAATTCGACTGGCTGACCACGGCGCATCCGGCGGGCGTGGGGTTCCACTACCTCGATCACCTCACGCATAACGTGTTCAAGGGCAACATGGACACCTGGTTCCGGTTTTATGAAACGCTGTTCAATTTCCGCCAGATCCGGTTCTTTGACATCGAAGGCAAATATACCGGGCTGTTCAGTCGCGCGCTGACCTCGCCCTGCAATAAAATCCGCATCCCGTTGAACGAAGATCGCGGCGAAACCGGGCAGATCGTCGCGTATCTGAAGAAATACAAGGGCGAAGGCATCCAGCACATCGCGGTGGGATCCGACAATATCTACGACAGCGTGGACGCCATCGCCGCACGCGGCATCCGGTTCATGCCCGCGCCGCCGCAGGCGTATTACGACCTCAGCCACACCCGCGTGACGGGCCATACCGAACCGCTGGACCGGATGCAGCCGCATGGCATCCTGATCGACGGCGAAGGCGTGGTGGACGGTGGCGAAACCCGCATCCTGTTGCAGGTATTTTCCAAGACCGTGATCGGCCCGATCTTTTTCGAATTCATCCAGCGCAAGGGCGATGACGGTTTCGGCGAAGGCAATTTCAAGGCATTGTTCGAGTCGATTGAACGCGAACAGATCGCGTCGGGGGAACTGGCCGCGCACTGAGGCGGTGCGGAGCCGGGTTGGCGGGACGCAGCGGAACGGACAGCAATTTCCGTTGACGTGATGACGATCGGCATGGCACCTCTGACACAATTTATGAACGCTTGTTCAATAAACCTTGGGGGGAAGCCATGTTCAATGCCACGATGACCTTCGATCTGGGGGAAGAAATCCATTCGCTGCGCGAGGCGGTACACCGGTTCTCGCAGGAACGGATCAAGCCGATGGCGGCCGACATTGACCGCGCCAATACCTTTCCTATCGCGTTGTGGCGCGAAATGGGCGATTTGGGCCTGCATGGCGTGACGGTCGAAGAGGAATATGGCGGACTGGGCATGGGATATCTGGCCCATACCGTCGCAATCGAAGAGGTCGCGCGTGCGTCCGCGTCGGTGTCGCTGTCCTATGGTGCGCATTCCAACCTGTGCGTGAACCAGATCAAGCTGAACGGAACCGTGGCGCAAAAACGCCAGTATCTGCCGAAATTGTGCAGCGGCGAACATGTCGGCGCGTTGGCGATGTCGGAACCGGGCGCCGGGTCCGACGTGGTGTCGATGAAACTGCGCGCGGACAAGCGCAACGGGTATTACGTCCTGAACGGGTCAAAATACTGGATCACCAACGGCCCCGACGCCGATACGCTAGTGGTCTATGCCAAGACCGACCCCGAAGCCGGCAGCAAGGGCATGACCGCCTTCATCGTCGAAAAGGGCACCAAGGGGTTCACCCAAGGGCCGCATTTCGACAAGCTGGGGATGCGCGGATCGAACACCGGCGAGTTGGTGTTCGAGGATTGCGAAGTGCCGTTCGAAAACGTGCTGGGCACCGAAGGCAAGGGCGTCCGCGTCCTGATGTCCGGGCTGGATTACGAACGCGTCGTGTTGTCGGGCATCGGCACCGGCATCATGGCGGCCTGTCTGGACGCGATCATGCCCTACATGGCGGAACGCAAACAGTTCGGCCAGCCCATCGGGGATTTCCAACTGATGCAGGGCAAGATGGCGGATATCTACACCAAGATGAATTCGGCCCGCGCCTATGTCTATGAGGTGGCGAAATCCTGTGATCGTGGCACCGTCACCCGGCAAGACGCGGCGGCTTGCGTTCTCTATGCCAGCGAAGAGGCGATGGTCGTCGCGCATCAGGCGGTCCAAGCGATGGGCGGGGCGGGCTATCTGAACGACAACCCGGTGGGCCGGCTGTTTCGCGATGCGAAACTGATGGAAATCGGCGCAGGCACCAGCGAAATTCGCCGCATGTTGATCGGACGCGAGATGATGGCGGCGATGCGATGACCCGGGGCTTTGCCGTTGTCGTCGCCTTGGCCCGCGAGCGGGGCGCCTGAGGTGCTGTGCGCCGCGCCGGATTGGGACAGCCTGCGCGCGGGGTTCCGCCGGGATCTGCCGCGGCGGTTGAACATGGCGCGACAGGCCTGTGACGACTGGGCCGACCGCGACCCCGACCGGGTGGCGATCATCGAGGCTGACGGGCCGGTCACCTATGGCCGGTTGCGCGCGATGGCGGACGGACTGGCGCTGGCGCTGGCCGCCCAAGGTGTTGTGCGCGGTGACCGCGTCGGCGTGCTGCGGACCCAAAGCGCTTGGACGGCGGCCGCGCATCTGGCGGTGTGGAAATTGGGCGCGATATCGATCCCGCTGTTCAAGCTGTTCGGGCCGGATGCGCTGGTGGCGCGATTGACGGATGCGGGCGCGCGGCTGGTGATCGTCGATTCCGAAGGCCATGCCGGGCTGGTCGCCTGGGGCGGTGCGGTGCTGGTGCCGGAAACCTCTGACCTGCCCGCTGGGCGGGTGGACGCCGCCGATACCGGCCCTGATGATCCCGCTGTGCTGATCTATACCTCGGGCACCACCGGCAGCGCCAAGGGCGCGCTGCACGGGCACCGGGTGCTGACCGGACACCTGCCGGGGGTGGTGCTATCGCATGATCATCTGGGCCAACCCGATGACGTGATCTGGACCCCGGCCGACTGGGCCTGGATCGGCGGGCTGTTCGACGTCGCGATGCCGGGGTTGGCCCTGGGCGTGCCGGTAATGGCCGCGCGGATGGCAAAATTCGACGTGGATGACTGCATCAGCCTCATCCGTCAACATGCCGTACGCAATGTATTTTTTCCTCCAACTGCGCTGCGGATGCTGAAGGCGGTTGATGCGGACATCCCCGGTCTGCGATCGGTCGCATCGGGTGGTGAACCGCTGGGGGCGGAAATGCTGGCCTGGGGACGGCGGGCCTTTGGAGTTCAGATCAACGAATTCTACGGCCAGACCGAATGCAACATGGTCGCCACATCCTGCGGCGCGATGTTCGCCGCGCGTCCCGGCCATATCGGGCGTGCGGTGCCGGGGTTCGATGTGGCGGTGATCGACGAGGCGGGCCATGCGACGGATGTCGAGGGCGATATCGCGGTGCTGCGGGGTGCGGCGTCGATGATGCTGGGCTATTGGAACCGGCCCGATGACACGGCGGCAAAGTTTCGCGGCGACTGGATGCTGACCGGCGACCGGGGTGTGATCACGGATGGGTTCATCCGGTTCGTGGGGCGCGACGATGATGTGATCACATCGGCGGGCTATCGTATCGGCCCGGCAGAAATCGAGGATTGCCTGCTGACCCATCCGGCGGTGGCCACCGTTGGCGTGGTCGGCAAACCCGACCCGTTGCGGACCGAGATCGTCAAGGCTTATGTCGTGCTGAAACCGGGGCAGATGCCGGGTAACGATCTGATAAGAAATCTTCAGGCGCATGTGCAGAACCGTCTGGCAAGATATTCTTATCCAAGGGAAATCACATTTCTGGACGCGCTGCCGATGACCGTGACGGGCAAGGTGATCCGCCGCGACTTGCGGGCAATGGCAGCAGCAGAGGAGGACAGCGCATGAAATTGGTATCCACGGTTCTGACCGGGTCGGACAGCTTTCGCAGCAACCGCGCGGCGCATCTGGCGCTGCTGGACGCGGTGCGGCAGGCGGCGGCGGCGGCGGCAGAGGGCGGCGGCGCGAAATCTCGTGAACGCCATGTATCGCGGGGCAAGATGCTGCCGCGCGACCGGGTGGCGAACTTGCTGGACCCCGGATCGCCGTTTCTGGAGGTGGGCGCGCTGGCGGCACACGGGCTTTATGGCGGCGACGCGCCGGGGGCCGGCGTGATCGCGGGCGTGGGCCGCATCCACGGTCGCGATGTGATGGTGCTGTGCAATGATGCCACCGTGAAGGGAGGCACCTATTACCCGCTGTCGGTCAAGAAACACCTGCGCGCGCAGGAAATTGCCGCCGAAAACATGCTGCCCTGCGTCTATCTGGTGGACAGCGGCGGTGCGAACCTGCCCAATCAGGACGAGGTATTTCCCGACCGCGACCATTTCGGGCGCATCTTCTACAATCAGGCCAACATGAGCGCGCGCGGCATCCCGCAGATTGCGGTGGTGATGGGGTCGTGCACCGCAGGCGGCGCCTATGTGCCCGCGATGTCTGACGTGACGATCATCGTGCGCGATCAGGGCACGATCTTTCTGGCTGGTCCGCCGTTGGTCAAGGCGGCCACAGGCGAGGTAGTCACGGCCGAGGATCTGGGCGGTGGCGATGTGCACACCCGCCTGTCCGGCGTGGCGGATTATCTGGCCGAGGATGACGCGCACGCACTGGCGCTGGCGCGGCAGGCGGTGGCCTCGCTGACCGGCGCGGGCGGCGGGTGGCAAGTCCCCGTGCTGCGGGACGACGATCCGCCGGCCTATGACCCCGATGAGATCCTCGGCGTGGTGCCCGCCGATTTGCGCACCCCCTATGACATCCGCGAGGTGATTGCGCGCGTGGTGGACGGATCCCGGTTCGACGAGTTCAAGCCGCGGTTTGGCGAGACGCTGGTGGCCGGGTTCGCGCATGTCATGGGCATTCCTGTCGGGATCGTCGCCAACAACGGCGTGCTGTTTTCCGAAGCCGCCGTAAAGGGCGCGCATTTCGTGGAACTGTGTTCGCAGCGGAAAATCCCGCTGGTGTTCCTGCAGAACATCACCGGGTTCATGGTGGGCCGCAAATACGAAAACGAAGGTATCGCGCGGCATGGGGCAAAGATGGTGACGGCGGTGGCCTGCACGGCGGTGCCGAAAATTACCCTTCTGGTGGGCGGGTCGTTCGGCGCCGGGAATTACGGCATGGCGGGGCGGGCCTATAGCCCGCGGTTCCTGTGGACCTGGCCCAACAGCCGCATTTCCGTGATGGGCGGCGAACAGGCGGCGGGCGTGCTGGCGACGGTCAAACGCGACGGCATCGAACGTGCCGGCGGCACATGGTCGGCCGATGACGAGGCGGCATTCAAGGCCCCGACGGTCGCGATGTTCGCGGAACAGTCGCATCCCCTCTACGCTTCGGCCCGGCTGTGGGATGACGGCGTGATCGACCCGCGCCAGACGCGCAAGGTGCTGGGCCTGAGCCTTGCCGCCGCGCTGTGCGCGCCTATCCCGGAGACACGCTTTGGCGTGTTTCGGATGTGAAGGGGAAAACCATGCTGACATTGCAGCAGATCATCGACGAAAACCCCGAGGCTGAGACATTCCGTTTCGGTGACAACCAGACGCTCTGCGAAGAAATTCTTGCGCTGGTCCGTACGGGCAAAAAGACCGCGACCTGCGAAGCGGCGCGGCATTACGGTGAAGATGGCGACGCCTGGCCCGAGGTCGGGCGGCGCGATGTGGCGCTGGAATGGGACGGGCGCGCGGCGGTGATGATCGAGACGATATCGGTCGAGACGCGCCGATGGTCCGAAATGGACGAAGACTTTGTCGAAGCCCAGGGCGAGTTCCGCGATCTGGCGCATTGGCAGAACGATTACCGTCGGTATTTCGAACGTAACGGCGGCTGGTCGGCGGACATGAAGATGATGTGCGAACGATTTCGCGTGATTGTGGATTACGCCGATGGCTGAACAGTCGGACAAAAGGGGGCGCCGCCCCCTCTGGGCCTTCGGCCCATTCACCCCCGGGGTACTTGGAAACCAGAGAAACACGGCACGCCACCCCGCGTCGTGCGTGTTTTCTTCGGTTTCCAAATACCCCGGGGAGCGCGAGGGGCTGGCCCCTCGCATCGGTTTGGCGCAGCGCGCGCTCGGAAGAAAGGACACAGAATGTTCAAGACGATCCTGATCGCGAACCGGGGCGAGATTGCCTGTCGGATTGTGCGCACGGCGCGGGCCATGGGATGCCGAGTGGTGGCGGTCTATTCGGATGTGGACGCAGGCGCGGCGCATGTGGCCGCCGCCGATGTGGCGGTCTGCATCGGCGGCGCGCGCCCTTCGGACAGTTATCTGCGGGGCGACCGGATCATTCAGGCGGCGCTGGACACCGGGGCAGAGGCGATCCACCCCGGCTATGGCTTTCTGTCGGAAAACCCGGATTTCGTGGCGGCGGTGGTGGCGGCGGGCCTGGTGTTCATCGGGCCGTCCGAACCCGCGATCCGCGCCATGGGGCTGAAGGATGCGGCGAAGGCGTTGATGGAAAGGGCAGGCGTGCCAGTGGTACCCGGCTATCACGGCGCAGATCAGGACGGCGCGCATCTGGCGGGGATGGCCGAGATGATCGGCTATCCGGTGCTGATCAAGGCGGTGGCGGGCGGCGGCGGCAAGGGCATGCGGCTGGTGGAGCGTCCCGTCGATTTTGCCGCCGCGCTGGACAGCGCGCAGGGCGAGGCGCGCACGGCGTTTGGCAATGCGGGCGTGCTGATCGAGAAATATATCACCGCGCCGCGCCACATCGAAGTACAGGTGTTCGGCGATGGCGCCCATGCGCTGCATCTGTTCGAACGCGACTGTTCGTTGCAGCGCCGCCATCAGAAGGTGATCGAAGAGGCCCCCGCGCCGGGAATGACGGATGTGGTGCGTGCCGCGATGGGGCAGGCTGCGGTGCGGGCGGCCGAGGCGATCGGCTACAAGGGCGCGGGCACGGTCGAATTCATCGTCGATGGGTCGGGGCCGCTGCGGGTCGACGGGTTCTGGTTCATGGAAATGAACACGCGGCTGCAGGTCGAGCACCCCGTGACCGAGGCGATAACCGGCGTGGATCTGGTGGAATGGCAGTTGCGGGTTGCCGCCGGCGAGGCGCTGCCGCTGCGGCAAGAGGATCTTCGCATCACCGGGCATGCGTTCGAGGCCCGGCTGTATGCCGAGGATGTCGCGGCGGGGTTTCTGCCTGCGACCGGACGTATCGCGCATCTGGCGTTTCCTGCGGGTGTGCGGGCGGATACCGGCGTGCGGTCAGGCGACGCGATCAGCCCGTGGTACGACCCGATGATTGCAAAGGTGGTCGTGCACGGCCCCACACGTGACATCGCGCTGGCGCGGCTTGCGGCGGGGCTGGAGGGGACGGAAGTTGCGGGCACCGTTAC
>JBBRCF010000131.1:0-9357 GCA_038205135.1 Rhodobacterales bacterium
TCCGGATAGTGTTGCCCCAGTATCCGCAAGGCAGCAGCAACAGCCCTTCAGCCGCCGCACGGGTGGCAATGGCCTTGGTTGTCTCGGGGTCGGGCACGCGGTCGCCCTCGGGCTTGAACACCTCGAATGCCACCATCGCGCCCAAGCCCCGCACCGCACCGATTGGCGGTACATCATTGCGCGCGGCGATGCTGGACAGGCCCGCCGTCAGGCGCTGGCCAATGGCGGTCGCCCGGTCCAGCAAGCCTTCGTCGCGGATGATGTCGAATACGGCCAATGACGCGGCACAGGCCAGCGGGTTCCCGGCAAAGGTGCCGCCCAAAGACCCCGGCATCGCCTTGTCGATCACCGACCGCTTGCCGATCACCCCCGCCAGCGGCAGGCCGCCGCCGATTGCCTTGGCGACCGGGATCAGGTCAGGCTCGACCCCGGAGTGTTCGACGCAAAGAACTTGCCCGTGCGGCCAAAGCCGGACTGGATTTCGTCGGCGATGAAAAGGATGTCATGCGCCGCACAAATCTCGGCCAGTTTGCACAGGAAAGCCGGGGGGGCCATGTAATAGCCGCCTTCGCCCTGCACCGGTTCCACCAGAATGGCGGCCACCTGATCGGGCGAGATTGACGCCCGCAGCAGATGATCCAGCGCGCGCAAGGCTTCCTCCTCGGTGGTGCCATGGTCGGGCACCGGGAAGGGGACATGGAAAATGCCGGGCTGGAAATGCGGATAGCCCGCGCGCAGCGGAGCCACCTTTCCGGTCAGCGACAGGGCCAGATTGGTGCGGCCGTGGAACGACCCGGTAAAGGCGATGATGCCGGGCCGCCCGGTGGCAAGCCGCGCGATCTTGACGGCGTTTTCCGTGGCCTCTGCCCCGGTGTTGACCAGAAACGAGGTGGCATCCCTGATCGGGGCCACGGCATTCAGCCGCTCGCAAACGGCGATGTAGGGCTCATAATGCTGCACCGGCCATGCCACATGGGCGTAACGCTTCATTTGGGCGGCAATGGCGGCCATTACGCGCGGATGACGGTGGCCCACGTTCATCACCGCAATGCCGGCGACGAAATCGACATAGTGCTTGCCGTCGGTGTCCCACAGTTCCGACCCCTCGGCCCGGTCCACGAAGATCGGATAGGATGTGGCGGCCCCAGAGGGCACGGCGGCGCGGCGGCGGTCAATCAGTGTTGTGGTCATGGCAGATGTCATTGGTGCTGACTCAATTCAGGGCATCCGAACGCCAGACCATCATCTTTTCGGTCTGCATGTCGCGGATGGAGTGGGGGATGCCGCCAACCCCAAGGCCGGACTGGCGCGCGCCCGCAAAGGGCATCCAGTCCACCCGGAACAGCGGATGTTCGTTGACCATCACCGCTGTCCCGTCGAGATGGCGAAAGCAGTGCATGGCCGTGTCGATGTTGCGGCTGAACACCGCCGCCTGAAACGAAAACGGCAGGTCATTGGCCGTGGCAATCGCCGCGTCGATGTCATCATAGGGGTACAGGCAGACCACCGGGCCAAAGACCTCGCGCCGCGAGACGTCTGCCATAGGGTCGGGGTTGACCAGCACGGTATTGGCATAGGTCGAGGGCGAAAGACGCTTGCCGCCGGTGGCGATCTGCGCGCCCGAGGCATCGACCCAAGATGCAATCCGGTCAGCCTCGGCATGGGTGATGATCGGGCCGACTTCGGTTTCAGGCTTGGTCGGATCACCGATCAGCATACGGTCGGCTACGGCTGACAGACCCGAGGCCAGATCATCCAAGATATCGCGCGCACAGAAGATACGCTGCACCGACACGCAAGCCTGCCCCGCATGCCAGAACCCGGCCCGGCCAAGGCGCGGGATCGCCTGGCCCAGGTCGGCATCGGCCGCGACGATCACCGGGGCCACGCCGCCATGCTCCAGCGCGCAGCGCGCGCCGGGGGCCAGCATCGACCGCAGCTTCAATCCAACCGCGGCCGATCCAATGAAGGACAGGAAGCCCACGCGCGGATCGCTGACCATGCGCCCGATCACGCCAATGTCCAAAGGCAGCACCATCTGCGCCCAACCCTGTGGCAACCCGGCCTCGTGGAAAATCTCGACCACAGCCCGGCACGACAGTGGCGTTTTGGGCGATGGTTTCACGATCACCGGCGCACCGGCGGCAACAGCAGGTGCGACCTGATGGATCACCAGATTGAACGGGTGGTTGAAGGCGGCAAGGCCAAGGACCACGCCGATAGGCTCCATCTGCGTAAAGGCCGCACGCCCCGCCGATGTGGCGTTCAGGTCCATCGGGATGACGTGGCCGCCTTCGGCGCGCAGCGTTTCCACGCACAATTCGATCCCGTCGATGCCCCTCTCGATCTCGATCAGCGCATCGCGCAGGGGCTTGCCGGATTCGCTTGCGACCTGCAGCGCCAGAGCCTCGCGCCGACCCCGGGCAATGGCTGCAGCACGACGCAGGATCGCCACACGCTCGATCTTGGGCAGCCACGCTTTGCGGTTGCGAAACAGCGCCTGCGCCGTGGCAAAGGCCGCCTCGACCTCGGCCTCGGTCGAGACGGGCAGGGTGTCCAGAAGGCGGCCATCCCAGGGGACGTGAACGGAAAGGGTTTCGGTCATGGGGGCCCCAGATCAGCGATTTCAGGGGGATGGCGGGGTCGGAAAGTAATTCGGGCGCGATCACGGAACGGGCAGCAACAAGACGGCGGGCCGCCATATGGTCGGCGGGCATATTCACCGAGTCGGCGGCGATCATGATGCCGCCCCGCAGGTGAAACACGCTAAAGCGGCCCTGATCGGGGTCGCCCCGCAGGACATGCGCATCAGGGCTGATCGGCAGGCCAGTCGTCTGCAGCTTGGCGTTGCCCTGATCGGACCAGAACCACGGCACGGCGTCATAGGGGGCGGGGTCGCCCAGCAGCGCGGCGGCTGCGGCCTTGGCCTGATCGATGGCGTTCTGCACGCTTTCCAGCCGGAACAGGCCCCCCGCAAAGGCGTTGGGATGCAGCGCGCAGTCCCCCACGGCAAAAATATCAGGGTCTGCGGTGCGCCCCTGGGCATCGGTTTCGATCCCGTTCGGGCAGGGCAAACCGGCCGCCAGCGCCAGTTCCGCGTTCGGCACAGCGCCAATGCCAACCAGCACCAGATCGGCGGGCAGGTGGGTGCCATCCGACAGGATGACGGTTTCAACGCGGGTCTGCCCTTCGAAGCCCAAAACGCCTGTGCCGGTCAGAACCACCGTTCCCATGCCGCGATGCATCGCCTCGAACCAGGTTGATATCGCCGGGGCGACCGCGCGCGCCATGACGCGCGGGGCGGCCTCCACCACCGTGACCGACAGGCCCTTGGCGCGGGCCGTGGCGGCAACCTCCAGCCCGATGAAGCCGCCGCCAATGATCACGACATCACGCGCGGACGGTAAAGCGGCGGCCAGCGCGTCGGCATCCTCGATCCCGCGCAAGGAATACAGGCCCGGCAGATCTGCCCCCGGCAGGGGCAGCAGGCGGGGGCGCGTACCAGTGGCAAAGACAAGACGGTCATAGGGAATGGGGTCGGCGACCGTCAGAATCCTGCGCGCCGCCCGGTCGATTGCCATGACTCTGGTTCCCAGTCGCAGCGTGATGCCTTGCCCTGCCAGCGCATCAGCCGGGCGCAGGGTCAGGCTTTCCCGGGTGCTTTCGCCCTTGAGATACGCCTTTGACAGCGGCGGGCGCTGATAGGGCAGATGGCCCTCGTCGCCGATCAGGGTGATCGCCCCGTCATACCCCTTTTGGCGCAGGGACAACGCCACTTGCAAGCCTGCCTGCCCAGCCCCGATGATGACCACATCCATCGCGCGCGCCCCCTAGTATTCTATCCAGGTGGTTTTCAACTGGGTGTATTTCTCGAACGCGTGCAACGAGTTGTCTCGCCCGTTGCCCGACTGCCGATAGCCGCCGAAGGGCACCAGCGGCGAGATCTTGTCCACCGTGTTGACGGTGACGGTGCCCGCCTTCAACGCTTCGGCCACACGGTGCGCGCGGCCAAGGTTGGAGGTAAAGACCGAGGCCATCAGCCCATAGATCGTGTCGTTGGCGATGCGCACGGCCTCTTCTTCGGTCTTGAAAGACAGGACAGACAGGACGGGGCCAAAGATTTCCTCGCGCGCGATGGTGTGGTCCGGTTCCACATCGGCAAAGATCGTCGGTTCAATGAAATTGTCCGAGGTGCCGATGGTCACGCGATTGCCGCCCAGAACCAGCCGCGACTGCGCCCGCCCCTTGTCGATATAGGACATCACGCGACCGCAATGGGTGGCATCCACCATCGACCCCATCAGGGTTGCCGGGTCCAGCGGGTTGCCCGGCACATAGGCGCGCGAATGGGCGATGACACGCTCAAGAAAGTCATCCCGGATGCTGTCTTGCACCAGAAGCCGGGTGGGCGACGAGCAGATTTCGCCCTGATTGTAGTGGACGACCGATGCAAGCTGCGCCGCGCGGTCCAGATCCTCGGTATCGGCAAAGATGATGTTCGGGCTTTTGCCGCCACATTCCAGCCAGACCAGCTTCATGTTCGATTGTGCAGCATAGGTCAGGAACCGCTTGCCAGTGGCGGTTGACCCGGTAAAGGCAAGACAATCAACCTCCATATGCAGGCCCAAGGGTTGCCCCACGGTTGCCCCGAACCCCGGCACCACGTTGAAAACGCCCGGCGGGATGTCCGCCTCGGCCATCAGACGCGCAAGGTACAGGGCGGTCAGCGGCGATTGCTCGGCTGGTTTCAGCACTACCGAATTGCCCGCCGCCAGCGCCGGGATGCATTTCCAGATCGCCATATCCAGCGGAAAGTTCCACGGCACCACCGCCGCCACAACACCCACGGGTTCGCGGCGGATCAGCGCCAGCTTGCCCGGGCCAGGGGGGGCTACCTCATCATAAAGCTTGTCCGTGGCTTCGGCGAACCAGCGCACGAACTCGATCAGCATCGGCATCTCGTAGTCGCAGGACACGGCAACTGGCTTGCCCATGTCGAGCGATTCAAGCAGCGCCAGCGTTTCGCGGTCCCGCTCCATCAGATCGGCCAGCCGCAACAGCACCCGCTTGCGTTCGGTGGGGGTGCGACGCGACCAGACCCCCTCTTCGAAAGACTGGCGCGCGGCTGCGACGGCGCGGTCAACATCAACGCTGCTGCAATCCGCCACCTGATTCAGGACGGCCCCCGTGGCCGGGTTGATGTTTGCATAGGTCTTGCCATCGGCAGCGGCTGTGAAACCGCCCGCGATAAAGGCGCGGCCTTCGGGGGTGGTCGCGGCGGCGCGGGATGTCCAGTCCTTCAGCGTCAGTACGGCCATCGCATCCCCCCAAGGCTTTTTAGAATTACACATGTAATAAAAACACCAGCGCGCGGACCTGTCAACCCTGTTGATCGGGAGGGGTTCGCCCGAGCACAAGCGCCCGCAAAATAGGCATTCAACGTAACTTTAGCCAATGCAAGGCCAGCTTTCGGCGGGAAATCACGAAACTATTGACAGAAGGGTTTCGATTCTTCTTAATACGACAAATGTTATAAAATAGGGAGTCTGCCATGAAAACCAATCGCCTCATCCGCGGTCGCCGTGCCGCTGCAGCCGGTCTTGGCTGCCTCGCCGCGCTTACCCTCACATCTGCGCCGGTTTTTGCGCAGGACATGGCCGCCGTGCTGAAGGCTGCCGAGGCGCGGGTGGCCGAGTTGAAAGCGGGAACTGCGACAGCCGTTCCGACCGAAGGGCCCAAGGATGTGGCCGACAAATCTGTCTGGGTCGTGTCTTGCAGCCAAAGCATCGACCTCTGCTCTGATGAGGTGAACGAGATTGTCGCAGCCGCAACCGCCATCGGCTGGAAAACCAACGTCGTGAACGCCGAGTTCGACCCCGTCGTGGCGGGGGACGCGATCCGCCAGGCGGTCGCGGCACAAGCCGACGGGATCATCGTTTTCGGCTTTGACTGCCCGTTGGTCAGCCAGCCGTTGGCCGAGGCCGTAGAGGCAGGCATCCAGACGCTGGGCGTGGTCGCTCTCGATTGCGACGATCCGGCGCTGTCTGAACAGACGGCGCCTTTGTTCACCGTCGACATGGTGTTCGACGGCGAAGGCGAGATCTACTACTCGAACTTTGCGCTGGACTATGGCCGCGACAAGTCCGCCATCGCCATCGCGGCAACGAAGGGCAAGGCCAAGGTGATGCTGCTTGATGTGCCGGACCTTGTCACCGTTGCCGCCTTGACGGACGGTTTCGAAGAAGGGATGGCGGCCTGCACGACCTGCGAGATCGTCACGACCGTGGACCTTACAACGCTGGACCAGGTCAACGGGGTCGTTGAACAGAAGATGACTGCCGCATTGGCCCGTCATCCGCAGGTTGACACGATCTTTCAATCGACGGACGGCCTGTTCCTGACCGGCGTGCAGACCGCGATCCTGAACTCGGGCCGTGCGGCTGACCTTCTGGTGGTCGGCAGCGAGGGCTTTCTGTCGAACCTTGATGCCATCCGTTCCGGCAGCGGGCAGAACATTGCCATGGCCTTTGATTCGCGGTGGGAAGCCTGGGCTTCGGTTGATGCGATGAACCGTGCCTTCGCCGGGGCCGAACAGGTGCACGGCGGCCAAGGCTATATCTATGTCGATGCGACCACCAACATGCCCGCAAGCGGGGCATGGGATTCGAACATCGATTTCCGCGCGGCCTTCAAGACCCTGTGGGGTGTTGGCGGCTGACATCGGATTTGGGTCCATCGGGCTTGGGGAGGGGCTAAGGCATGACCGAAGGATATGGGCAATCTGCGCTCGAAATCACGGGCATGACCAAGCGCTATGGTGGCACCGTTGCTTTGGACAATGTCTCGGCACGGTTCGAGGCGGGGCGCATCTACGGGCTTGTCGGGATCAACGGTTCCGGCAAGTCCACGATGATCAAGATCGTCGCGGGGATCGAGCAACCGACCGATCTTGAAGGCCTGTCCTTTTACGGCCAGCCCCATCCCGGTGCCTTGGGCGCGGCGGTATCGCATGACCACGGCGTGCGCGTGCTGCACCAGCGGCCGGCGCAGTTCCTTGATCTGTCGGTCACAGAGAACCTTTTGCTGCCCGACGTCGGGCGCGGACGGTTCGGGGCCTTCAACTGGAACAAGGCACATGACCGGGTGCGGGCGATGCTGGCCTCGGTAAACCTTGATATCGACCCGCGCCGACGGTTCGGGCGCTTCAGCCCGGCGCAGCGCACGATGGCGCTGATCTCGAAGCTGTTGTTTGACGAGGGCACCGGCGGCAACGCCCGCCGCATCGTTATTCTTGACGAACCAACCGCGACCTTGCCCGAGGCCGAAGCCAAGTGGCTTTTGGACCAGCTCAAAGGCCAAAAGGCGGCGGGCCACACGATCATCTATGTGTCGCACCGGCTGGATGAACTTTTCTATATCGCTGATGACCTGACGATCCTGCGCAATGGCAAGATGATCGGCACCACGCCCGCCAGTGCCACCAACGAAAAGGATCTGGTGACGCTGCTGCTGGGCCACGAATTGGAAGCCGCCCCCCGCAGCACCGGGGCCGAAGCCCGTGCCGAAGGGGGCGTGCCACGCCTGGAAGTGACAGGTCTGGCCGGGCGCGATGCCAAAGGCGTCGATTTCAAGCTGTGGCCGGGCGAGATTGTCGGCCTGACCGGGATCATCGGGTCGGGCTTTCTTGAAACTGCCGAATTGATCTTTGGTGCCCGCCCGCGCAAGGGCGGCGAAATCCACATCGACGGGCAGAGTCTTGATATTCGCCACCCCTGCGAGGCGATGCAGGCCGGGATCGCCATGGTGCCAAGCGACCGCACCGAGATGGCCGTGTTTCCGAACTGGTCGCTGGCCGAGAACCTGAACGTAACGCAGGCCTGCGTGAAAACCGGCAGCATTCCGGATGCCAAGGCCGCCATCGGCACCTACGGCGTCAAGGCGCCGGGGCCGCGTGTGAAGATCTGGACGCTGTCAGGCGGCAATCAGCAAAAGGTGGTCCTCGCCCGCTGGATGGAGCGTAATCCGCGTGTCCTTTTGTAATGTGAACCGACCGCGGGCGTCGATCCCGGCGCGCGCGACGATCTGCACCGCCTGATCCGCGCCGCCGCCGCAAAGGGCTGTGCGGTGATCATCGCCAGCACCGATGCGGATGAACTCGAGGCGCTTGCGCATCGCACACTGGTCATCAACCGTGGCCGCGTTTCGGCTGAAATCCCCGGCGGGCCGGGCAGCAAGTCCAAAATCAGGGAGAAGATCATCTGATGCCACGCTGGTTCCTTTTCCTCGAACGCTTTGGCCTTGTCGCAATCACGGCCTTGGTCATCGCCTTTTTCGCGCTGCATCCGGGCACAAGCGACACCTTCATGACGGTGGCGAACTGGCGCAGCATGCTGGGCACAATGTCGATCCAGCTTTTGCTGGCGGCGGCCTTTACGCTGCCGCTGATCACGGGAAAGATCGACATCTCGTCGGGGTCGATTGCCGTCATGGCCAGCGTGATCTTTGCCGGGCTGATCGGGTCGGTTGATGTGCCGCTGACGGGTGCGCTTGGGCTGAACTGGGTCATCGCGGCTGTCGTTGTCATCGTGATTGGCGCGGGGCTTGGCGCGGTGAACGGCGGGCTTGTCAGGGCGGGGGCAGACCCGCTGATTGCCACCCTTAGCCTGTCGATCATGCTTGGCGGGCTGGTCAGCGGTTATGCACAGGGGCGCGCCATTGTTGCAGGCATGCCCACAGACCCGACGGGCTTGGGCCGCATGTCGTTCGGCCCGTTCCCTGTGCTGTTCCTCGTGGCGGCTACGGCGGCTGTCGCGGTCTGGTTCTTGCAGGAGCGAACGTCCTTTGGCCGCCGCCTGCACGCCATTGGTGTCAACCCTGCGGCAGCCCATCTGATTGGCGTCCGGGTCGAACGCACAGTGTTCACGGCCTTTGTCCTCGGTGGTCTGATCGCCGGGCTGGCTGCGGTGGTGCTGACCGCGCGGCAGGGCGGCGGGGTGCCGGTGAACGGGTTGAACCTTGTGCTGCCCGCCCTTGCTGGCACCTATCTGGGCGCCACAACGCGTCGAGCTATGCGGGATTTTGGTTGATGGCGTGATTTGTAAGGCGGCGTATCGTGGCAGGTGATCAAGCCAGCCAGAACCTCACGAGGAGCGATACGCCATGAATGAAGATACAACGATCCTGCCTTTTCGCCAATTGGAAAAGATTAACGACCCGCTGACCCAGATTGCCCGCGAAGGTGCGCGACGGATGCTGGCGGAGATGCTGAAAGCCGAAGCTGACGCGTTTGTAGCCAGTTTTGCTGAGGAACGGCTGGAGGACGGCCGTCAGCGGATTGTGCGGCATGGCTTCGGCCCG
>JBBRCF010000132.1:0-9231 GCA_038205135.1 Rhodobacterales bacterium
GAAATGGTGATGCCCGGTGACAACCTGAAGTTCGTGGTCGAACTGATCGCCCCGATCGCGATGGAAGACGGCCTGCGCTTTGCCATCCGCGAAGGCGGCCGCACTGTCGGCGCCGGCGTGGTTTCGAAAATCCTGAAGTAAGTCAGCCAACAATCGTCTGACCGGAGGGCCGTTCCCGAAAGGGGCGGCCCTTCATGCTGTCGCCTGCGGGGATTGCGCCGGCCAGCCTGACTGGGCCCGACCAACAGCAGGGCTGGCTCCGCAATCGCAAAGCCGCGCATCGCGCTGTCATCGCGGCCTGTCCGGAAAACAGCGTGGGGCAGGCCCGGGACACACCCGCGGACGGCCGTCATCCGGACGACCCAAACGCCGACCGGCCGGAAAAAGCTGCTTGAGTTTGCCGCTTTCGCATCGTATCCGACACCAGTCCGTAGGGGTATAGCTCAGTTGGTAGAGCGACGGTCTCCAAAACCGTAGGTCGCGGGTTCAAGCCCTGCTGCCCCTGCCACGGACACTTTTCCACCCGCCACTTGAACACGCCGGCGATTGCGCGTAACTGCGGAGCGTCCGATGCGGGAGTGATGACGATGGCCATGGTGAACCCTTTCAAGTTCGTGCAGGAAACCCGCGCGGAAGTCGCCAAGGTGGTCTGGCCGACGCGCCGCGAAGTGCTGTTGACCACAGTGATGGTATTCATCCTGTCGGCGATCACGGCGGCGTTTTTCTCGCTGGTGGATATCCTGATCAAAACCGGCCTGCAGGCCACGCTGGCGGTCTTTGGCAGCTGACCCCTAAGCGCTGTCGTGCTCCCCGACGCGTCTTGTCATCACCGTCATCAAACGGTAACAGGCCGGATCATGTCAGGTGGCGCGCGTCGATTCGACCGCACGTCTATTTGGCCATTCGGCGAGGGGCAGAATAGCTCCACGGAACATCAACGCGGTCCGCAGGGATCGCAGGCGGAACTGAGGTCCAGATGGCGAAGCGGTGGTATTCGGTAAGCGTTCTCTCGAACTACGAGAAGAAGGTGGCCGAAGGTATCCGGCAGGCGGTGGTCGAAAAGGGTCTGGAGGACCAGATCGAAGAGGTTCTGGTCCCGACCGAGGACGTCATCGAGATCCGCCGCGGCAAGAAAGTGACGACGGAACGCCGGTTCATGCCGGGCTACGTGCTGGTACGGATGGAAATGTCCGACCGCGGGTATCACCTGATTTCCAACATCAACCGCGTGACCGGGTTTCTGGGGCCGCAGGGCCGCCCGATGCCGATGCGCGATGCCGAGGTCGAAGCGATCCTGGGCCGCGTCGCCGAGGGCGAGGAAACCCCGCGCACGCTGATCCGGTTCGAGATCGGCGAGCGGGTCAAGGTCGCGGATGGCCCGTTCGAAGGGTTCGACGGCATGATCGAAGGCATCGACGAAGGGACACAGCGCCTGAAGGTCGCGGTATCGATCTTTGGCAGGGAAACCCCGGTGGAACTGGATTTCACCCAGGTCGTCAAACAGGGCTGATCTGCAGCACAGTCGCCGCTTGCACATCCGCCCGCGTTACGCTAGCAAACGCGCTCATGCCGTCCGGGGCGACTCGGGTCGGGCATTCATCTGTGGGAGGCGAGGGGCACGCGCGCACCAAACCGTACCACACAACACAGAGGCATTCCGTCGCGTCGGCGTGCTGTTGGTTAAAGGAGAGGCCAGATGGCCAAGAAACTGATCGGGCAGCTTAAGCTGCAAGTCAAGGCTGGGCAGGCGAACCCGTCCCCGCCAGTGGGTCCCGCACTGGGTCAGCGCGGCATCAACATCATGCAGTTCTGCAAGGAATTCAATGCCAAGACCGCCGAAATGGAGGTTGGCACCCCGACACCGGTGATCATCTCGTATTTTCAGGACAAGTCGTTCACACTGGCCCTGAAAACGCCGCCGGCGTCGTTTCTGCTGAAAAAGGCCGCCGGTCTGCCACCCGTTGGCAAGCGCAACCGCGCCAAGGGGTCGGTCAAGCCGGGTCACACCGTTGCAGGGTCCGTCACCATCGCGCAGGTCCGCCAGATCGCCGAAACCAAGATGAAAGACCTGTCGGCCAATGACATCGAGGCCGCCATGCAGATTATTCTGGGCTCAGCCCGGTCCGTCGGAATCGAGGTGAAGTAATGGCAAAGGTCAGCAAACGTACCCGCGCCGTGCAAACCGCCGTCGATGGGAAAGCCAACATGCCGATCGACGCCGCCGTGGCGCTGATCAAGGCCAATGCGTCCGCCAAGTTCGACGAAACCATCGAGGTTGCGTTGAATCTGGGCGTTGACCCGCGCCACGCCGACCAGATGGTCCGCGGTGTTATCGGTCTTCCCAACGGAACCGGCAAAACGGTGCGTGTGGCTGTGTTCGCCCGTGGCGCCAAGGCCGACGAGGCCAAGGCGGCCGGCGCAGACATCGTCGGCGCCGAAGACCTGATGGAAACCATCCTTGGCGGCACGATCGAATTCGACCGCTGCATCGCCACCCCCGACATGATGCCGATCGTCGGTCGTCTGGGCAAGGTGCTGGGCCCGCGCAACCTGATGCCCAACCCCAAGGTCGGCACAGTGACGATGGACGTGGCCAACGCGGTCAAGAATGCCAAGGGCGGCGAAGTGCAGTTCCGGGTCGAAAAAGCCGGGATCATTCACGGCGGCGTCGGCAAGGCCTCGTTCACGACCGAAAAGCTGGTAGAAAATATCCGCGCCTTCGTCGATGCGGTCGCCAAGTCGCGCCCGACCGGCGCCAAGGGTCTCTACATGAAGAAACTGTCGATCAGTTCGACCATGGGCGCCGGCGTGTCGGTGGACCTGGCCTCGCTGACCGGGCAGTAACCGAATTACCGAAATTCTGTCCCGGACATGATGTCCGGGGCTGAATGGCGGGGCCGCAAGGCCTTGTCCTGTCCGAGACGGAGGGCAAGGGGGGCAACCCCCGATAAGTCCTTCCCGAGATGGGGATCGAACCGATTTTTCCGAGGGATGTGTGCCCACGGGGTGGTCTGGGCTCGGGACCCTGAAATGGACCCGAATGGCAGGGGCAACCCTGCCTTACTAGAGCTGGGGGAAACCCCGAATTTGGAGTGAAACTGTGGATAGAGCCCAGAAAGAGAAAGTGGTCGAGGAACTCGGCCAGATCTTTGAAAGCTCTGGCGTTGTGGTCGTTGCCCATTACGTCGGTCTCACGGTTGCAGAGATGCAGTCCCTTCGCCTGAAAATGCGTCAGGTCGGTGGGGGCGTGCGTGTCGCCAAGAACAAGCTCGCCAAGATCGCCCTTCAGGGTCGTCCGTGCGAAAGCATAACGTCGCTGCTGACGGGTATGACTGTGCTGTCCTATTCCGAAGACCCCGTGGCTGCGGCCAAGGTTGTCGAGGATTACGCCAAAGAGAACAAGAAGTTCATCATTCTTGGCGGCGCAATGGGCAATGCGGTTCTGGACCGGGCCGGTGTCGAGGCCGTGTCGAAACTGCCGTCGCGCGAAGAGTTGATCTCTTCGATCGTCGCATGTCTCGGCGCACCTGCTTCGAACATCGCCGGTGCGATTGGCGCGCCTGCTTCGAATATCGCGTCCATCTTGTCCACAATCGAGGACAAGGCGGCTGCGTAAGCAATCCGAGGTCGATGTAGGGGGTTGCCTCTTGCATGCTGGAACACATCTTAAACGAACGGAAACGAGAAAATGGCTGACTTGAAAGCACTTGCCGAGCAAATCGTGAACCTCACGCTGCTGCAGGCCCAGGAACTGAAGCAAATCCTGAAGGACGTCTACGGCATCGAACCCGCTGCCGGTGGCGCCGTGATGATGGCTGCCGGCCCTGCCGCCGCTGCCGAAGTCGTGGAAGAGAAGACCGAATTCGACGTGATCCTTGTCGAAGCCGGCCCCAACAAGATCAACGTGATCAAGGAAGTCCGCGCGATCACCGGTCTGGGTCTGAAAGAAGCCAAGGATCTGGTCGATGCCGGTGGCAAGGCCGTGAAGGAACAGATTGCCAAGGCCGAAGCCGAGGAAATCAAGAAAAAGCTCGAAGCGGCTGGCGCCAAGGTCGAGCTGAAGTAACTTGCGCCGGGTTCGCCCGGACTGACAAGCAGGGCTGGCTCCGGGCAATCCGGTGCCAGCCGAACCTGTCTCAGCGAAGGCCCCCGCGCGGGGTCTTGCCTGAGGCAAGGTTTGGGATCGGGAGGCCGCTGGTGGGACAGTGGCCGTGAATGGATCCGCAACCGCCGGTTTCAGAAGGACGCGCCCGCAGCCCGGCGGTGCGTGCACTTCGTGGGAAACGAAAGGTGACACCGACCATGGCGCAGAGCTTTCTTGGCCAGAAACGACTTCGGAAATATTATGGCAAAATCCGCGAAGTGCTGGAGATGCCGAACCTCATCGAGGTCCAGAAATCCTCGTATGACCTTTTCCTGAATTCGGGCGACGGGCCAAAGCCGCGCGAAGGAGAGGGCCTGATGGGCACTTTCCAATCGGTGTTTCCGATCAAGGACTTCAACGAAACGTCGGTGCTGGAATTCGTCAAGTACGAATTGGAAAAGCCCAAATACGACATCGAAGAATGCATGCAGCGCGACATGACCTATGCCGCGCCGCTGAAGGTGACGCTGCGTCTGATCGTGTTTGATACGGACGAAGATACCGGTGCAAAGTCGGTGAAGGACATCAAGGAACAGGACGTGTTCATGGGCGACATGCCGCTCATGACGCATAACGGGACGTTCATCGTGAACGGCACCGAACGCGTGATCGTGTCGCAGATGCACCGTAGCCCCGGCGTGTTTTTTGATCACGACAAGGGCAAATCGCATTCGTCGGGCAAGCTGTTGTTCGCCTGCCGGATCATTCCTTACCGCGGATCATGGCTGGATTTCGAATTCGACGCCAAGGATATCGTGTTCGCGCGTATCGACCGCCGCCGCAAACTGCCGGTGACGACGCTGTTCTATGCCCTTGGCATGGATCAGGAAACCATCATGACGGCCTATTACCAGACCGTGGATTACGAACTGGCCAAAGGCGGCAAGGGCTGGGTCACGAAATTCTTCCCCGACCGTGTCCGTGGCACGCGCCCGACCTTTGATCTGGTCGATGCCGCGACCGGCGAGGTGATCTGCAAGGCGGGCGACAAGGTCACGCCGCGCGCTGTCAAGAAACTGAAGGATGACGCCAAGGTCACCCATCTGTTGGTGCCCTATGACCAGATCCTGGGCAAATTCGTCGCCCGCGACATGATCGACGAAGCCACCGGCGCGATTCATGTCGAGGCCGGCGACGAGATCACGCTGGACCATGCCCGCGACGGGTCAGTTTCGGGCGGTACGCTGAAGGCGCTGCTGGATGCCGGCATTGAATCGGTGCCGGTGCTGGACATCGACAACATCACCGTCGGTCCGTACATCCGCAACACCATGGCCGCCGACAAGAACATGAACCGCGACGGCGCACTGCTGGACATCTACCGCGTGATGCGGCCGGGCGAACCTCCGACCGTCGAGGCAGCCTCGTCGCTGTTCGACCAGTTGTTCTTTGACAGCGAACGCTATGACCTGTCCGCCGTGGGCCGGGTCAAGATGAACATGCGGCTCGATCTGGGCCGCCCCGACACCCAGCGCACGCTGGACCGCGCCGATATCGTCGCCTGCGTCAAGGCGCTGGTCGAACTGCGTGACGGCAAGGGCGAGATCGACGACATCGACCACCTGGGCAACCGCCGCGTGCGGTCGGTCGGCGAGTTGATGGAAAACCAGTACCGCGTCGGTCTGCTGCGCATGGAACGCGCGATCAAGGAACGCATGTCGTCGGTGGAAATCGACACCGTGATGCCGCAGGATCTGATCAACGCAAAGCCTGCTGCGGCGGCCGTGCGCGAATTCTTCGGGTCCAGCCAGTTGTCGCAGTTCATGGACCAGACCAACCCGCTGTCCGAGGTGACGCACAAGCGTCGTCTGTCGGCGCTTGGCCCGGGCGGTCTGACCCGCGAACGCGCCGGGTTAGAGGTGCGCGACGTGCACCCGACCCACTATGGCCGGATGTGCCCGATTGAAACGCCCGAAGGCCCGAACATCGGCCTGATCAACTCGCTCGCCACGTTCGCGCGGGTGAACAAGTACGGCTTCATCGAAACGCCCTACCGTGTCGTCAAAGACACGCAGGTGACTGACGAAGTGCATTACATGTCCGCCACCGAGGAAATGCGCCACACTGTGGCGCAGGCTAACGCGGCGCTGGATAGTGACGGCAAGTTCGTCAACGATCTGGTCAGCGCCCGCCAGTCGGGCGACTATACGCTTGCCCCGCGCGAAAGCGTCGATCTGATCGACGTGTCGCCGAAACAGCTGGTGTCGGTCGCGGCTTCGCTGATCCCGTTCCTGGAAAACGACGACGCCAACCGCGCCCTGATGGGGTCGAACATGCAGCGTCAGGCCGTGCCCTTGCTGCGCGCCGAAGCGCCGCTGGTCGGCACCGGGATGGAAGGCAAGGTTGCCGTCGATTCCGGCGCGGCCATTCAGGCCCGTCGCGGCGGCGTGATCGATCAGGTCGACGCCAGCCGGATCGTGATCCGCGCCACAGAGGATCTGGAACTGGGCGATGCCGGCGTGGACATCTACCGCCTGCGCAAATTCCAGCGTTCGAACCAGAACACCTGCATCAACCAGCGTCCGCTGGTGAACGTGGGCGACAAGGTGGCCAAGGGTGACATCATCGCCGATGGCCCGTCGACCGATCTGGGCGAACTGGCTCTGGGCAAAAACGTGCTCGTCGCGTTCATGCCGTGGAACGGCTACAACTACGAAGATTCGATCCTGATTTCGGAACGTATCGCCGCGGATGACGTGTTCACCTCGATCCATATCGAGGAATTCGAGGTCGCGGCGCGCGACACGAAACTGGGCCCGGAAGAAATCACCCGCGATATCCCGAACGTCGGCGAAGAAGCGCTGCGCAATCTGGACGAAGCCGGCATCGTCTACATCGGTGCCGAAGTGCAGCCGGGCGACATTCTGGTGGGCAAGATCACCCCCAAGGGCGAAAGCCCGATGACCCCCGAAGAAAAGCTGTTGCGCGCGATCTTTGGCGAAAAGGCATCCGATGTGCGCGACACGTCCCTGCGCGTGAAACCCGGTGACTATGGTACCGTGGTCGAAGTGCGGGTGTTCAACCGTCATGGCGTGGACAAGGATGAGCGCGCGCTGCAGATCGAACGCGAAGAGGTCGAGCGTCTGGCGCGCGACCGTGACGATGAACTGGCCATTCTGGACCGCAACATCTATGCGCGTCTGAAATCCATGATCATCGGCAAGACCGCCGTGAAAGGGCCGAAAGGCGTGAAACCCAATTCGGTGATCGACGAGGATCTATTGTCACAACTGTCGCGCGGCCAGTGGTGGCAGTTGGCCTTGGCCGAAGAAGCCGATGCCAAGATCGTCGAGGCGCTGAACGAACAGTATGAGATCCAGAAGCGCACGCTGGACAACCGGTTCGAAGACAAGGTCGAAAAGGTCCGTCGCGGCGACGATCTGCCCCCCGGCGTGATGAAGATGGTCAAGGTGTTCGTGGCGGTGAAGCGCAAGCTGCAACCGGGCGACAAGATGGCCGGGCGTCACGGCAACAAGGGCGTGGTGTCCAAGGTGGTGCCGGTCGAGGACATGCCGTTCCTGGCGGATGGCACCTCGGTCGATATCTGTCTGAACCCGCTGGGCGTGCCGTCGCGGATGAACGTCGGCCAGATTCTGGAAACCCACATGGGCTGGGCCAGCCGCACGCTGGGCCTGCGGATCGACGATGCATTGGGCGAATACCGCCGGTCGGGCGATCTGACCCCGGTGCGCGAGGCGATGCATCACGCCTATGGCGACGACGTCTATGAGGAAGGCCTGAAAGGGCTGGACGAAGCGACGCTGGTCGATCTGGCAGCGAACGTGACGCGCGGCGTGCCGATTGCAACGCCAGTGTTCGACGGTGCGAAAGAGGCGGATGTGAACGATTCACTGCGTCGCGCCGGGTTCGATACGTCGGGCCAGTCGATCCTGTTCGACGGGCGTTCCGGCGAACAGTTCCAGCGCAAGGTGACGGTGGGGGTGAAGTATCTGCTGAAACTGCACCACTTGGTGGACGACAAGATCCACGCACGGTCCACCGGCCCGTATTCGCTGGTCACGCAGCAACCGTTGGGCGGCAAGGCCCAGTTCGGCGGCCAGCGGTTCGGCGAGATGGAGGTCTGGGCTCTGGAAGCCTACGGTGCCGCCTACACCCTGCAGGAAATGCTGACGGTGAAATCGGATGACGTCGCCGGCCGCACCAAGGTCTACGAATCGATCGTCAAGGGCGAGGACAATTTCGAAGCGGGCATCCCCGAGAGCTTTAACGTGCTCGTCAAGGAAGTCCGCGGCCTCGGCCTGAACATGGAACTCCTGGATGCGGAGGAAGGCGAATAAGGGCCATTCCGCCCCACCCTGCGTCAGCCGCGCAGGGTGGGCGTTTCCCCCTACCGCCTGTCCCCGCCCGAATTCAAGGATTTGAAAATGAACCAGGAACTGACAAATAACCCGTTCAACCCGCTGACGCCCGCCAAGGTGTTCGACGAGATCAAGATCTCGCTGGCCTCGCCCGAGCGGATCCTGTCGTGGTCCTACGGCGAGATCAAGAAGCCCGAGACGATCAACTACCGCACGTTCAAACCCGAACGTGACGGGCTGTTCTGCGCGCGCATCTTTGGTCCGATCAAGGATTACGAATGCCTGTGCGGCAAATACAAGCGGATGAAATATCGCGGCGTCGTCTGCGAAAAATGCGGCGTCGAAGTCACGCTGCAAAAAGTGCGCCGCGAACGCATGGGCCATATCGAACTGGCCTCGCCCGTCGCCCACATCTGGTTCCTGAAATCGCTGCCGTCCCGCATCGGTCTGATGCTGGACATGACGCTGCGCGATCTGGAACGTATACTGTATTTCGAAAACTACGTGGTGATCGAACCCGGCTTGACCGACCTGATCTATGGCCAGTTGCTGTCCGAGGAACAATTCCTTGATGCACAGGACCAGTTTGGCGCGGACGCGTTTACCGCCAACATCGGTGCCGAGGCGATCCGCGAAATGCTGGCGCAGATCGATCTGGAGGCTGACGCCGAACGCCTGCGCGCCGAACTGGCCGAGGCGACCGGCGAGTTGAAGCCGAAAAAGATCATCAAGCGGCTGAAGGTGGTGGAATCCTTCCTCGAGTCCGGC
>JBBRCF010000133.1:0-9062 GCA_038205135.1 Rhodobacterales bacterium
CCAGATCCGTGAACCGCTCGCAGCGCGGTACTTTCTGGCAGACGCCCCGTTAGCGGAGCCGGACATCATTGAGGGGGCCGCTGCGTGCGGCCGGCCGCCCGGCGGTGGGGGTGGTGGGGGGGGTGGTGGCGGCAAGGGCAAGACCAAGACGACGACAGAACCGGTGGTGGACAGCGGCACGACCACAACGACCAGCCCGACCACCACAACCACAACCACAACCACAACCACAACGACAACCGCCGTCACCGTCGATTACATCAGCGGGCAGGACACGCCCGGCGGTTTCAATATCGGGCTTTTGTTTTCCGGAACGGGCTGGACCGACGCGCTGAAACTGGGGTTTCACCAGGCGGCAGAGTTTCTGAGCGATATCATCAAGGGCGATCTGCCCAACGTCACCACGGCAGCGGGCGTGATCGACGACATCCGGATCAGCGTCTCTTTGGTGGACATTGATGGCGTGGGTGGCCTTGGCGGTTGGGGCGGCTACACCGCCGCCCGGTCGGGCAGCAACCTGCCCTATGATGGTTATGTCAGGATGGATACTGCGGATGCCGCCAACATGCTGTCAAAGGGGATCTGGGACGATTTCGCACTGCACGAGATGATGCACAGTCTGGGTTTCGGTACGGCGTGGAACGCCATGGGGCTGGTCAAGGATTTCGGCGGCGACCTGCGGTTCATCGGCAGCAACGCGACACAGGCCTACAATGATTTCTATCCGGTGATTGCGAATTCGGACCCGTTGTCAGACTATGGCGTTCCGGTCGAGATGGATGGCGGGACTGGTACCGCCGGCGTCCACTGGGACGATGCGACCTTCAAGAACGAGATCATGACTGGCTATCTGAACTGGTCGAACACCGTCTCGGACATGACCATCGCTGCGTTGCAGGACATGGGTTATGATACCATCTACGTCTCGGATCCCTTGCTTTTTTGACAGTTGAGGGCGGGCAATCGTCGAACTTGCCCGTCCGACGCAGATCACATTGCCAAGATCACCCGGGCGTGGTTGCGGTCCGGACATGGGCGGAACAGCCAGAGAGTTCCGGCGACAGCGCGATCGGCTGGGGACCACGGATCGTCCGCAACCGGATGGCCACCGATACCTGATCGTCTGCAAAGACAGTCCTCACCCATGACGTCACGCGGGCCAGACCATCGCCAGGCGGCACCGTTCAGGCGGCGGCGCTGCCGGGATAGCCTGCGCTCCACGAAACCGGCAACCGGGCAAGTCGCCTATGGCCGAAGGGGCCTTGAGTGATTAGATACACTCAGGACTTCAGAGTGGTGAAAATGCAAAAGACCCAACTACCCGAGCGTCATGACTGGCAGGATCAGGCCGCCGATGTCGGGTTCACGTTTGCCGAAATGCATGGCGAGCCCTATTGGGACGAGACTTCGGCCTACGAATTCACGCTGCGGCAGATCGAGGACGACCTCGAAGACCCGGCGACCGAACTGCACGCCATGTGTCGCGAAGCGGCGGCGGCCATCGTTGTCAGCGAAGAGTTGATGACCCGACTGGCCATTCCCCCGGAATATCAGGATCTTGTCGCGGCCAGCTGGCACCGCGGCGACCCCGAGATTTTTGGCAGGTTCGATCTGGCCTATGATGGCCATGGTCCGGCCAAGCTGCTGGAATACAACGCAGACACGCCCACATCCCTGTACGAAAGCGCATCGTTTCAGTGGAAATGGCTGGAAGACCAAATGTCCCGGGGCGTGCTGGCCCCGACCGATGACCAGTTCAACGGCATCCACGAGGCGCTGGTGGACCGGTTTCAGGCGCTCTTCGCCGCCGATACCGATCTGCACTTTGCAGCGGTGGCCGACAATCCCGAAGACTATGCCACCGTCGAGGCCTTGGCATGGGCCGCACGCGAGGCCGGTCTTGGCGCGCATTTCACTGAACTGACCAAGATCAGCCTCAGCGAGGACGGCAACTTTACCGATGCCGAGGACCGCGTGATGGGCATTCTGGTCAAGCTTTATCCATGGGAAGACCTGTTTCGCGACCCGTTTGCACAGCATCTGGCGACGGCGGGTTGCCTGTTTCTGGAACCCGCCTGGAAAGCCGTGCTGTCGAACAAGGGGTTGCTTCCAGTGCTGTGGCAAATGTTCGAAGGCCATCCCAACCTGCTGCCGGCCTTCTTTGAAACCGACATCCGTGACGCGCTTGCGGGCAATGGCGCGGCCCTGCCGGCAATCGCTGCGGCCTTTGACCGCGCGGTCCCCATGCTGCGGGATGCCCATGTGACAAAGCCGCTGTTTTCCCGCGAGGGGGCGTCAATCTCGATCATCGAGAACGGCCGCACGACGGAAACTTCACCCAATGACAGCTACGCGGCGCATCCGCGGATTGTGCAGGCCTATCACCCGTTGCCGGTGTTTGACGGGTTCCGACCGGTGATCGGCGCGTGGATCGTCGGGCAAGCCTGCGCCGGCATCGGCATCCGCGACGACCGGTCGCGGATCACGCAGGACCTGTCGCGCTTTAAACCGCATTATATTCGAGACTGATCGAAAGGCCGCATCATGACCCAGAACACACCAAAAAGATCCCGCACCGTTGCCCTCGTCATTCTTGGCGCCGCCGCGTTTGCACTGGCAGGCTGCCGGGACGAAGAGGTGGACGCCTCCGCCTTTCCGGATCTGAAAAGCTGCACGGACGCGGCTACCGCGGGTGGTGCGTTTTCATCACAAGACTGCACCACAGCGTTTGCGGCGGCACAGCAGCTGCAAGCCGAAACTGCACCGCGCTATGACAGTCTGGCAGTCTGCGAAGAACAGCATGGTGTCGGGTCCTGTGGCGACGAGGCGCAGGTCACCGGCACCTCGGGTGGCGGCGGCATCTTCATGCCGTTGCTGGCCGGCTACCTGATCGGCAGCATGATGTCGCGCGGCGTCGCGGCCACCCCGGCGGTACAGCCGCTGTACAAGACCAGCGACGGCAGGTTCACCAACGCCACCGGATCCAGCACCTATCAGACCAACAACGGAACCGGCAAACTGTCGGCCACGCAATTCGCCAAGGCCCCCACGACGGTCGGCAAGGCACCGATGACCAAGGCAACGGTCGTCTCTCGCGGCGGATTTGGCGGCGCCGCAACCAGCCGGACCAGCACCGGCGGGTGACTGCGAAAAGCGCCGTTGCGACGATCAAGAACGGCGCTGGCCACAGATTGCGTCGGACCCGGTGAAAAATGCCACCGGCAGGGTCGGGAAACGGCTGCGCGGAACGGTGCAATTCGAACGCCGTTCGTCGTGCGGCAGGACGTGTGGCGTGTGCCGTCCCATTTTACGCACGGCGCCGGCAACGGGCAGGGTTGATTTCTTTATTTTGGTCAATGCGATAGGTCGACGGGTTTAAACACCTCATCGGCTGGCGACCATCGGAAACGTCCGTTCCGCCAAACCGCGGTCGGGGGGGGGGGTCGGATTTCGGCATTCACCTCTGGTCCCAACAGCCCCGGCATGCATGATGGGCACGAACCACAAGGGAGATCGACCGTGTCCTATCAACCGCTGACCCAAGCTACCTGGCCACCGGACCTTGCCGATATGGCCGACAGCTTTGCCGGCCGGCTTAACGTCTATCGCACGATGGCACATCATCCGGCGTTGGTGCAAGCTTGGGCGCCGCTGCGCGACCATGTCGTGCTGCGCAATGTGCTGGGCCAGCAGCGCAGCGAAGTGGTGATTCTGCGCACCGGGCACCGCATGGGCGCGGCCTATGAATGGGCCCATCACATCAGCCGGTCCCGCGCCTGCGGCATGTCGGATGCGAGGATCGCGTCGATCGCCGGGCCGCTTGACGGCATGGCGCCCGAGGATGCCGTGATCGCGGCGGCGGTGGATGCGCTGATTGACCGGCACCGGCTGTCTGATACCGAGCGCCGCGCGCTGGAGGCATTGGTAGGCGTGCATGGCGTGTTCGACGTGATGGCGACCGTCGGGTTCTATTCGACGCTGGCCTATATCGTGCAGACGGCGGAAACGCCGCTGGACGATGACGTGGCCACAGAGTTGACCGAGCGCCCGCTGGCACCTTGATCGCCCGCCAACGCCGCAAACAACAAAGGCCGGACAATCTGTCCGGCCTTTGCGCGTTTCAAAGCGTCAGATCATTCGGCGGAATAGGCCACCGGCCACTGATAGCCCGATTCGGTGACCAGCCGCAGATAGTCCTTCATCACGGCCGTGCCCGACTGACCGCGCGCATTCGCATCGGCCGCCTGTTTCTTGGGGAACGGCAGCATCGATTCGGCCCAGCCCTGACGCACTTCGGGGGCCAGTTCGACCATATTGGCGCCCGCCTCTTTCAGACCTTTCAGGCCGCGTTCTTGTGCGGCATCCAGCGCCATGCCCGACTTTGCCTCGTATTCCATGCCGACTTCGCGAATAATCGCAGCGACTTCGGGGGGCAGGCGTTCCATGGTGCGGCTGTTCGCCGTCAACCCGTTCACCATCATCGGGCCGAACCCGATCAGGGTAAAGTTCGGCGCGGGTTCATGGAATTTGAATCCCAGATAGGCGGACGGGAACATCAGCCAGCCGTTGTAGACGCCGGTCTGCAGGCTCATGTAGCCTTCGGGCAGGGTGGATTGCACCGGCACGGCGCCGGCGTATTCCAGCCACGGCAGGTTCGGACCAGCGCCACCGATCTTGATGCCCTTCAGGTCGGCAACCGTCGACCAAGGCATCGTGGTGCCGAGGTGATAGTTGTCCCAGCCGGAAAGACCCAGCAATTCCTGACCATGGTCCTTGGTGAACACAGTGGTCAGTTCCGGATGCAGGTCATAGACGGCGCGGGTGATTTTCATCGAATCCGCCGATCCCTGCGGGCCAAATGGCGCCCAATAGGGGAAATTGTTCAGGAACAGCTTCGACGATTCAAAGCAGAAGCAATAGGCCCCGATATCCAGCAGACCGGTCTGCACGGCTTCCAGTGTGTCGGCCACACCGGCGATCGACCCGCCGTAGCCTTCAATGAATTCCACCGTGTGCGAGGTGCGTTCGGCGACGCGCTTCTTGACCTCCGGAACAAAGAACGTCTCGACCAGGTTCACATAGACCGACGGTCCTGACGGGTGCCCGGCACCGACGCGCAGGGTGAAGTTTTCAGCCGAAGCCACGGTCGCACCCAGCGACAACGCGCCAGCCAGCGCCAGTGCGCCAACGGGCTTCACGATCCCAAATTTCGCTATCATTCCACTTACTCCTCCCAGAGCTGTGATAATTTCGGCAGTCCCTCAAGCGCCTGAACGATTGTCGTGTTGCGCTTGCATCCCTTGCGGCCATCAGTTTATCACCTGCTAACCAGCCGCCTGTCAACATCCGCCTTGGCGGGTGGATGGCAGGGCAGGAGCGGACTGGCGGATATCAGAACGAAGCAGATGGCGGGGAGGCCGGGATGCTGAGCGTTGCGGTGATCGGCTATGGCTGGTGGGGGCGTCACATTGTGGCGCGGCTGACGGGGCATCCGCGCCTGCGGGTGGTGTGCGTTGCCGAACCCGACCGCAGCCTGCATGCCGACATCGCGGCGGCGGGTTGCATCGCGGTCGATGACCTGCACGATGCGCTGCGCCGGCCCGAGGTCGCGGCCGTGATCCTGACCACTCCGCACATGGTCCACGAAGAACAGGTTTGCGCGGCGGCTGCCGCAGGGCGGCATGTGTTCTGCGAAAAACCTCTGGGCCTGACGGCGGCATCGGCGCAACGGTCGGTCGCGGCAGCGCAGGCGGCGGGCGTCGTGCTGGGCATCGGGCATGAACGGCGTTTCGAACCCGCGATGGCGCGGCTGAAGGCGATGATTGTCGCGGGCGATCTGGGCACGGTGATGCATGCCGAGGCCGCGTTCAGCCATGACAAGCTGGCGGGTATTGCTCCGGGCGGCTGGCGCACATCTGCCACGTTGTCGCCCGGGGCCGGGATGACCGGCATGGGGGTGCATCTGACCGACCTGATGCTGTGGATGTTCGGGCCGGTCCGCACAGTGCAGGCGCTGACGCGGGACCGGGTGCTGGGCTGGCCCACCGGCGACATGGTGGTGGCGCAACTGGGCTTTGCCGCCGGGATGACGGCGCATCTGAACGCCATCCTCGCCACGCCGCATTTCATGCGGTTCCACGTCTATGGGACCGACGGCTGGGTCGAGGTGCGCAATGCCACCCATCCCGATACGCCGGGCGGCGTGACCGACTGGCTGCACTGCCGCAAGGGCGGGACGCCGCAGGCCGAACAACTGCCGTGGACGGATGCGGTGGTCGCCAACCTTGACGCTTTTGCAACAGCCGTTGCCGGCACCGCGCCCTACCCGTTCACCCCCGCAGAGATGATCGGCAACATCGCCGTGTTCGAAGCGATCGTCGCGGCCGCCGCCAGCGGCGACACCGTATCCCTTGACGCCGGAGCCTGACATGAGCCTGCCCAAGTCCTTGACCGACCGCATCCCCTATCAGGCCAGCATCGACCGGCCGCGCCTGCATCTGCCCGATGGCGCGCGGGTCGCGGTCTGGGTGATCCTGAATGCCGAGGAATGGCGCATCGACCGCGCCATGCCACGCACCGTGCTGCCGCCGCCGATGGGCCAGCCGCTGTTGCCAGATGTGCCGAACTGGTCATGGCACGAATATGGCATGCGCGCCGGGTTCTGGCGCCAGCATGACGCGCTGGTGTCGCGTGGCATTCCGGTGACCTTTGCCGTCAATGGCAATGTCTGCCAGTCCTATCCGCGTGTCGCAGGTGCCGCGCTGGCCGCCGGATGGGAATTCATGGGCCATGGGTTCGTGCAGGGCCCGATGCACCGGCTGGAAGATCAGGGGGCGGAAATCATCCGCGCCTGCGACGCCATCCGCGACTTTACCGGCACAGCGCCACGCAGCTGGGAAAGCCCCGGCCTGACCGAAACCGACGCCACGCTGGATCTGCTGCGCGCGGCGGGGATCGAATTTGTGGCCGATTGGGTGATCGACGACCTGCCACAAGACATCGCCACACCGCATGGCCCCATTACCACCATCCCCTACACGGTCGAGGTCAATGACATCACCGTGTTCGCGTTGCAGAACCATCCTGCCGCCGAATTCCTGACCCGTGGCCGCGACCAGTTCGACCGCCTGCATGCCGAAGGCGCGACCAATGCGCGGGTCATGGCGATCTCGATCCACCCCTACATCACCGGCGTCCCGCACCGCATCGCCGCGCTGGAGCAGTTGCTGGACTACATCCGGGCCACGCCGGACGTCGTCTGGATGACCGCAAGCCAGATCGGAGACTGGTACCGCGCCGAAATGCAGCGCCTTGCAACAGGAGAATGACCATGGACATCATCGAACCCACCGTCGCCGAAATGGAAACCCGCGTCGCTCGTTTCGCGACGCTGACACTGTCGAAACAGGCGTTTGTCGATACCCGCATCCCGCAATACGAACGCGACATCTACAACGTGATCGGGCGCGGCGTGACCGAGGACCCGGCTCTTGCCCCCGCAATCAACGACTCGCGCTATTTCGGGATCACCTATGTCGGCGCCGATCCCGGCAAGGGCGCCGCCCTGCACGCGCATGAAACCATCGAGGTGTTCATTCCGCTGACCGGCACCTGGGCCTGCTATTGGGGCAATGACGGGACAAAGGAAATCATCGTCGGCCCGCATGACGTGATCTCGTTCCCGCCCGGCGTCTATCGCGGGTTCCGCAATGTCGGTGACAGCCCCGCGATTCTGATGGCGATCATCGGATCGAAACACGAAACCATGGATGGCGGGCGGGTCGCGTGGGCCCCGCAGATTCTGGAACAATCCGCCCAGACCGGTCTGGCCGTATCTGCGACCGGCGACCTGACCGAAGTGCCAGCGCGCTAAATGATGGGCCGAACGCGCATCGATCAGCAGGGCGGCCCGGCATTTGGACCGCATTTGGCCTGCGGGCTGGCCAAGGTTCCGGACCGCCCGCAGTGGAGTGTCGATCCGGCGCGGGCCTCACTATTTATCACTTGATAACGATCGTTGTGCGGTGGCAAGGTTCGCCGGAGGATTAGAAATGCGGGCGAAATGCCCCCGTTCGTGAGGGAGGAGAACAGGATGTTAAGGGCACTTGTCGGCCTTGCACGGGGGATTCACGTGATCTCTGCGGTGTGGGTGCTGATCCTGGGGTTTGCGATCATCTTTGACGTGATGGGTCGCAGCCTGTTCTCGTTCCCGATCCGGGGAACGTCAGAGGTCATCAAGAATTCGGTGGTGGCGATCACCTTCATGCAACTGCCGCTGGCGATTTTTTCCGGGTCGATGCTGCGCACCGAAATCTTTGCCGACCGCCTGCCGTTGTTCGGGCGCAAGCTGCTGCGCACGGTGGGGTACCTGATGGGGATCACGCTGTTCCTGTTGATCGCCTTTGCGGCGCTGGAACCGGCGGCCTATGCCTATCGCATTGGCGAATACGAAGGCGAAGGCGCGTTACGGGTGCCGACCTGGCCCATCCGTTTCCTGCTGATCGGCACGGCGGTCTATGCCGCCATCGCCTATCTGACCATGATCTGGCTGGATTGGAACGACAAGCTGGAGGCCGAGTTGGCCGTGCCCGGCATCCTGCGCTACGACGCGACCATTTCTGCGGCGATGACCCCCGCTCCTGCCCCGGCAAAGGACCGCTGACATGTCAACCGACATCGTTCTTTATATGATCGGCCTGATGTTCCTGCTGGTGCTGATGGGCTTTCAGATCGCGGTCGTGCTGGCGATAACCAGCGCGTTGGGCCTGTGGCTGATGTTCGGCGATTTCAACATCGCCATCTCGCTGCTGTCATCGGCCAGCTATGACGCCATCCGCAGCCAGACATTTATCGTGATCCCGTTGTTCGTGCTGATGGGTGATCTGGTGTCGAAATCCGGTGCGGCGGGGGATCTGTACCGTTCGTGCAACCGCGCGCTGGGGCGGCTGCCTGGGCGTCTGGCGGTGGCGACCGTGGCCGGCAACGCGATTTTTGCCGCCGTGACCGGCGTGTCCATCGCATCGGCGGCGGCGTTTTCGCGCATCGCCTATCCGGAAATGCGG
>JBBRCF010000134.1:0-8863 GCA_038205135.1 Rhodobacterales bacterium
CAAGACCGGCCGTTGGTATAATACTCACGGGCACCAAGCGCCTGCAGAGCTGGGCACGTTCGCCGGAAAGCGCCTCATCTGAAACCATATCCCTCGCCACTGACGGCCCGCTTTCCTGGCGGGCCGCATTTTTCTGACGGCCAGCTGAAGCAGAAATCGCTGTTTTGTCAGCAAACGATCAGGCCGCCATGGGACTCCTCTGTCATCGGCTCAACCAGAGGAGACAGCCATGACCACGCTCCGCACCCTTCTTGCAGCAACCACGGCGCTTGCCGCACTGGCCGCTATTCCGGCCATCGGGGCCGTGCGCGGTTCCGAAAACCCCGCACCCTCGATGTTCATCGCAGCGGATATGGATGCCATGCTGATCCTCGCCAGCAGCGATGATGATGATGACGAAGACAACGCGGGCTACCGGTCCGCAGAAGACGATGACGATTGCGAAGATGATGACGATGACGATGAAGCTGACGATGGCGCGGGCTGCACGGGCGCTGCGAACCCGGCACCGGCAGGCAGTGTCGCACCGCCCGCCAATGGACTGTTCGGAACCGGTGCTGCGCCGCAGGTACAGGTGAACTGACCGGTTCGTCTGATTGCCAAAATACCGCCTCCTGACGCCAAGCTGAACGCAATTCAACGCAAGGGTCAGGCTGGAATCGGGGGGCGGGCGCAACGCTTGCCCCATTGAACCCAATATCGGAGAGATACCATGAAAACCCTTCTTGCCGCGCTTGCCATTTCAACGGCCCTTGTCGCCCCGGGCCTCGCGCTGGCCCGCCCCGTCACGCTGACCACCACGATGAATGCCTATGGTGGCAACGGGGCTTACCTCGCGATCTATGTGACCGATGCAGAAGGGGCCTATCAGGGCAGCCTGTGGGTGGCAGGGGGCAAGTCGAAGTATTACGAGCATCTGAGCGACTGGTATCGCGCCACTGCTGGAAACACGGCCGAGATCAACGGGATTACCGGCGCAAGCGTGGGTGCAGGGCGCGAATTGACGATTACGCTCGACCTTGCAGATGCGCTGTTTGACGCGGGCTATGTGCTGCACATCGACGCTGCGGTTGAAGATATGCGCAACAGCCCGTCTGAAATTGCGGTGCCGCTGACCACTGCGGGGGCAGGGCAAGCCACGCCCGGTCGCCGCTACATCGCCTCTTTCGCTTACGCGATGTGAGGGTGTGATGCTCCGTTCCCTGCACCGATGGCCCGGTCTGACGGCTGCCCTGCTGCTGGTGGTGCTGGCCCTTTCGGGGGCCGCGCTGTCGGTCTTTCCGGCGATAGAGACTGTGCGGACCCCGGCGCAGACCGAGGCCGGGCTGAGTTTGGCCACACTGGCCACGCGGATCAGGACCGTCCACCCCGGGGTTGAACAGATCCGGCGTGCCCCATCGGGTGCAATCACCGCTTATTGGTTTGAAGGCGGCACCCCGGGTGCTGCAATCATCGACCCGGCCACGGGGGCGGGTGTTGGCAGTGCGGACGCATCCCCCTTTGAGCGTTGGTTGAAAAATCTGCACCGGTCGCTTTTTCTGGATGATACGGGGCGGATCGTGGCGGCGGCAGGTGCGGCGGCGATGCTGATATTGTCGCTGTCGGGCCTGTCTTTGGTGGCAAGGCGCACCGGTGGCTGGCGCAAGATGCTTGCCCGCCTGAAAGGGCCGTTGGCCGGACGTCTGCATGTTGAAATCGCGCGAGTTTCTGTGGCCGGGCTATTGCTGTCATCGCTGACCGCGCTGTGGATGACGGCATCGACCTTCGGGTTTGTGCCCGAGGGCGCCGGTCCGCTGCCGATGCCCGCCGTCAGTGGCCAGACCGGGGTGCTTTTGTCCGAAATGCCCATGCTGCGCGACACGCCGGTGTCAGCCCTGCGCGATCTGACGTTTCCGGCACCCGACGATCTGACCGATGCTTATGCGCTAAAGACCGCTACGGGCGAAGGCTATCTGGATCAGGGCACTGGCCTGGTGGTCGCATGGACCGAAGCCGGGGCGTGGGAGAAGGTGAATGAAACCATTTACATGCTGCATACCGGACGGGGGGCTGCCGTTCTGGGGTTGATCCTGGGGTTGATGGCTCTTGGCGTGCCCGTGATGGCAGGAACCGGGGTCTGGATGTGGGTGTTCGGGCGACGGGGGCGTCCCCGTATGCGCGGCACTGTGGCCGCAGGGCAGGCCGACACGATCCTTCTGGTCGGCAGCGAGGGCGGCAGCACCTGGGGGTTTGCCGCGACACTACAGGCGGCACTGACCGCCGCCGGTCTGCGCGTGCATGTCGCCCCGATGCAGGCGTTTGCGCCCGACCACTATGGCCGCGCGAAACGCATTGTGGTGCTGGCCGCAACCTATGGCGATGGTGTGGCACCGGCGTCGGCCAAGGGTTTCCTTGATCGGCTTGCGGCACCGCCGGATGCCTCGGTCATTCCTCTGGTCGTGCTTGGCTTTGGCGACAGCAGCTTCCCGGCCTTCTGCGGCTATGCGCATGAAGTGGCTATGGCGGCCAGTGACAAGGGGTGGCCGATGCTGCTGCCCCTGGACACGGTAGACCGCCAGTCGCCGCAGGACTTTGCCCGCTGGGGCCGCGATTTTGGCGCGGCGATCGGGGTGCCGCTGGAGTTGAACCACCAGCCCTCAGCGCCTGCCAGCATTTCGCTGACCCTGATCTCGCGCCGTGATTACGGGGCCGAGGTGCAGGCGCCCACAGCGATCCTGCGCTTTGCCCTGCCACGCCGCCCGCTGTGGCAGCGTCTGACCGGGCGCGGTCTGGCGGGCTTTGCGGCGGGCGATCTGCTGGGGATCGTGCCCGAAGGGTCACCAATCCCGCGCTTTTATTCGCTGGCCTCTGCGCGCCGCGACGGATTTGCCGAGATTTGTGTCAGCAGGTGCCCCGGCGGTCTCTGCTCCGGGCAACTGCTCGACCTGGCACCCGGCGATGCGGTGCGCGCCTTTCTCAAGGCTAATCCCGATTTCCGGCCAAAGCGGGGGCGTGCACCCGTTATCCTGATCGGGGCCGGAACGGGGATCGGGCCGTTGGCAGGCTTTGCGCGGGAAAACACAGCGCACCGCCCGATGCATCTGTGGTTTGGTGCCCGGCATCCTGACAGCGATTTGCTTTATGGCGACGAGATGACCGCGTGGCAGGCCGATGGCAGGGTGGCTTCGGTCACCACGACATTCTCGCGGACCGCAAAGCGAGCATACGTTCAAGACGCGCTGCGCCAGGATGGTGCGCGGATCGCGCAGCTGATCAAGGATGGGGCGCAGGTTCTGGTCTGTGGTGGGCGTGGCATGGCCGCAGGCGTGGCCGAGGTGCTGACCGATATTCTGGCGCCGCAGGGCATGACACCTGCGATGTTGAAAGCGAAGGGTCGCTATGTCGAAGACGTTTACTGACCTTGTGCGCCATGCGTTGAACGGCCCCACCATGGGCACGCGCTGGTCCGCACTGTTCCATATGCCGCACGGCTTCGATGTGGCCCCGGTTGCAGCGGCCATGCAGGCGGCTGTGGCCGAGGTTGATGCTCAGATGTCCATGTGGAAGCCGGACAGCGATCTGATGCGCCTGAATGCGGCTGCGCAGGATGTCTGGGTCGACGTGCCGCCGCGTCTGATGAGGGTGCTGGCCGCCGCGCTGGAGATCGGGCGCGCGTCTGACGGGGCATTCGACATCGGCATGGGCGATGCTGTCGCCGCCTGGGGCTTTGGGCCCGCGCAGGCCAATGAGGCGGCCATTCGCGCAGCGCTGACCTGCGCGCGCCGCCCGGCGCATAAGCTGCTGGAGTTGGACGTGAGCAAGGGCCGGGCGCGCAAGCATGGCCCCCTGACCCTTGATCTGTCGGGAATCGCCAAAGGATACGGCGTGGACCGGTTGGCCGAGGTGGCGGGCACCTACGGCATCACGGGCGCGCTATTGGCGATTGACGGCGAATTGCGGGCCATCGGCCTTCAGCCAGACGGTACGCCCTGGACCGTCGCCATCGAGCGGCCCGATCATGGGGAAAGGGTGCCACATTCGATCATTGCACTGCAAGATGCCGCCATCGCCACGTCAGGCGATTACCGCCATTGGGTTCAGGCGGGCACGCGCAAGCTGTCGCATACCATGGACCCCGCACGCGGCGGGCCGGTTGCCGCGCCGCCTGCGTCGGTCACGGTGGTGGCGCAGACCTGCATGGCCGCAGATGCCTGGGCAACGGCGCTGATGGTAACTGGGCGCATGAAAGGTGCCACATTGGCGCGAAGATACAATCTGGGCGCCCTGTTCATCGACCGCGAGGGTGGCCATCTGCGCGAGGAGCACGTGGGAAGGCTGTTCCACACGGGTCAGCGCAGTATAAAGTAAACGACATGAAACCCCTGCTGCATGACCGTTTGAATGTGGTGCTAATGGCCATCGCGCTGTTGGGGCTGGTTGTCGGCGTGGGCCTGTGGCTGGCTTCGCGGACTGACCTTGCCACCCTTGTGTGGACGGCGGGCGTCTTGCCCGTTCTTGCCGCGCTTGTGGTCGAGATCGTGCGCAGCCTGTGGCGGGGTGAGGTCGGCCTTGATATCGTGGCGGCGCTGTCGATGTCTGCGGCGCTGTTGTTTGGCGAGACGCTGGCGGCGGCGGTGGTGGCCCTGATGTATTCCGGCGGCACGTTCCTGGAAAGCTTTGCCCAAGGCCACGCGCGGCGCGAGATGAGCGATCTGTTGTCGCGCGTGCCGCGCACCGCCACCCGGCATCGCAATGGCGCTCTGGATGATGTGCCGCTGGACAATATCGCGCCGGGCGATCTGCTGTTGATCCGCCAAGGTGATGTGGCCCCGGTCGATGGCACGGTAGAGAGTGCCGCCGCGATGCTGGACCCGTCCGCGCTGACGGGCGAGTCGATGCCCGCCCGTCTGACCCGGGGCGACGATGTCATGAGTGGCTCGACCAACGCAGGCGAGGCTTTCGATCTGCGCGCCACGCGGCGGGCGGCAGACAGCACCTATGCCGGGATTGTGCGGCTGGTTACAGCGGCGCAGGCGTCAAAGGCGCCGATGGCGCGGCTGGCCGACCGCTGGTCGCTGTTGTTTCTGGCCGTCACGGTTGCGCTGGCAACGGCGGCGTGGTGGTTCACCGGCGATCCGATCCGCGCTGTGGCGGTTCTGGTGGTGGCAACGCCGTGCCCGCTGATCCTAGCGGTTCCGGTGGCGCTGGTCGCCGGGTTGTCACGCGCGGCGCATTTCGGCGTGCTGATAAAGGGCGCCAAACCGCTGGAGGCGCTGGCCCGGATAAAGACGCTGATCCTCGACAAGACCGGCACGCTGACCGACGGGCGACCGCAGATCGTGTCCATCGTGACGGTTGGCGACATGTCCGAGGACGAGATCCTGCATTTTGCGGCAGCGCTCGATCAAGCCTCCAAACATCCCATCGCGGCAGCAATCGTCACGGCGGCACAGGGGCGGGGGGCCACTTTGCCGATTCCGCAAAACGTGGTCGAGACACCCGGCGAGGGCGTTGCAGGCACCGTTGACGGGCGGCAGGTCGTGGTCGGGGGCACCGCCTTTGTCGCGGCGCAGGTTGGTGTCACCAACGCCGAAATCGCCAATATCGAGGCGGGGTCGGTGGTTGTGTCGCTTGGCGTTGATGGCAAGCTGATGGGCCATATCGTGATGGCCGACGCGCTTCGGGCTGGAACGTCGGATTTGCTGGCAGGGCTGCGCCGGTTGGGGATCAATCGTATCGTGCTTGCGACAGGCGACCGCCGCGCGGTGGCCGAGGCCATCATCGATGGGCTGGGTCTGGACGCCGTGCGCGCTGATCTGACCCCGGATCAAAAGGTGCTTCTGGTCCTGACCGAGCACAAGAACGGCCCCGTGATGATGGTGGGCGACGGCGTGAACGACGCACCCGCCCTTGCCGCCGCCGATGTCGGTGTGGCCATGGGCGCGCGCGGTGCGGCGGCATCGGCCGAGGCGGCGGATGTGGTGCTGCTGGTCGATGATCTGAACCGTCTGCTGCCGGGGATCGAGATCGCACAGCGCAGCCGCCGGATCGCATTGGAAAGCGTCGTGGCCGGGATCGGCCTGTCGATCCTTGGCATGATCGCTGCGGCCTTCGGATACCTGACACCGGTGCAAGGCGCGCTGGCGCAAGAACTGATCGACGTGGCGGTAATCCTGAACGCACTCCGGGCGCTGCGGATCACGCCAAGCGGGGTGGCTCTGGCTGTGGCCGCGCCCAAGAGGATACCTGAATTGAACGGACCGAACACATGAGCAGACTATCCCATTCCGAAATCCACATGGTGCACCGCATCGGCTGGCTGCGCGCCGCCGTTCTGGGGGCCAATGACGGGCTGGTCTCGACCGCCAGTCTGGTGGTCGGTGTCGCCGCCGCAGGCTCTGGCCGCCCCGAGATCCTGATTGCGGGGCTTGCCGGTCTGGTGGCCGGTGCAATGTCGATGGCGGCGGGCGAATATGTCTCGGTCAGCTCGCAGACCGATGCCGAACAGGCGGACCTTGCGCGCGAGACGAAAGAGTTGACGGAGACGCCCGAGGCGGAGTTGGCCGAGTTGGCAGGCATCTACATGAGGCGCGGGCTTGATGAAGGGCTGGCCCGGCAGGTTGCCGCCCAGCTTACCCGGAAGGACGCGTTGGGCGCCCACGCGCGCGACGAGCTTGGCATTTCAGAGACTGTGACGGCGCATCCCATCCAGGCTGCGGTGGTATCGGCGGTAACCTTTGCTGCGGGCGCCGTCATCCCCCTGATCATTGCATTGGTGGCACCTGCCGGTCAGATATCGGTCGTGATTGCCGCGGCGACCTTGGTGGCGCTTGCCGTGCTTGGCGGTCTGGGTGCCTCTGCCGGAGGTGCCGGTGTCGTCAGGGGTGCGCTGCGCGTCATGGTCTGGGGCGCTCTTGCCATGGCTGCAACTGCGGCCGTCGGCATGGTTTTTGGCGTCATGGCATGATTGCGGCTTCGGTATTCGCACCCGAACGCATGGGCGATATTCCCCTTAGCTGATCTCAGTCAATTCGGGTCATAGCGCCTCATGCTCTCTCTAAAAGCACCCACACATCGGAGTGAATTGGAAATGCCAACCTCAGAAGACCGGATTGCTGCCGTTCAGGGCTACACTGTCTATCAGATCGGCCTGCACTGGCTGATTGCGGCTCTTGTTTTCGCCCAGCTTATTTTCGGCGAAAGCATGAGCGAGGCTATCGAGGCGGCCGAGGAAGGTAAAACGGTCTCGGCGCTGGATGCCAATCTTGCGGACATGCACTATTATTTCGGCATCGCCATTCTGGCGCTGGTTGCGGTACGGCTGGCCTTGCGCCTCAGGAACGGAGCCCCTCCGCCCCCTTCGTCGAGCGGCGCCATAGAACTGGCAGGCAAGATATCCCATTGGCTGTTTTACGCGTTGCTGGTCCTTGTGCCGGTTATGGGGCTGCTTGGGTATTACTTTGGCGATCCCTACGGCGAATTGCACACCTATGCCAAGCCGGTGTTCGTTGGCCTGATCGCATTGCACGTCGCCGCCTCACTCTACCACCAGTTCTGGCTCAAGGACGGGCTGTTGATGCGCATGCTCAGGCCGCGATAAGCGGATGCGGCTGGGTTGATGGTATGGTTGCGCCTACCTTTTTTGATCGCGCGAATACGCATCACATCGGTACATCGTGATGCCGTCAGAAGGGGCATCCACGCCATTAACAAAGCCCGCCGGATCAAATCTGCATCCGGTGCGCGTTTGATGCAGGGCGATTGACACACAGCTTTCTGACGCTTATAGTTAGCGAGTAATAACTAACAATACGGTGCCGCGTGAGAGAACGTAAATCAGCTGACAGTCGCAAGGCAGAAATTGTCGCCGCAATGCTGCGGTTGGCGGACGTGTTGGGGCCGGACCGGTTGACGACGAATGATGTGGCAAAGGCCGTGGGTCTGACGCAGCCGGGCATTTTCCGCCATTTCCCGACCAAGCAGGATCTATGGCTCGCCGTGGCGGCCCATATTGCTGAACAGATGACCGATGCCTGGGCGGCGGTTTTGAATGAAAACCTGGACCCATTGCGCCGCATCGAGGCGCTTATCCGTGTGCAGTTGCACCAGATATCCCAAAACCCTGCAATCCCGGCGATCTTGCATTCCCGAGAATTGCAGTCAGGAAACGCCGCTTTGCGCGCGCAATTTTTTGAACTGATGACCCGGTATCAGACCCTCTTGATTGACGCCTTGACCCAAGGCAGTGCGGACCGGGTTTTTCGGGGTGATCTTGACCCAAAGGATTCTGCCATTTTGCTGATCTCGCTTGTCCAGGGGTTGGCGATCCGCTGGTCGCTGGGGCAACGCGCATTTTCGCTGGAAGCCGAGGGCGGGCGCCTGATGGCCTGTCAGCTAGCCCTTTTGAAAAGACCGCCTGAATTGAGGGTAACGACATGACATTGCTATCAAGGCGCAATATTTTTGGCGCAGTTGCCGTCGTGATCGTCGCTGTGGCTGGATGGTTTTTCCTGACCGAACGTCCGGTTTCGGTGCCTGTTGTGGTGGCCCAGAAAGACGTGGCAGTCCGGGTTTACGGTCTTGGCACAGTCGAGGCGCGTGTCGTGTCGAAAGTCGGGTTCGAGGTTGGGGCCGCGTTGATCGAACTTCTGGTCGACAGCAATGATACGGTGACCAAAGGCCAGGTTCTTGCCCAGCTGCATCCTGTGGAGCAAGAGGCCCGCGTGGGCCGGGCCGAGGCGGGCGCTGCGGCATCGCAGGCCGCAATCTTGAAGGCCGAAGCCAGTGTCGAGCGGACGAAAGCAGTTTTGGCGCAGCGTTTGGCAGCAAATGCGCGCCAGCAGGAACTGGCCCCGCGCAGCGCAATTGCCGCGACACAGGCGGA
>JBBRCF010000135.1:0-8761 GCA_038205135.1 Rhodobacterales bacterium
GGCGCTGAACATCGCCATGTTCAGCGCGGGGGCAGCGTTCATGCTGCGCGCCCGGTCCGATCATGCTGACCGGGGTGCCGCACCACCGGCGCCGATCCTGTATTATCTGGCCTTGGACCGCGACGACCGCCGGACGCTGCGCGAGGCACAACGTGGCTTGGGCCAACGCGACCCCTCCGCACGCGAAACCCGCCGCGCCGCCGTCGTGGCCAGCCTGCGCGCCGACCCGTTTGTGCCCGAGGATTTCGACGCGGTATTTGCCGCCGACCTGATGGCCGACGAGGGTCGCGCCACCCTGTTGCGTCAGGCGCTATCGCAGCAGGTGCGAGCGATGGATCCCGCTGCACGAGCCGCCTATGCCCAGCGTCTTGCGGACTATTCCCGGCATGGCTCGGACCACATGCGAAACCGCAAACCCGACCGCGACTGAACACCCGTCAGCGCTGGCCCGCGTTTCACCCGCTGCACGGCCCCGACCGCATTCAGCCTGCCGTTGCGGCGTGCCCATACCCTACCGCCGCGCATGACGCCGGCACATCACGTCAGTCGGCAGAATTGGTCGCGCCGCATGCCAACACCCTTACCCGAACCCCGAACGCGCATAACCCGCCTGCGGACAGCCACCCACTGACAACCGCACGCGAAGGGCGGCAGATGGCGGAGGCTTGCAAGGACAACGGCATGGGGGAGCCACCCTCGGGCGTCGCCTGCCCTGACAAATCCTGCAGCAATCGCCATTCCGGGCCCGATTGAATCCGGTGCCGGCTGTTCAGGCGGCCGGGCGACACAACGTCACCGTGTTGCGGCCAAGCGCCTTTGCACCATACAACGCGCGGTCGGCGTTCATCAGCAGGTCCTGCACCGCGCGGCTCCAGTCGCCGTCATCCGAATCTGCTGCCGCATGCGGGGAAACACCCAGCAATGGGGCCGTTCCCGCCACAGCGACGCCGATCGAAATCGTGACATTGACCGGGGCCTCGCGTCCGGGCAGGGCAAAAACCTCTTGCCCGATCCGGGCACACAAGGCACGGGCCCGGGCGCGCGCGGCGACACGGGTACAATCAGGCAAGGCGATCAGAAACTCTTCGCCGCCGATCCGGGCCAGCAGATCAACCGGGCGCAACGCCCCGCGCAGACGTCTGGCGACTTCGGCCAGCACGGCGTCGCCCGCAGCATGGCCATAGGTATCGTTGACCCGCTTGAAATGATCCAGATCGGCCACCATCACCGCCAGTGGTTGTCCGCTGTGCCGCGCGCCCTCCAGCATGCGTTCCAGGTGCGGCAGCGCATAGCGTCGGTTGAACAGCCCGGTCAGCGGGTCCGTGACCGCCGCGCGCAGCCCGTCCTGCACCGATGCATGCAACCGGTCCGCCAGCCGTTTGCGCCGCAACAGCGCCGTCAGACGCAGGGCAATCTCGGAAAAATCGGCCCCGTTCCCCATGACCGCCTGTGCGCCCAGATCCAGCGCATGACTGACCAGCGCCGCAGGCGCGTGGCCGTCAAGGACCACCAGCATGCCCATCCGGCGCGCCCGGGGTTGCGCCCGCAACTCCGACAGCAGGCGCAGACCGCTTTCGGGCTCTGCGACCGGGATCACCAGCACGATCACATCCGCGACGTCACCGCTGCCGATGGCCGGCAGCAGGCTGGCGTGATCGTGAAAAGACAACCGGTGCGGCATGCGCGCCTCCAGCGCCGGACGCCACGGCAGGATCGCGGCCCGGGTCGGGGCCGCCACCACGATCCGGGCCGGCATGTCGGGCAAGGCCACGGGTTCGGCAAACCCCAACGCCTGTCGGGCGGTTTCGCGCAGGCGCAGGTCCTGCAGCGCGTCGCGCGCCCGCGTCAGGCTGCGCAACCGGGCGTGCAGGAACAGATCATCAACGGGTTTTGCCAGCACATCGTCGTAATCCGCCGCCAGCAGATCCGCCCGCATGGCCGGGTCCAGAGCCGGGCCAAGCGCCAGCAGGGGCAGGTCCATGCTGTCGCCGCGGCCCCGCACCGCACGCGCAAATTCCAGCGCACCGGCGATGTCGCGCCCGGGCTGGTCCTCCACACGCTGCATGTCCCCCACCCGGCGCCGCGGTTGCTGCCCGGCGGCGGACCCGGGTAACCGCGTCGACACGATCACCAGATCGGGCATGTCTTCGGCGATGACCGCCAGCGCCTCGGTCAGACTGGCGGCCTGGCGCACATCATAGAACGCAGTGGACAGCTTGACCCGCAACACGATGCGGTTGGTCGCAACATCGTCCACGATCAGGATTTTTCCCGACATGCGCCAGCAACCTCGTTTGACACCCGGACCGCGGTGACGGCATGTTTTCGCTTGCACCCGATCTGACCCTAGTGTGGGGTTCTATTGGTTAAGAATTGGTTTCACGGAGCGCAAAAACAGGTATGGCCATGAGCGAAACCTCGCGTACTCCCTTGTCGCCCGACCAGGCCGAGGTGCTGGCGATCAAGGCGCTGGGATGGCTGGCCGGGCAAGATGACCTGCTGGCGACCTTTCTGGACGCGTCGGGGGCCGCCATCGATGACCTGCGCACACGCGTGACCGACCCGGCGTTTCTGGCCGCCGTGCTGGATTTCATCCTGATGGACGATGCCTGGGTGCTTGGATTTGCCGCGCATGCCGCCATCCCGCCCGAACAGATCCTGCGCGCGCGGGCCGGGTTGCCGGGGGGCGATCTGCCGCATTGGACCTGACGGTCACAACGTGTTCAGCGTGACGTCGGTCGCGGCGCGCAGTTTGGCCAGCAACGCCATCAGGGTTTCCGGCTCGCCCGCCGCCAGCGCTTCGGCCAACATGCGGCCGTTTTCGCGGGCCATCGGCGTTGCGGCCCAGATCGTGGTCTCGCCCTGTGGCGTCAACGTGACGCAACGGGTGCGCCGGTCGCCATCGCCGGACGCGCGCGTGATCAACCCGTCATCCTCCATCGCGCGGAGCGCGCGGCTGGTCGCGGTACGGTCGATGCCGACGAACCCCGCGATGTCGGACGGCTGGCTGAGGCCCTCGTTGCCGACCGCCAGCAGGATGCACCACGTCGTCCGCGTCAGGCCAAGCGTTTTCAGTTGCTCGTCCAGCCGTCGCTCCTGCAGGCGCGATGCGATCGACAGGTGATAGCCAAGCGAGGCATGCAGGCGGTAAGGGGCATCCTGGGTCATGCCGCGCAGGGCACAGGACCGCGCGCGAAAAGTCAAGCCGGGGCAACAGCGACGGTGGACAGGCGCTGGCGTGCGGGGCAGGGTCCGCGCGGAACCGATGGAGGCTGCGATGCGGGTTGATGGGGTACTTTTCGACAAGGACGGCACGTTGTTCGATTTCCGGGCCACGTGGAATGTCTGGGCCGCCGGCACCATCGCCACGCTGGCCGGGGGCGACGCCGCGCTGGCGGCGGCGCTGGCCCGGGTGTTGCACTATGATCTTGACCAGGCCACCTTCCGCGCCACCTCGCCGGTCATCGCAGGCACGCTGGCCGAGGTGACGGCGCTGGTGTCACCCTTGGTGCCCGACCGGGATCCGTCGGCGCTGGAAGTCTGGCTGGACGACACCGCGCAGTCCGCGCCGCTGGCCCCCGCCGTGCCGCTGGACCCGCTGCTGACCCGGCTGCGCGGGCAGGGCCTGCGGCTGGGCGTGATGACAAACGACTCAGAGGCCGGCGCGCGCGCCCATCTGGGCACGGCGGGCGTCACGCATCTGTTCGATTTCATCGCGGGCTTTGACAGCGGCTGGGGCGGCAAACCCGATCCCGCGCCGCTGCTGGCCTTTGCCGCCGCAACCGGGCTGTCCCCCGCCCGCGTGGTGATGGTCGGCGACAGCACGCATGACCTGATCGCGGGCCGCCGCGCCGGCATGCAGACGGTCGCCGTCCTGACCGGCATGGCCGACGCCGATGAACTGGCGCCGCATGCCGATGTGGTGCTGGCCGACATCGGCCATCTGCCCGATTGGCTGCGCACCTGATCCTGTCGCCGCTCCGCCGCCGGATTCTCTGGTTTTCAAATACCCCGGAGGGAGCAAAGCGGGGGGCAGGGCCCCCCTCTACACTTACCGCAACCACAAACCCGCCGATTTGATCTGGTTGCGGATGATCTGTTCGCGGCGCGGCAGGTCGGCGCGGTCGAACATCGCGCGCACTTCGGCGCCTTTGTCCTGATAGATCATCCGCTTCGCCGGCTCCCAGTTTTTAAGAAGCTTTTTCAATCGGTTGGGGGCTGCGATGCGTTCCAGCATGGCAACCACCCGGTCATCCTCGCGGGCATACAGCAGCGGCAGGGTGCGCCAGTGGCAACTGACCTGCCCATCCAGCAACCCGCGCGGCAACGTCTACCGCCCGCCACCAAAGGACTGGATCACCAGCGGCAGTGCCACCTGATCCAGCCAGGGATCCAGGCTTTGCAGCACCAGTTCCGGCGGCGGATCGTCCCGGATGGCCAGCGCATAGTCCAGAAACCGCTGGCCGAATTGGTGCGGGCAGCGGAAATAGAAAAACCCGGCGTTGAAATACAGATAGCGGCGCCAGAATTCGTCGGGCTGGTTCAGATCCAGCGAGGCCGCGTAATCCAGCCCGAATTTGTCATACAGTGACCGCCAGATCGCGCCATAGCCGGGCCCGTACAGTTCCAGCTGCGGCCACGTGCCCTCGACCTTCCAAGACGCCGATGGCCGGTCGAAATCGAACGGCACCAGCGCCGGGTCATCAAGGATCAGCGTGTCGGTGTCGAAAAACACGAACGGCGTGCCTGCGGGCAGCGCAAACAGCGCCTCGATCTTGTTGCCATATGGATAAGCCTCGCCAAAGTGGCGGTTTTCAAACGGCAGGATTTCGCCGCCCATCCGCGCGATCAGGTCCAGCACCTCGGGGTCGCGGATCACGGGGGCGTCCGGCCACAAGGCCCCGGCCTGCGGCACGGCCACAAACACCCGGCCCGAAAAATGCGGCGCTGCCTCGCGCAAGGATGCCAGAAACAGCAGCGCCTCGTACATCAGGCGGCCCTGCTGGCCGACGATCATGATGTTGAACGGGGCGGCCCCCGTTCCGGTATCGGGTGTCCTCGCGGTGCGTTGAACGGTGCCCGTGGATTTTGCCATGCCTGCGCTGCCCTGTGGTGTTGCGCGCGAAGTATAGGCAGGTGCGGCGCAGGGTAGAAGCCCGCTTGTCTCGGGTTGTCCCCGGCGGCGCAGGTTCCGGCAGAAGCCGGACCGGTTACCGCAGCAGCAGCACTGGCACCTTGCACGACCGCAGCATGGCCGTGGTGGTGGACCCGATGATCAGGCTGCGGATACGCGAATGGCCGTAAGCGCCCATTACCAGCATGTCATAGCCGGGCGCGTCGACCAGTTTGGCCAAGGCGGTATCCGGTTGGCCGGCAACCAGCGAGGCTTCCCCGGTAAATCCCGCCGCTGTCAGCATCGCGCGAGCATTTTCCAGCCCCTTGCGGGCCTCTGGCGTGTCGTTGCCCACGGTCACCACATGCACCGCCAGCCCGGCAAACAGCGGGCTGCGGGCGATGTAATCCACGGCCTTCATCGCCGATGCGCCGCCGTCATAGGCAACCAGCACGCGGGCAACCGGCCGGAACGCGCGGGACGCGACCAGAACCGGTTTTTGGCTGGCCCGCACGATGCGTTCAAGGTTCGATCCAAGGTGCCCCTTGGCGAAATCTGCCGCCTCGCCACGCTTGCCGACGAGGATCATCTGCGCGTCGGTCTCCACTTCGGCCACTGCTTCGGTGACGTCGCCATGGCGCATGCGCGTGGTGATGTCGGTCACGCCGTTGCGGACCAGAATGGCGCGTGCATCGTCCAGAATGGCGCGCCCGCGCTGTCCGATCAGTTTTGACCGCTGCGCGTCCAGATCGGCCAGTTCGGTCAACAGCGCGGTCCGCGCGCCCAGAGCGATGGCGCCGGAATGGTCGTGCCGGTCTGCGGCCTCGCGCCGGCCCAGCACATGGATCAGTTCCACCGCGGCCCCGGTGCGCCCGGCGACCCAGGCGGCGTGATCGCAGACAGAGGCCGCATAGGTCGACCCATCCACCAGTGCGATGATCTTGTCGGTCATGTCATCCCCCCCTCAGTGCGACATCAATTTGTCGATTGCGCCCGGCTTGTCATGGATGGCCAGCTTGTCCACGATGGTTTCCGATGCGGCGTTCATGCCGACGATCTCGACTTCGGCCCCATCACGGCGGAATTTCAGCACCGCCATGTCCAGCGCCTGCACCGAGCTGATGTCCCAGATATGGGCACGGCTGACGTCGATCACCACACGCTCGGGCGCGTCCTTGAAATCGAACGCGTTCATGAAATCCTCGACCGATCCATAGAACAACTGGCCTTCCACCACATAGGTGCGGATCCGGCCATCTTTTGATATGATGCTGGAAATCTTGAACAATTGTGCGATCTTGCCGGCAAAGAAGATGCCCGACAACAACACGCCGACCAGCACCCCGATGGCCAAGTTATGGGTGTAGACCACGGTGGCGACCGTGGCCAGCATGACCACGGACGACGACCGGGGATGCACCGTCAGGTTCTTGATCGACGACCATGAAAACGTGCCGATGCTGACCATGATCATGATTGCGACCAGCGCGGGCATCGGGATCCGCGCCACCAGATCGCCAAGAAATACCACAAGGATCAGCAGCACCAGCCCGGCGGTAAAGGCCGACAGCCGACCCCGACCGCCGGATTTCACGTTGATGATCGACTGCCCGATCATCGCACAGCCCGCCATGCCGCCAATGAACCCGGTGGCGGTATTGGCGATGCCCTGGCCGATACATTCCTGATTGCGGTCGGATTTGGTGTCGGTCAGGTCATCGACGATCGTTTGCGTCATCAGGCTTTCCAGCAGGCCTACGACAGCGATGGCGATGGAATAGGGCAGGATGATCAGCAGCGTGTCCAGCGTCAGCGGGATCTGCGGGATCAGGAACACCGGCAGCGTGTCGGGCAGCGCGCCCATGTCACCCACGGTCCGCACATCCCAGCCAAAGACAAAGGTCATCCCCGTCAGCACCACGATGGTGACCAGCGGCGACGGGATCGCCTTTGTCAGCAGCGGAAACAGATAGATTATGCCTAGACCGGCGGCCACCAGCACATAGGTCAGCCATGTCACTTTCGTGGGGTCCAGTTCCGGCAGCTGTGCCAGAAAGATCAGGATTGCCAACGCGTTGACAAATCCGGTCATCACGGATTTCGACACATAGCGCATCACGAAACCCAACCGCGCCAGCCCCGCGCCGATCTGGATCAGCCCGGCCAGCACGGTGGCGGCCAGCAGGTATTCCAACCCGTGATCCCGGACCAGGGTCACCATCAGCACGGCCGTGGCCGCAGTGGCCGCCGAAATCATGCCGGGTCGCCCGCCGGTAAAGGCGATCAGGACCGCGATGGAAAAACTGGCATAAAGCCCGACCTTCGGGTCCACGCCCGCGATGATCGAAAAGGCAATCGCCTCGGGAATCAGGGCCAGCGCCACAACCAGACCAGCCAGAACGTCGCCGCGAATGTTGCCGAACCACTGGTCGCGATAGGCGTCGATGGAAAACATGCAGGCCCTTTCCTGTCAGCGCGTGTCGGGCCCCCTAACCGATGCAGCGCAGCGGGGCAACCTTTCAGGCCTGAAGAAAATGGTGGGCGACCCTGGAATCGAACCAGGCGTGGTTTTCACCGGCGGAGTTACAGTCCACTGCCGCACCTTGCAGCTCGTCGCCCATTGGCGGCGGATTACCTCGTGCGGGCCAAGGGCGTCAAGACGAAAATCCGCAGCGTCGGCAGGCCGGAAACACCTTGCCGCGCGCGCGGACGCGGGTCATGACGGGGATCAGCACATGACCGGGGGCGATGCGATGAAAAAGCCGAAATGGGTGGTCGAAAAGGAACAGTTCCGCAAATCCGAGGCGCAGGAAACCGTCTGGTTGTTCGGGCTGCACGCGGTGCGCGATGCGCTGTTGAACCCGGCGCGCACGCGGCTGCGGCTGATCGTGACGAAAAACGCGCTGGACAAGCTGGCTGACGCGGTGGCGGCTGCGGGCATGGAACCGGAAATGGCCGATGCACGGGTGTTTCACGCCCCCATCGACGAGGGATCGGTGCATCAGGGCGCCGCGCTGGAGGTCCGCCCGCTGGACTGGGGTCCGGTGGCGCAGATTTGTGCGGGCGTGCCGGACCGGGTGCCGCGCGTCGTGCTGCTGGACCGCGTCACCGACCCGCATAATGTGGGCGCTGTGCTGCGGTCGGCCGAGGTGTTCGGCGCGACCGCCGTCATCGGCATGCGCAACCATGCCGCCCCCGAAACCGGTGCGCTGGCAAAAACCGCCTCGGGTTCGCTGGAACGCCAGCCCTATCTGCGGGTCAAGAATCTGGCTGATACCATGGAGGAACTGCGCGCCATGGGATACATCATCCTCGGGCTGGACGGTGGCGCCGAAATGACCATCGGGGCGGCACTGGCCGGCAAGCGCGACCGCCCCGTGGCGCTGGTGCTGGGCGCCGAAGGCCCGGGTCTGCGCGAAAAAACCCGCGAGACCTGCGATGTTTTGGTGAAAATCCCCTTTGTTGGCGGATTTGGGTCGCTGAACGTATCGAACGCCGCCGCCGTGGCCTTATATGCCTCGTTGAACGAATAAATCTGAACGATCGGCAACAGACGGATCATGCCTTTCAGACGCGTCGCGACCTGCTGCTATTGCGGCACATCGGCAGAGCTGCCGAAACACCCCGCGCCGGGGCGGATCGGTTGCA
>JBBRCF010000136.1:0-8737 GCA_038205135.1 Rhodobacterales bacterium
ACCGAACGGACCTGCAAATGGCCCGTCGGCGACCCCGCCACCCCGGATTTCTGGTTCTGCGGCCTTCCGGTTCAGGCCGGAAAACCCTATTGTGACGCCCATGTCGGCGTGGCCTTCCAGCCGATGAGCGCGCGCCGCGACCGCAAGCGGTAGATCAGGCTTTCAGGCGGGCGACGAATTCGTCCAGGGTCAGGAACTCCATCCGTTTCGGGTTCACGTTCGGATAGGTCCGCGCCATGTAACGGATCGTGGCAAAAAACTGTTCGATCATCTGCTGTTCGAACCGGTCGACAAGTGACTCTGCCTCGTCCTGAAATGGGCCTTTCGCGTCCAGGGCCATTTTCAGAATACGCTTGTAGCGTGGCGAGGCCTGTTGGCCGGCCAGCGGCGACGGGGCGTCGAACAGGAAACGCCCGCACCGGTAGATCAGCATTTCCTTTCGGGTTTGTTCAGCGTCGCGAAATACCTCCTCGCCATTGCGCGTTACGCGTGACGTGGCAAATCCTTCTTTCAACAGCCGGATTTCGGCATCCGGCTTCAGTGACACCGCATCCGACAATTGCTTTGGTCGCAAGATCACCAGTTTCTCGATCTCGTCACCCAGAACAGAAAACGGCCCGCCGTTCTGCTTGATGATATGCTGAATGAAGTTGTGGAAATAGCCCGTCGCCAGTCCGGTCGAGGCAGATATATCGACCAGCGGCAGGCCGTAATATCCCGTCATCGGGTTCATCGCAGGATCCGACCCTAATCCGCCACCACTTAGCGCGGCACGCACTTTGGAATTCAGCGTGGAATACAGTGTTTCGTCATCGAACTTTGTGACTTCTGCAAGATACGTATCCTTCAAATAGAATGGCGGCTTCAGACCTTTAGCGGGTTTTCGCAGCACAACCGGTATCGTCGGTGTTCCCAGCGCGTGCAGCATGGCCAATTCATACATCACGCTGGGACTGTTGGCCGACACATCCATGATGGCCAGTTCCGCCGTGTCGATCAGCCCGAAAACCCGGTCCGTGATCATGCCGGTTTCGTCAATCGGGGGGGTATGAATACGGATGACTATATCGGGCCGCTCTGCTTCCAAATCGTCCCTGATCCGTTCCACCGTACGCCGGATCGCCGGGATATGGTCGTTGAATGTGGACCCGGCCCCATCGGGATCGGCAACCTCTTCGCCAGCGTCGTTCGTTTCAAACCGTCCCATCGGGCCGCCGATAAAAATGTCAAAATAAGCTTTCACCGGTTTTTCCCTTTGAACGCCCCCCCGCTGGCTCGTATCATAGTTAATAAATGGTTAAGAAACGCAACAACCCCATGTCCCGCGCCGATAGTTTCGCAAAATCTTCATATGTTGCCCGGGCTACGGCGGCGGGTTTCGGCTTTCGTGATGACGACTTTTCGGTGCAGGCGCGGCGAGACGACCAGCCGCTGTTCTGGCTGCGGCTTGACCGTGATTCTGTTGATATCGCGCGGATAACCGATCTGTCGTCCGCCACCGTTCCATTAGGTGATGTCGCGTTGGCATTGGCCGCCGCATTGGAAATCGCGGATCATCCGGCCCCATTCGATCTTTGGGTTGCGGCAAGCACCATCGCCACGGACCCGGAAACGGACCCGCGCGCAGCACTTGCCGCTTATGCCCGGCTGCACCGAAAATTCATTCTGCGTTGGCAGGCTCAAATGATCGGCGCAAAGAAAGGCTGGCGGGTCACGATCGGCGCGTAACCCTGCTTGGGCATTAATCCCTTGTTAACCTCACTCTGTGATCCTTTGCCCAGGTCAAATGGGGTCGGGTCAGATGCAGAACACGCTTCAGGATATCGTCGACAAGTTTAAGAACTTGTCAGAGGCAACCGTTGTGGTCTCCAACACTGCCTTGCTCAAGGTTTTGGAACGCGACCCTGACGAAGCTTGGGTGGATGTGCTGCACCATGACGGCCAGACGTCCCGGCTTGCGGCCTCTGCGGTGGCGCAGACGCATTTCGAAATTGATGACGGCGGGTATCTGAAACCGCGCTATCGCCCGCTGCGCGCTTTGGTTCTGTCAAAAGCCGTGGTCGTCGCCGATGGCGGGGCAATGCATTCGCTGGCAAGTGGCGACGCAATCCTGATTGACGGTACCCGTGCCGTCCTGGCCGTGTCGCGCCATGACTACCTGCGCGACTACGAAGCCCTGCGTCCGGGCCATTTGGCGGAATTCCTCATGGGGTCAGCACGGTCTGCAGATACCGCAGCGCATCAAGACCCAAAAGGCCAAGACACATCAGCAACACAACCAACGGCAGGATGCGTTCCCGCGCGATGAACCCAAGGTGCAGACGACTGCGCAAGGCGCGCCGTTGTTTCAGCAACACATACTCATCGGAAAACGGGGTGATCGGCAACAGCGCTTCGATCCGCAGCGCGGTTTTCCATTTCACCTCGGCCATGGTGCGAAAGAAAGCCAAGTTGATCAACCAGACTGCCGACATGAATAGAGCGGCGACGGACAAGGCAGTCGTATCGAACTTGTCCAGCCCGGTCGCTGCGATGATCGCACCAAGGATCGAGGCATAGACCCCCGACATCTGCGCGCGCCGGCTTTCCAGCGCAGTGATCGTATCCACATAGGTCTGGAACAATCCCAGTATGATGGCGCCATCGTGCGCTACGAGCCCGGGTGGCGGCAAAGGATCAATGGCTTCAGGCATCGCAGTGTCCACCTCAGGCGCCGGATAGCCGGAATGTCAGAGTGGTGCGCACAATTTGTCAATAACCGATCAGGCATCCCCTGCTTCTTCGGTTCATAAACATCCCGGAGTGCGCGAGGGGCAGCGCCCCTCGCTCCACGCTCAGATCACGTCCAGCCGCTGTCGGCCCAGACCCGTGACCTCCAGGTCCATCACGTCGCCCGCGCGCAGGAATCGTTGCGGTTTTGCGCCCATGCCGACGCCTTCGGGCGTGCCGGTCGCGATCAGGTCGCCCGGCAGCAACCGCATGAAGCGGCTCATGTAGCTGATGATATGCGCCACGCCAAATATCATGTCGGACGTGCTGCTGTCCTGCACCGTCACCCCGTTCAGCGCCAACATGATGCCCAACGCCTGCGGGTCGGGCACCGCGTCGGCGGTCACCAGCCACGGGCCGACCGGGCCAAAGGTCGGCGCGGATTTGCCCTTGGTCCATTGCCCGCCGCGTTCGATCTGCCAGGCGCGTTCGGACACGTCGTTGACAGTGACGTAGCCTGCCACGCAAGCCAGCGCATCGGCCTCGGACACCTGATACGTCTCGCGTCCGATCACGATGCCCAGTTCGACCTCCCAATCCACCTTGCTGTGGCCGGGCGGCAGGATCACCGGGTCAAACGGGCCAGACAGCGCCGAGGCGGTCTTGTTGAACAGGATGGGTTCTGCCGGGACCGGCATGCCGGCTTCGGCCGCGTGGCGGGCATAGTTCAACCCGACACACAGGAAATTCGGCACATGGGACAACGGACACCCCACCCGCCCAGTGATCACCGGCAATGTCGCAGGGTCGATGCCACGCAGCGAGTCCAGTGCTGCCAGCGCCACGCCCGCGCCGCCGAAATCCGCCGTAACGCCTGCCAGACTGCGCATATGGCCGTCCGCATCCAGCAGCGCCGGCACCTCGTGCCCCGCCGCGCCTACCCGCATCAACTTCATGGTCCGCCTCCCTTAACCCCGCCCAAGATAGGGCATTTTCGTTGCCATCACCGTCATGAACGGCACATTCGCATCCAGCGGCAATCCCGCCATGTACACCACTGCGCTGGCGGCATGACTGACGTCCATCACCGCCTCTGCCCGCACGCTGCCGTCGGCCTGCGGGACACCCGCCTGCATCGGCACCACCATTTCGGTCAACGCATTGCCAATGTCGATCTGCCCCGCCGCGATGTCAAACGCCCGGCCATCCAGGGCCAGCGTGCGGGTCAGCCCCGTGACCGCATGTTTCGACATGGTATAGGGCGCGGACCCCGGGCGCGGCACATGCGCCGACACCGACCCGTTGTTGATGATCCGGCCGCCCATGGGCACCTGCCGCCGCATGATCCCGAACGCAGCGCGCGCGCACAGGAACATGCCGGTGATGTTGGTGGCACTCAGGGCCTGCCAGTCAGCCAGCGATATCTCGTCGATCGGTGCGCCTTTGACGAAAATCCCGGCATTGTTGAACAGCACATCCAGCCGGCCCCACGCGGCCAGCGCCTGCGCAAAGCCCGCGTCCACCTGCGCCGCATCCGTCACATCCATCTGCATGATCAGCGCACCGGCGTGGCCCTGCGCCGCCTCTTGCAGCGTTTCCAGGCGGCGCCCGGCAAGCCCGACGCGCCAACCGGTCGCCAGAAACGCCCGTGCTGCGGCGCGGCCCACACCACTACCTGCGCCGGTGATCAGGATCGTTTGCATGGCGTGTCCTCCCGTTTGACACAGTCCTGCCATGCGTGGCGCGCAAGGCCAAGCCCCCGCAGCCCTCTGGAACTTGTCGCAAAGGCAGGCTAGCCACAGCTTATGAGCAACGTACCCGCCCCTGATATGAAACGCGCGTTCTGGGCGGGCTGGTGGGCCTGCGCTCCGTTCGTGTTTGCCGCCGTGCCGTTCGGGGTGCTGTTTGGCGTGGTGGCGCGCGATGCGGGGCTGGACCTGCTGGAAACCATGGCGATGTCCATCGTGGTGATCGCAGGCGCGGCGCAGTTCACCGCTCTGGCCCTGCTGGTCGATCAGGCCCCGGTGTTTCTTGCGCTGGCCGCCGGGCTGGCGGTCAATTTGCGGATGGCAATGTATTCCGCCGCGTTGCAACCGCATCTGGGCCACGCGCGGCTATGGCAACGGATGGCGATGGCCTATTTGATGGTGGATCAGGCCTATGCCGTGGCCGGACAGCATTTCGAGGTGACCCCCGTCATGCACCCCATGGACAAGGTGGCGTATTATTTCGGTGCGGTGCTGCTGATCTGTCCGCTGTGGATCGTCGCGACATTCACCGGCGCGGTGGTGGGCAATGCGATCCCGCCTGCGCTGTCGTTGGAATTTGCCGCGCCTATCTGTTTCATCGCATTGTTCAGCTCGATGTTGCGCTCCCTGCCGCATCAGGTCACGGCAGGCGTCGCGGTCATTGCGGCGATCCTGTTTTCCGGCCTGCCGACCGGCGTTGGTCTGATCTGTGCGGCCTTCGCGGCCATGCTGGCGGGGGCGGAAACCGAACGCCGGCTGGCCCTGCGATCCGGGGGCGCGAAATGATCGACCCTGTCACCTTCTGGACCACGACGCTGGCGCTGGGGATCGGCACGTTTCTGATCCGGTTTTCGTTTCTGGGCTTTCTGGGGCGGCGCACACTGCCCGAATGGGCCATGCGACACCTGAAATATGTCGGCGTCGCCGTGTTGCCCGCGCTGGTCACGCCGATGGTGCTGGGACCGGCCTTGACCGGCGGCGCGCTGGACCCGGTGCGCCTGATCTCGGCGCTGGTGGCGCTGGGGCTGGGATGGCGGTTTTCCGTGATCTGGGCGATCGGCGGCGGCATGGCCACGCTGTGGCTGTTGCAAGCGCTGCTTTAGGCCCCAAATTCAGGCCCCGAAATCAGGCCGCGTCCAGCGACGCCTTCAGCGCTTCCCACAGCACCCCCACAGGTTCGATCCCCACCGAAAGGCGCACGAACCCCGGTGCCACCTTGTCGCCCCACCGCGCGCGGCGTTCGGCGGATGAATGGACCCCGCCAAAAGATGTCGCCGGTTGCAGCACCGCACAACCGGTGATGAACCGTTCGGCACGGTCTTCGCTGTCCAGTGTCAGGCTGATCAGGAAACCTCCCGTCGCCATCTGGGCCTGACACAGGTTGTGCCCCGGATCGCCCGGCAGGCCGGGATAGCGCACCATGCTGACCTTGGGGTGCCCCTGCAACCGCGCCGCCACCTCGGCGGCCGAGGCGCACATGCGCGAAAACCGCAGTTCCAGCGTTTCAAGGCCGCGATGCGTGGCCCAAGCCTCGAACGGGCCGGGAATAGAGCCAGAGATCTTGCGCCAGTCGCGCACAGCGGCCATCAACGCCGGATCGCGCCCCGTGACATGGCCCATCAACACGTCGGAATGGCCCGACGGGGCCTTGGTATCGGCGGCCACTACCAGATCGGCGCCCAGATCCAGCGGGCGCTGGCCAAACGGCGTCATCGTGGTGTTGTCGACCACCACCAGCGCGCCCGCAGCATGGGCGGCGGTGGCGATGCCCGCGATATCGCACAGGTCCAGCCCCGGATTGGACGGCGTTTCCAGAAACACCATCCGCACACCCGCAAAACCGCCTTCGCCCATCGCGGGTGTCAGGCGCTCCTCGACCACCACGCCCAGCGGTTTCAGGAATTTATCTGCCAACAGCCGCGTCGTGTAATAGCCATCCGCCGGGATGATCACCTTGTCACCTGCCCTGACCGTGGCAAAGAACGCCGCCGAAATCGCCGCCATGCCGGACGGAAACGCGATGGCGGTGGCGTTTTCCAGCAGGCCCAGCGCATGTTCCAGCCCGTCCCAGGTCGGGTTGTCCATCCGCCCATAGCCGCGCGCGCCGGCCGGGTCGCCCGGCAGGTGATACATCGACGCCAGCGTGATCGGCAGTGCCACCGGGTCGCCCTTGGCCAGTTCGGCCCGGCGCAGGTGCAACAATTCGGCGGCGATCTGGTTCATGTCGGTGTCTGGCGGTGTCATCATGGTCCCTCATGTCTGCCGCCGTATCAGACAGGATCGGTGCCGCCGCAGCAAGGGGATGCGCGCAGTGTCATGGCAACACAAAAGGTATCCAGACGCCGTCACGCAGCACCAGCGCTTCGGACGTCAGCATGTTGGACAGATTGGCGTATTCCACCGCCACGATGCGTTTCAGCGCGGCCAGCATATCTGGCCGATCGGCATCGGCAAACAGCAGCAGATCGCGCGCCAGCGGCAGCGCCACCACCTGCCCGATCTGCGCATCGACGCTGTCCCACAGGGCGGGGTCCAGCAACAGCGAGCTTTCGTAATAACCATCCGCCACGATCATGTAGGGCCCGCTGCCCTGCACTCGCACCTGCCCGTCCCGCGCCTGCAGATTGGCAATTGCGCGCCCCTGCACCCCTGCGGCGTCCAGTCGCAACGCGCCCAGCATGTCACCCGTGACAAAGGCCGCGCCACTAGGGGCATCCAGCACAAAAAACATCTCCAGCGGGCCGGGAAACGGCGCGCTGATCGGGCCATCGGTCTGCCCGGCGAACATCGCGGGCGGGCGCAGCACCGGCATCAGCGCCGCGGGATCGGGCGGCAGGTCGCCGGTCAGTTCAAACGCGCTGGCAACAAACCGGTCCAGCACGGCCTGCCGGTCGGCATCAGTCGCGGCGTCCTGCAAGGCGCGGTGCAAGTTGTCGGGATAGCTGGTCACATCGGTGCCATCCCTGCGGGTGGTGATCACCGCGCCAAGGCCCGTATCAATCTGCACCTGATCTGCCTGCGGATGCGCGGCATAGGCGTCGCGCATCAGGCGCAGCGTATCGCCGGCGGTCGCGGGGCGCGCCACCTCTGCCTGCGCCGCCGCAGCGCACAGCACCAGTGACATCGCCATGATCCGTATCACACGCCCCGCCGCCTGCATCGTGATATCCCCTCAATGTCCGTCAAAGGCGCAGAGCGCATGAACCGCCATCCCCATCGCCTCCAGCCGCTTGCGTCCGCCCAGGTCCGGCAGATCGACCACAAACGCACAGCCCACGATCACCCCGCCCAGCCGTTCCACCAGCGAAATCCCCGCCGCCGCCGTGCCCCCGGTCGCCAGCAGATCGTCCACGATCAGCACGGTTTCGCCGGCCGTAATTGCGTCGTCATGCACCTCGATCACCGCCTCGCCATACTCCAGCGTATAGGACGCACTGATCGTGGCACCCGGCAGCTTGCCTTTCTTGCGGATCGGCACAAAGCCGCAGCCCAGCTGATGCGCCACCGCACCGCCGAGGATGAACCCGCGCGCCTCCAGCCCCGCCACCTTATCGATGCGCCGCCCGGTGTAGGGGTGCAGCAACTGGTCCACGCAGATGCGAAACCCGCGCGGATCGGCAAAAAGCGTGGTGACATCGCGGAACAGGATGCCTTCGTGCGGGAAATCGACGATGGTGCGGATGTAATCCTTGACGGTTTTCATTCGGAAACTCGCATTGGGTCAGGTCATTCGGGCGGGTCGTGCCGGTGCAGGGCCATGATGTCCTGCGGCCCCGGCATCTTCATCGCATTGCTGTCTTGGGACAAGACCGGCCGTGTGTCGAAAAACGGGTTGCGACTATCGGTCAACAGACCCAACGCCTGCATCACCTCTTCCAGCATGGCGGATTCGCAGGTCCGGATGGACAAGGTGCGCGAAAACAGCACAGCGGCGCGCCGGATCGTGCCATTCGCTCCAAACCACACCCGCGTCTGGGCGCCCCCGCAGCCGCGGGCCAACGCGGCCTCGGCGCGTTTCGCCTTGCCGCCCGGAAACGCCCGGTCCATCCGGGTGATCGCGACCCGCAACGGCAGGTCCAGCGTCCAGCGCACCACCGGCTTGCCACAAACGCCGCCGGGTGGCGCGGCGCAAGCCACCAGCCGGTAGAATTCAATCTCCGACAGCGGCCCTGCGGTCGTGACATATTCCTGTGCCGCCGCCCCACTGGCCAGCAGGACCAGACCGCAGATCAGCCTCACAACACCCGGCCCGCCACCGCGTCCAGCCGCGCCAGAACGCC
>JBBRCF010000137.1:0-8536 GCA_038205135.1 Rhodobacterales bacterium
CAAGCGCGACACCCATCAGCTGCACGCGGCGGTAGTAGAGATCGTCATCCTAGAAGATGCCGAGGTGAAATATTCCACGGTGCAGAACTGGTATCCGGGCGATGAGAACGGAAAAGGTGGAATTTACAACTTTGTCACCAAGCGGGCCGATTGCCGGGGGGACCGGGCCAAGGTGATGTGGACGCAGGTGGAAACCGGGTCCGCGGTGACATGGAAATACCCGTCCTGCATCCTGCGCGGCGATGACAGCCAGGGCGAGTTCTATTCCATCGCCATCACTAACAATTACCAGCAGGCCGATACCGGCACCAAGATGGTGCATCTGGGCAAGCGCACTAAATCGCGCATCGTGTCCAAGGGCATTTCGGCAGGCCACGCGCAGAACACCTATCGCGGGCTGGTGTCGATGCACCCAAAGGCCGCGGGCAGCCGCAATTACACGCAATGCGACAGCCTGCTGATCGGCGATAGCTGCGGCGCGCATACTGTGCCCTACATCGAGATCCGCAACACCTCGTCGCGGGCGGAACACGAAGCGACCACATCCAAGGTGGACGAGGATCAGCTGTTCTACTGCCGGGCGCGCGGTGTGGGCGAGGAAGCGGCGGTCGCGTTGATCGTCAACGGGTTCTGCAAGGACGTGTTGCAGGCGCTGCCGATGGAGTTCGCGCTGGAGGCGCAGGCGCTGGTGGCAATATCGCTGGAAGGCTCGGTGGGCTGATCTGCGGTTTGCAGACCGGTCCCGCCGCCGCAAGCACCCAGAGCAAACACCAGAGCAAACAGATGGCACAGAGCACAAAGGCCCTGATCGGTTATCTGGCGCGGCGGCTGGCGCCATCGCGCCCCCTGCGCATCGCCGATATCGGCGCGAACCCGCTGGGCAAGCCGCCCTATGCCGGGCTGCTGCGGGCAGGTCTGGCACAGGTCTGGGCGTTCGAACCGCACGATGCGGCGCGTGCCCGGCTGATTGCCGAAGCGCCTGATGCTGTGACCGTGTTGCCAGAGGCGGTCGGCGATGGGCAGGCGGCGACGTTCCATGCCTATCCGGCGTCGGAAATGTCGTCGCTTTATCCGATCAGCGCGGCAGCCACGGGATATCTTGGCCATTTCCGCCGTCATCTGGGCACCGACACGCGGATGCCCGTGACGACACGGCGGCTGGACGACATCGCCGACCTCCCGCCCCTGGACCTGTTGAAGGTCGACGCGCAAGGCGCGGAGTGCGTTGTCATTGCGGGGGGCCGTGACCGGCTGGCCAGCGCGGTCGCCGTGGTGGCGGAAATGCGGTTTTACCGGTTGTACGACGGCGAACCCGCGCTGTGGGAACTGGACCGCGCGCTGCGCGATCAGGGTTTTGTATTGCATAAATTCCTGCACCAGAAGGCGCGCATGCTGGGGCATTCGCAGCGCGCGCGGGTCAATGCCAGCGCGATGGCATCGCAACTGATCGACGGCGACGCGGTCTATATCCGGTCGCTGGAGGATCGCGCGGCCTGGTCCGACGACGCGCTGGCACATCTGGCTCTGATCGCAGCAGGAATGATCGCATCGCATGATCTGGCGCTGTTGTGCCTTGATACGCTCGCCGCGCGGGGCCGCGTGCCGCGCAACAGCGCCGCCGCCTATGTCGATCTGCTGCCGGCAGAGTTGCGCGCATGACCATGACCTACATCACGCCGATCCTGCTGCTGGCGCTGTCGAACGGGTTCATGACCTTTGCTTGGTATGGCCATCTGGACCACAAGGACAAGGCGCTGTGGATCGTGGTCATGGTCAGCTGGGGCATCGCATTCTTCGAATACTGGCTGGCGGTGCCCGCCAACCGCATGGGCCACCAAGTCTATTCGGCGGCGCAGTTGAAAACCATCCAGGAGGTTATCACGCTGGTGGTTTTCGTGCTGTTTTCGGTATTCTGGCTGAAAGAGGCGATCAGCTGGCAGACCGGGCTGGGCTTTGGCTTTATCGCGCTCGGGGCCGCGCTGGTGTTCCGGGGGGCCGCATGACACGCGACACGCCACGCGATACGCAACCTGGCCTCACGCCATGGGGACCGCACAATCAAGGGAAAACGCCGATGATCCTGACCACCACGGACCAGATCGAGGGCCCTCGCATCACCGCCTACCAGGGCATCGCGGTGGGCGAGGCGATCAAGGGCGCCAATATCCTGCGCAACATGTTCGTAGGCATTACCGATAACGTCGGTGGCCGGTCGGGCGCATGCGAATCGAAACTTCAGGGTGCGCGCGAAACCGCTCTGGCGGAATCGCAGGGCCGCGCCGTAGCGCAAGGGGCCAATGCGGTGGTGGGCATCGACCTTGATTACGAGGTGGTGGGCCAGTCGATGCTGATGGTATCGGCCTCGGGGATGGCGGTGGTGATCGAATGACAGTGACGAACGTCCTTGTCCGCCCGGAACTGACCCTGCCGGACACCGAAGCCGCTGTGCTACGCGCGGCCTATGCGGGCGCGGCCTCAATCCTGGAATACGGGTCGGGCGGGTCCACGGTGATGGCGGCCGAAATGCCGGGCAAGGCGATCTGGTCGGTCGAAAGCGATCCGGTCTGGGCGCAGATGATGCGCAACTGGTTCACCGTAAACCCGCCCGCTGCGGGCAGCGAAGTGGACATCATATGGTCCGACATCGGCCCGACCAAGGAATGGGGCCACCCGGTCGGTCACAGCGAATGCCAGCGTTTTGCGCGGTATCCGCTGGAGGTCTGGGACCTGTCCGGTTTTATCCCCCCCGACGTGGTCCTGGTCGACGGGCGGTTTCGGGCCGGCTGCGTGCTGGCGACCGCATTTCGCACATCGCGCCTGGTGACGGTTTTCGTCGATGACTATACCAGCCGGCCGCAGAACCATGTCATCGAAACCTTTGTCGGCGCGCCAGTCGCCACCATCGGCCGCATGGTGCAGTTCGACATCACCCCCATGGCGGTCCCTGCCGACCGCCTGCTGAAAATCATCCAGTTGATGCAGAGGCCCTGAAAAGGCCCTGCACGGAAAGGACAATAATGCTAGAGATCAATAACCTGCACGTCGAACTTGAAGAGGATGCAAAGCCGATCCTGAAAGGCGTCAACCTGTCGATCGCCGCGGGCACCGTGCATGCGATCATGGGGCCGAACGGGTCGGGCAAATCCACCATGTCCTACGTGCTGTCAGGCCGCGACGGGTATCGCGTGACGCAAGGCTCTGCCACGCTGCAAGGTGCGGACCTGTTGGCGATGGACCCCGAGGCCCGCGCGGCGGCCGGGCTGTTTCTGGCGTTCCAGTATCCGGTGGAAATTCCGGGTGTCGGCAACATGACCTTTCTGCGCACCGCGATGAACGCACAGCGCAAGACCCGTGGCGAACCCGAGGTCAGCGCCGGCGATTTCCTTAAACTGATCCGCGAAAAGGCAAAATCGCTGAAAATCGATGCCGAGATGCTCAAGCGTCCCGTCAACGTAGGGTTTTCGGGCGGCGAGAAAAAGCGCAACGAAATCCTGCAGATGGCCATTCTGGAACCAAAGATGTGCATTCTGGACGAAACCGACAGCGGGCTTGACGTCGATGCGATGAAACTGGTGGCGGACGGCGTAAACGCGCTGCGCGATCAGGGGCGGTCGTTTCTGGTGATCACGCATTACCAGCGTCTGCTGGACCATATCGCCCCTGATGTGGTGCATATCATGGCCGATGGCCGGATCGTGAAAACCGGCGGACCCGAGCTGGCGCTGGAAGTTGAAAACAACGGCTATGCCGATATTCTGGCCGAGGTGCGGGGATGACGCTGATCGCGCTGAAACCCGACGCACTGGTGAACCGTCTGGCAGCCCACACGTTGGTCACCACCGGATGGACCGCACCCGTGCGCGCTGATGCGCTGGCGCGTCTGACCGCTATGGGCCTGCCGGGCCGGCGCGATGAATACTGGCGCTATACCCGGCCCGATGCGCTGAACGCCGCGACGCCTGGCCCCGCCATGGATTTCCGCGCGGACGAGGTGCCGGTGTTTGACGCGGTGGACCGGCTGCGGATCGTGTTCATCGACGGCGTCTATTCCGAAGCCGACAGCGATCCGCTGGATGTGGCCGGCATCCGCATCGAACGGCTGGCCGACGTGCAGGCGGCCGGTAACCACTGGGCGCAGGGGCTGTATGGCCAGCTGGAGGCCAAAGGGCAGCACCCCGTCGCGCGGCCATTTGCAGCACTCGCCACCGCGACCGCAACCGATGGCGTGCTGATCCATGCAACGGCAAAGGCGCTTCGCCCGGTATCGCTGGTCTATCTGCACCGCGTGGGGACGTCGGATGCGGTGTTGCACCATGTCATCCGGCTGGACCCCGGCGCGGAATTGACGCTGCTGGAAAACGGGCCAGGTGCAGCGCGGTTCACCACGCTGCTGGAGGTTCACGTGGGCGCTGCGGCGCAGTTTCACCACATCCGCGCCCAGGGCCGCGACCGCGACCGCCATGCCGCGACCCATCTGTTTGCGCGCGTCGAAGCGGGCGCGCTCTTCAAGAGCTTTACCCTGACCGTCAACGGCCGCCTGACCCGCAACGAGGCCGTGATCGACATGGCAGGCGATGCGGCCATTGCCCATATCGCGGGGGCCGCTTTGGGCGACGGCGCGTTTCACCATGACGACACCGTGTTCCTGACCCATGACGCCGTCGGCTGCGAAAGCCGCCAGGTGTTCAAGAAGGTGCTGCGCAACGGCGCGGTCGGCGTGTTCCAAGGCAAGATCCTGGTGAAAAAGGGCGCGCAGAAAACCGACGGCTACCAGATCAGCCAGTCGTTGCTGCTGGACGAAGACAGCCAGTTTCTGGCCAAGCCGGAACTGGAAATCTATGCAGACGACGTCGCCTGTTCGCACGGGTCCACGTCCGGCGCGATCGACGAGACCGCGCTGTACTACCTGCGTTCACGCGGGGTGCCGCGCAAGGCGGCGGTGGACCTGCTGGTGCTGTCCTTCGTGGCCGAGGCGCTGGACGAAATCGCCGACGAAACGCTGCGCGACGACATCGCGGACCGGTTGCGCGGCTGGTTGGCACGGCGGGCATAATGGCGCTGACCCGTGATATTGTTGCGATGTGGCGCCGGCCCGGCACGGTCTGGGACCGGCTGATCGCGGCAGGCCGGCGCGAGGATCTGGCCTTGACCCATGCGTTGGTCGGGGGCGTGGTGCACTTCATAGCCGCCAGCCCGGCTGCCGCGCGGACGTCCTATATTGACCCGGCCGTGCCAGTGGAAGCGCGCCTGTTCTGGCAGGCGCTGCTGTTCGTTTTCGTGCTGCCGCTGATCGTGTGGCTTTGCACGATGCTGGTGGGCGGCATCGCGGGCCTGCTGGGGCGCCGGCAGTTGGGGTACCAATTGCGGCTGACACTGTTCTGGTCGCTGTTGGCAGCGGCCCCGATGGCGCTATTGTTGGGGTTGGTGGCCGGGCTGATCGGCCCGGGCGGGCAAATGCAATTGGTGGCAGGGCTGTGGATCGTGGCCTTTGGCGGTTTCACCATTATGGGGCTGATCCGCCCAAACTGGGCAAAGGTCACATGATGAACCCGTTCCTGTCTGACATGATCCGCACCAGCGTCATGGCGCCGCGCGTTGCGGCACGCCGGGTGATCGATTTCAGCCTGTCCATTCAGGTCCTTCTGATGCTGTTCGCGCTGACGGTTGTGGTCAACAGCCTGCTGTTTTTCCTGTCGATGGCGCTGTCGCCGCCGGTGGAAAATCTGCCGGTCATGTTTGCCAACCCGCTGGTCTATGCGTCGATCATGGGGACGGGGGCGTTGGCGCTGGTGCTGCTGTTGACGCGGATCGGCGCCATGATGGGCGGAACCGGGACGATCACCGATGTTCTGGCGGTCACGGTCTGGCTGCAATGCCTGCGCGTCGCCGCGCAGGCCGTGATCGTTCTGCTGATGATCGTGTCCGGCGCGCTGGCGACGATCCTGACGCTGGCCGTCAGTATTCTGGGCCTGTGGCTGTTCATCAGTTTCCTGCAGGAAGCCCATCGGTTCTCTGGCCCGCTGCATGCCGTTATAACATCGGGTCTGGCTGTGCTGGCCCTGTCATTCGGGCTGGCCCTTGTGCTGACCCTGACCGGCGTATCCCCGCCACAACCGATCTGAGGAGCGACCATGTTCGACGTTGACGCCATCCGGGCCGATTTTCCTATCCTGACGCGAACTGTGAATGGCAAACCACTGGTTTATCTTGATAATGGCGCGTCGGCGCAGAAACCCCGCTGCGTGATCGACGCCGTGACGCACGCCTATTCGCACGAATATGCCAATGTGCATCGCGGCCTGCATTACCTGTCCACCGTGGCCACCGAGAAATACGAGGCGGTTCGTGGCATTGTCGCGCGGTTTCTGGGCGCGCCGTCCGAAGATGAGATCGTGTTCACCTCGGGCACCACCGAAGCGATCAATCTGGTGTCCTATGCCTGGGCCGCGCCGCGGCTGCAGCCCGGCGATGAAATCGTGCTGTCGATCCTTGAACATCACGCCAATATCGTGCCGTGGCATTTCCTGCGCGACCGGCAGGGCGTGGTGCTGAAATGGGTGGATTGCACGGCGGATGGCGGGCTGGACCCGCAGGCGGTGCTGGATGCGATCGGGCCGCGCACCAGACTGGTGGCGGTCACGCATTGTTCCAACGTCACCGGCGCGGTGATCGATGTGGCGGCGATCTGTGCCGGCGCGCGGGACCGTGGCGTGCCGGTGCTGGTGGATGGCAGCCAAGGCGCGGTGCATCTGCCGGTAAACGTTGCGGAAATGGGCTGTGACTTCTATGCTATCACGGGACATAAGCTATACGGACCAACTGGTTCCGGCGCGATCTTTATTCGGCACGAACGGCTGGCGGAAATGCGCCCGTTCCTTGGCGGTGGCGACATGATCCGCGAGGTCACCCGAGATACCGTCACCTACAACGAGCCGCCGATGAAATTCGAGTCCGGCACGCCCGGCATCGTGCAACAGATCGGCATGGGCGTGGCGCTGGACTACATGATGCGCATCGGCATGCACAACATCGCCACCCACGAGGCAGGATTGGCCGCCTATGCGTCCGAACGTCTGACTGGGCTGAACTGGTTGACCGTGCAGGGCAGCACACCGGACAAGGCAGCAATCTTCAGCTTTTCGATGCAGGGTGCAGCACATGCCCATGATATATCGACGATTCTGGACAAAAAAGGCGTGGCCGTACGTGCAGGGACCCATTGCGCGATGCCCCTGATGGATCATCTGGGCGTCGGCGCGACCTGCCGCGCGTCATTCGCGATGTACAACACCCATGCCGAGGTTGATGTGCTGATCGACGCGCTGGAACTGGCACATGACCTGCTGGGCTGATGCCGGGTTTTGCCAGTTGCAGGGACACCGGCCAGCCGCTATAGACCCGCGCAGGCACCCGTAGCTCAGCTGGATAGAGCGCTGCCCTCCGAAGGCAGAGGCCACTGGTTCGAATCCAGTCGGGTGCACCAGATTTTCCGACATCGCACTGTCAGGGTGCCGCACAGGCCAGGGCGATGGCAGGGCCTGCCGGGCCGTCGACGTGGCGGGACAGCAGATCGGTCACGGCGTTCATTATGGGAAACCTGTCATGCCGTTTGTCGTGCGGTCACGGTCCTGAACAGTGGCGGGCGACGTTGACGCCGCTGCGGAAAACGCATTCTGTCGCCGGACGCGCGCGAAAGGAAATCCCGTCATGTCCCGCTATTGTCTGACTGTCACCTGTGTATCAACCCGCGGTATCGTTGCCGCCATTGCCACGTTCCTGGCCGACCATGGCTGCAACATCACCGACAGTTCGCAATTCGACGATGCGGAAACCGGCGCGTTTTTCATGCGCATCAGTTTCACCGCCGAAACCGGCACGACGTTGCCGCAACTGATCACCGATTTCGGGTCGATCGCCAACCGGTTCGGCATGGTCCACGGGTTTCATGATGAAAGCGTGCGGATGAAGGTGGCGATCATGGTCAGCCGGTTTGGCCATTGCCTGAACGATCTGTTGTATCGATGGCGCATCGGCGCCTTGCCCATCGACATCGTGGCGGTGATTTCCAACCACATGGATTACCAGAAAGTGGTGGTGAACCACGATCTGCCGTTTCACTGCATCAAGGTGACCAAGGACAACAAACCGCAAGCCGAGGCGCGGATCATGGAGGTAGTCGAAGAAGCGGGTGCCGACCTGATTGTGCTGGCGCGCTACATGCAGGTGCTGTCCGATACGATGTGCCGGAAAATGTCGGGCCGGATCATCAACATACACCATTCGTTCCTGCCGAGTTTCAAGGGCGCGAACCCCTATAAACAGGCCTATGAACGCGGTGTGAAACTGATCGGCGCGACCTCGCATTACGTCACCGCCGATCTGGACGAAGGGCCTATCATCGAACAGGACACCATCCGCGTCACCCATGCGCAATCCGCCGACGATTACATCAGCCTTGGCCGCGATGTCGAAAGTCAGGTTCTGGCCCGCGCGATCCACGCCCATATCCATCGCCGGGTGTTTCTGAACGGCAACA
>JBBRCF010000138.1:0-8533 GCA_038205135.1 Rhodobacterales bacterium
GCCTATGGCAAGGGCGGGACCGAACCCACCGTGACCGATGCCCATGTGGTGCTGGGGCAGTTGCCAGCGCGCCTGCTGGGCGGACGGATGCTGCTGGATGTGAACGCGGCGCACGCCGCCGTTGCGGGTATCGCCCAACCGCTGGGGCTGAACGTCGAACAGGCCGCGCGCGGGATCCTTGCGATTGCTGACAACCACATGGTCGGCGCGATCCGGGTGGTGTCGGTCGAACGCGGGCATGATCCGCGCGACTTTACGCTGGTCCCGTTTGGTGGCGCAGGGCCGCTGCACGGCTGCGCTTTGGCCGACCTTCTGGGTATCCGCCGGGTGCTGATCACCAATGCGCCCGGCATCCTGTGCGCCAACGGGCTTTTGACCGCCGACCTGAAGTCCGAGTTTTCCCGCGCGATGGCCCGGGCCGGGCCGATGGATGGCCCCGCCTCGGCCGCGATCGTGTCAGATCTGGAAAAACAGGCCAAAACCTGGCTGGATGCTGAAGGCGTTGCGCCAGAGGCGCGCGTGATCGACCATGTGGCGCTGATGCGCTACATGGGCCAGGGCGGCGAGATCGCGGTGGACTGGGCCCCAGACCGCGACGTGGTCGAACAGAATTTCCGCGCCGCGCACAAGGCGCTGTATGGCTTCAACCTCGGCGCGGTGATCGAGCTGGTCACGCTGCGCGTCCACGCCACGGGCATTGCGCGCAACCCGCCCACCGTCACGCTGGAACCGGGCGAAACCCCCGCACCCATCGAACATACCACCGTGCTGATCGCAGGCGCGCCCCGACAGGTGCCGGTATTTGACCGCGCGGCACTGGGGGCCGGGTCGCGCTTTGCCGGACCCGCGATCCTGACCCAGCTGGACACCACCACCTATGTCGCCCCCGGCTGGTCCGGTGTCGTTCATCCCTCGGGCAACATCCTTCTGGAAAGGGCCGTCGCATGACGACCGATACGCTGACCCCCGTTCTGACCCATATCGCCGCGCGGGATGACGACTATGTGGCGCGGCTGATCGACTATGTGAAAAACCCGTCGATCAGCGCCCATAACATCGGCATCCGCGAGGTGTCGGAACTGCTGGTCACCATGCTGGGCAAACTGGGAATGCAGGTGGAATCGGTGCCGACAAAGGGCCACCCCTTTGTTCTGGCCCGCTATATGGTCGATCCGGCCAAGCCCACCGTCATGTTCTACGGTCATTACGACGTACAGCCGCCGGACCCGCTGGACCTGTGGGACAGCCCCCCGTTCGAGCCAACCATCCGCAACGGCCGGATCTATGCGCGCGGCGTGGGCGACAACAAGGGCCAGCATTTCGCACAGATCATGGCGATCGAGGCGCATCTGGCCGTCCATGGCACGTTGCCCTGCAACCTGATCTTTCTGTTGGAGGGCGAAGAAGAAATCGGATCGCCCCAGATCGCCGATTTCGTCCGCGAACACCGCGACCGGTTGCAGGCCGATCTGGTTGTCACCGCCGACGGCCCCCTGCACGAATCCGGCCGGGCGACGCTGATCTATGGCGTGCGCGGCATGTGCTCGTTCGAACTGCGCGTGCGCACCGCGGCGCGCGATGCCCATTCGGGCAATTACGGCGGCGTCATGCCGAACGCGATCTGGACGCTGGTGCACCTGCTGGCCACGATGAAAACCCCCGACGGGCGTATCACCATCGACGGGCTGCACGACCCGATCATCCCCCCCACAGACGCCGAGATCGCCGCCGCCGCAGCCCTGCCGCTGGACCTGCCGGGTTACATGGCCGACATGGGCCTGTCGCGACTGGACGCCCCGGCTGACCGTCCGTTCCGGGACCGGTTGATGTTTCACCCCACGCTGACCATCAACGGCCTGCATGGCGGATACGGCGGGCCGGGGTCAAAATCGGTGCTGCCCTGCGAGGCGCTGGCCAAATGCGACATCCGCCTTGTCGAGGCCATGACCCCAGATCAGGTCATGGACTGCGTGCGCGCCCATGTCGCCCGCCACGCCCCCGAGGTCGAGGTGATCTTTCATGGCGGGATGCTGCCGTCGAAAACGCCTTTCGACGATCCGTGGGGCAAGGTCATCCAGGCGGCCATCACACAGGCACGGGGCGAACCGCCGCTGGTGTATCCTTGCGCGGGCGGCAGCCTGCCTGATTACGTCTTCACCAAGGTGCTGGGCGTGCCCGCCTATGTGATGCCGTATGCCAATGCCGATGAAGCCAACCACGCCCCGAACGAAAACCTGCAGATCGACCTGTTTCTGGCGGGCGTCCGGACCGGCGCGGCCTTGCTGGATTTTCTAGGGAAAATGCGGGCGCCCTGAGCCTTCTTTTTTGAAAGAGAAAAGGTTGCCCTTTGGATATTGGGCCCGATCAGCCTCTGTCCTGGATTCGGCTGCGTCCTGTGGGTGAAACGCGGTAGCTGCCGATCTGACGCGATCCTTGAACGCAGAATGTCGTCGGCAAGGTCACCGGAACCCGTGTGGTTTTCGACGCCGTTCATTCTACTGCGCGTTCCGGACGCCGGCCCCTCATGATGCCCGAAATTTTCGGGGTGGCACAGGTCGGTCGCCGGAACGTGACGCCGTCGTTGCCGTCGCGGGTCCGGGGTCAGTCAAGTCCGATTGGCAGGATATGGAATGGGTTCCTTCCACATCCTTGTCCTATTGACCATCCCGTCGACGGACAATCCCCCTGATCCCGTTCGGGCCTCTGCGCGCAACCCCGCAACCCCGGCGTCATGGACCTGGCGGGACAACTCGCCGGGCCTTGGGCACGGCCGCTTCGAGCCCGAAGAGAGCGATCTCCGAAAATCGCCGCAACTACCAGTTGGTCATTTTTGCGCAAACGGCCTTGGTTAATTCCGACGTCGAAACGCCCATAGCGGATGTATCCTGACCTTTGAATTTAGCCACCTGTTCTCTTTTGCACTGCTCATAGGGCGAGATAAGAAAGTAGGTTCCGATGGCCATCCCAAAAAAGGCAACCATAAGCAATAGTGATTTCTGAATGTCCATCTGCGGCTCATTTCTTTTTTGCAGTCGATAACATACAGCGATTTTCTTAGGAAGTGTCCGCTTTGTCCGAATATCTGCCCTTTATGCTCTATTCGCGGAGAGTGAGAGGCGCAACAGTTGCCCGGAAATGGGTTGAAGGCAGGGAGTGTCGCTGTCGGCGCCTGTCGCGTAGGAATGCCGATGGGCGTTGCAGAAGTTTTGGCTCCGGTGCAGCCAGCGCGGATTGGTGGCGGGCATGCACCAGGCTGGGCTACAGGAATTCAGACCCCATCATCGCGGGGTCACGGATCCACTGCGCCACAGACAAACCTTGGTCTTTGTGATCTCAAACCTGACAGGTTTGCGGTTCATGCTTGGCCTCACTGCGGCCCGATCCCTGACCCGATTTGCGGTGCAAGCGTCGATCACCCCAAGTCGGACAAGGTCGCGGCCCCGGAACTTGCAGTCGATGGCCATGTTGAACAGCGCGAGTTCGCGTCTGTTGTCTGCCATCTCGAGCCGGACGCGGACGGACCAGACCTGCTTCGGCAAGAGCGGGCGCTTCTGACCGATGATCCGTCCATTGGTCCAAGGCGGGCGAACACCACAAATGACAGGCAGATTTCCGATGGACCGGGTTCTATTCCATCCACCTCGCCCACCACGTCCTCGGGTTGCCCGACAACATGCAAGCAGGCCCTGTTTCGTCGGACAATGGGTGACCCACTTCGGGCCCTGCCGGCATTTCTGTCAGGCACGCCTGCTGGCAAGGTTCAGAACCTCGATCAGTTCCGCCGCTGACAGCACAGCTGGATTTCCCTTCATCGACGAAGAGGCAAGCGCTGCCGCGGCGACAACAGCGTGATCTGCCGGATCAAGACCCAGCGCCGCCAGCGTTGGCAACCCCGCGGCCGTCGCCCAGCGGGCGAGGCCAGCCGGGGCAGTTTGAGGCGTCACACCCAAAGCCGCGGCGACGATCCCGCAGACCTGGTCAAGCCGCGCCTGCGCGACGCCGGTTGCCCGATCGCGATTTACGGCAAGAACCGGCCCCAAAAGCACCCCGCAGATCGCGCCATGGGGTGAGGGCACGCGCCCACCGATCACGCCGGCCAGACCATGCACGGCACCGAGGCCCGCGTTCGCCAGAGCCAGCCCGCCGCACAGACTGACCCATGCCATTTCATCGCGCGCCCGCGCCTCTTCACCCTGCATCAACCGGATCAGGGCGTTGATCCCCAATTGGATGGCCGGAAGGGTCAGCGCATCCGTAAATGCGTTAGCTCGGGTGCAGACATAGGGCTCGATCACCTGCGTGATCGCATCAAGGCCCGAGGCGAGCGTGACGGCGCGCGGGCTGCCATCGGTCAGTGCCGGATCAACGATGGCAAGTCGCGCCAGCATGCGGTCGTCGCGCAGACTGACCTTGCGGCCATGTTCGGGGATGCCGATGACGGCGTTCTTTGTCGCCTCGGCGCCGGTCCCGCTGGTGGTCGGGATCGCGATGAACGGCAGTGGCCGAGCCGACAGTGGCAATCCCCGGCCCACGACCTCCAGATGGTCCATCGGTGACGTCGTGCCCGGGGCAAGCCCTGCGACCGCTTTGCCCAGATCGAGGGCGGCACCGCCACCCAGACCGACAACCCACTGCGCGCCGTGCCCGCGCGCGGCCGTTAGTGCGGCTTCCAGAATTGCCAGGGTCGGCTCGCCCGCACAGGACAGGGCCAGCACATTCGCTCCTGCGCCGCGCAGCCCGTCGATCAGCCAGGCCGCCCGCGCAGCCTGCGCCCCATGCACGACAACCCCGCGCTGACCATACTCAACAATCAGGCCGACAGCCTTGGCCGCCTCGCCGCGCCCGAACAGGATGCGCCCCGGCGCTGCGATTCCAAAGGGAGTCATACGGCCATCGTGGCAGCCACCGCCCGTTTCCAGCGTGCATATTTGGCCGCGCGGGTGTCTGCGTCCATCGCCGGGGTAAAGCGGCGTTCGAGCGCCCAGGTTTTCTGGAACTCGGCCGGAGCGGGGCAGAGGCCCGCGCGCAAGCCCGCGAGATAGGCGACCCCCAGCGCGGTCGTTTCGGTCACCACGGGGCGGTCCACCGGCGCGCCGAGGATGTTGGACAGGAACTGCATCGCCCAGTCGCTGGCCGTCATGCCGCCATCGACCCGCAGCACGCCGTCGACCGCAGTACCCCAGTCGGCCTTCATTGCCTCTAGCAGGTCGCGGGTCTGGTAACCGACCGATTCCAGCGCCGCCCGTGCCAGTTCGGCCGGGCCCGAGTTGCGCGTCAACCCATAGATCGCGCCCCGGCAGTCGGGTCGCCAATAGGGCGCGCCGAAACCGGTAAAGGCGGGCACCAGCACGACGCCCTGTGCCTCTTCGGCTTGTTCGGCCAGCGGCTGGGTTTCCTTTGCCTCGCGGATGATCTTCAGCCCGTCGCGCAGCCATTGGACGACCGCGCCTGCGATGAAGATCGAGCCTTCCAGCGCATAGGTGGGCTTGCCGTCCAACTGGTAGGCGATTGTGGTCAGCAGGCGGTTCTGCGACGGCACCCGGTCCGCCCCGGTGTTCAGAAGGGCAAAGCAGCCGGTGCCGTAGGTCGATTTCATCATGCCGGGGGTAAAGCAAGCCTGCCCCACGGTTGCGGCCTGCTGGTCGCCCGCGACGCCGAGGATCGGGATTTCACGACCAAAGAGGTCGGCTCGGGTAACGCCAAAGTCGGCAGCGCAGTCGCGCACGTCCGGCAGCAGCGACATGGGGATGTCGAGCAGGCCGCAGATCTCGGCATCCCACGCGCCGCGGCCGATGTCATAAAGCATGGTGCGGGCGGCGTTGGTGGCGTCGGTGGCATGGGTGCGGCCGCCGGTAAGGTTCCAGACGAGGAATGTGTCGACGGTGCCAAAGGCCAGCTCGCCCCGCCGGGCGCGATCGCGGGCGCCTTCGACGTGATCGAGCAGCCACTTGACCTTAGTGGCAGAAAAATAGGGGTCAAGCAGCAGGCCGGTGCGCGCCGTGATCATCGCAGCGTGGCCTGCGGCGGCGAGTGCGTCGCAGGTGGGGGCGGTGCGGCGGTCCTGCCAGACGATGGCGTTGTGGATGGGCTGGCCGGTCTTGCGGTCCCAGATCAGCGTCGTTTCGCGCTGGTTGGTGATGCCGATGGCGGCGATGGAGCGGGTGTCGATGCCGGCCTTTTCGATCGCGGCGCGGGCGGTGCCGGCCGCGGCGGCCCAGAGGTCCGAGGGGTCATGTTCGACCCAACCGGGGGCAGGGTAGATCTGCGGGAACTCCTCTTGCGCCAAGGCGACGACCCGCAGGCGGGCATCGAACAGGATGGTGCGAGAGGACGTGGTGCCCAGGTCGATGGCGAGGATGTGGGTCATGGCGAACCTATTCTGTGCCGTCCCGGGTGGAAAATTTCAGGCAATCGCTAGGAACCGCGATCACGCGGTGCGAAAACGGGCGGGGCTTGCACCCCGCCCGCTGGTTTCAGTTCTTCCAGGACTTGATCAGCTCGTCATAGGCGACGGTCTCGCCCGGCGGCTTTTCGTTTGCCAGCTTGGCGACCGGCGAACCAGGAGCATCAAGCCAGATCTGCGGGTCCTGCTCTTCGTTCATCTTCGGACCGAGGTCACCCTGCACGCCCGACTTTTCCAGACGGATGAGCACGGCTTCCTGTTCGGCGCACAGGCTGTCGAGAGCCTCTTGCGGGGTCTTGGCCCCCGACATCGCGTCGCCGATGTTCTGCCACCACAACTGTGCCAGTTTCGGATAGTCCGGGATGTTGGTGCCGGTGGGCGACCATTGCACCCGTGCGGGCGAGCGGTAGAACTCGATCAGGCCGCCCAGTTTCGGGGCGCGGTCGGTGAACGACTGGTGCTGGATGGTCGACTCGCGGATGAAGGTCAGGCCGACATGGCTTTTCTTCACGTCCACGGTTTTCGAAGTGACGAACTGCGCATAAAGCCATGCGGCCTGAGCGCGGTCCACCGGGGTGGATTCCATCAGCGTCCACGAACCGGCGTCCTGGTAGCCGATCTTGGTGCCTTCGGACCAGTAAGCGCCGTGCGGGGACGGGGCCATGCGCCACTTGGGCGTGCCGTCTTCGTTCATCACGGGCGTGCCTTCGACCACGGAAGCGGCGGTGAAGGCGGTATACCAGAACATCTGCTGGGCAATGGCACCCTGTGCAGGAACCGGACCGGCTTCACCGAAGGTCATGCCAGCGGCTTCTGGCGGCGAGTACTTTTGCAGCCATTCGATCGCCTTGGTCACGGCGTAAACTGCTGCTGCGTCGTTGGTGGCACCGCCCCGCGCAACGCAAGACCCGACAGGGCGCGAGTTTTCATCGACCCGGACGCCCCATTCATCGACCGGCAGACCGTTGGGTTCACCCTTGTCGCCCATGCCGGCCATCGACATCCACGCGTCGGTGTAGCGCCAGCCGAGCGAGGGGTCCTTTTTGCCGTAGTCCATGTTGCCGAACACTTTGTCCGGGCCGCCGGCATAGGTCATGTCGCGGCCGGTGAAGAATTCGGCGATGTCCTCATAGGCCGACCAGTTGACCGGAACGCCAAGGTCATAGCCGTACTTGGCTTTGAAGTCGTCCTTGGTTTTCTGGTCGTTGAACCAGTCGTAGCGGAACCAGTAAAGGTTCGCGAACTGCTGGTCGGGCAGTTGGTACAGCTTGCCGTCCGGGCCGGTGGTAAAGCCGATGCCGATGAAGTCGGCCAGGTCGAGCGTCGGGCTGGTCACCGCAGCACCTTCGCCGGCCATCCAGTCGGTCAGGTTGCGGGCCTGCTTGTAGCGCCAGTGTGTGCCGATCAGGTCGCTGTCGTTGATGTAGGCGTCATAGATGTTTTCGCCTGACTGCATCTGCGTCTGCAGCTTTTCCACCACGTCGCCTTCACCGATCAGATCATGGGTGATCTTGATGCCGGTGATGGCAGTAAAGGCCGGGGCGAGAACCTTGGCTTCGTATTCATGGGTGCCGATGGTTTCTGAGACCACCTTGATGTCCATGCCCGCAAAGGGTTTGGCGGCATCGATGAACCATTGCAGTTCGGCTTCCTGGGCCGCGCGATCCAATGTGGACATGTCGCCGATTTCGGCGTCGAGGAAGGCTTTCGCCGCCTCGATATCCGCCCAGAGGGGCGCGCCCATGGCCATCAGCGCAAGCGCCATGGCGGTGGTTTGGTGACGCAATCTCATGTTTTCCTCCCAGAATGTTGAGACGTTCGGTCTTGTCCCCTTGCGGGGGGTCGTTTTCGGCCTTGGTCAGACCCAGCGAAAGACGGCTGCGGCGTAACCAAGACACGGGATCAGCGCATAGGTCAGCGGTGCGCCGAAGGCGGCGAGCCAGGCCAGTGAAATGAAGGCCGAGCCCAGAAGGGAAATGAACAACCGGTCGCCGCGCGTCGTCTCGATCCGCAGGACGCCGGTGCGCGGGGTTTCGGGAAACCGGATGGCAAGGATGGTGAAGATCACCAACAGGCAGCCGATGATGTAGAAAAACAGCGCGACAGGCAGCGTCCACGCCATCCAGCCGC
>JBBRCF010000139.1:0-8421 GCA_038205135.1 Rhodobacterales bacterium
CGGCAATTCTTTCAGCACTTCGACGTGTTTGGGCCAGGCAGCGCGTTCGTGCACATGCACCTTGCAATGCGCAACCAGTTCCTCGTTGGTGACAGAGGCGCCGGCCACCAGTTCGACATAGGCACAGGGGATTTCGCCCGCATGGGCATCCGGCTGGCCAATGGCGCCGGCAAAGGCGACGGCGGGGTGGATCAACAGCGCCTCCTCGATCTCGGCGGGGTCAATGTTGTGGCCGCCCCGGATGATCAGATCCTTGGCGCGGCCGGTGATCCACAGGTAACCGTCCGCATCCAGCCGCCCCAGATCGCCGGTGCGCAGGTATTTGCCGTGGTAATACAGTTCCTTGTTCTTGTCGGTTTCGGTGTAGGTGTAGGGTGCATTGACGCCGGGGCTGGAAATGCAGATCTCGCCGACCTCGTCGGGCGCGCATTCCTCCAGACCGCCATTCGCCTGTTTCATGATTTTCACGTCGGTATAGGGAAACCGGATCCCGACCGAACCGACCTTTTTCATGCCATCGACCGGGTTCACGGACACTAGGCACGTTGCTTCGGTCAGCCCGTAACCTTCGACGATGGTGACGTTCGTCGCGCCCTCGAACCGCTTGAACAATTCCATCGGCATCGGCGCCGACCCGGAAAACGAGGTTTTCACCGACGATACATCGGCATTCACCGGACGCTGCATCAGCGCCGAAACGGCGGTAGGCACGGTGATGACAAAGCTGATCTGCCAGCGTTCGATCAGTTTCCAGAAATTGTCGAACACGCCTTCGCCGCGATAGCCGGCGGGTGTCGGGAACACCACATGCGCACCGGATGTGACCGCCGCCATCAGGATGACGTGGCAGGCAAAGACGTGGAACAGCGGCAAGGGGCAGATCACGTTGTCCTTGGGCGTGAACAACAGCGTGCCGCCCAGCCAGCCGTTGTAGATGATGCCCGAATAGCGGTGCTGCGCCACCTTGGGCATGCCGGTGGTGCCCCCGGTGTGGAAATAGGCGCAGGTACGGTCGCCGGCACTGTCCGCGAACGCAAGCGTGCGGGGCTGACGGGCAATCTCGCGGTTGAAGGGTTTGCAATCGGCATGCCGCGTGCCGGTGACCTTGGGCCGGATGAACGGCACGATCCAGGATTTCGGCGGCGTCAGGTAGCGGTTCAGGTCGACTTCCAGCACGGTATGGACGCCGGGCGCATGGCGTACTGCCTCGGCCGTCTTTTGCGCGATGTCGGTTTTCGGGAATGCCCGCAGCGTTACCACAACCTTGGCCTTGGTTTCGCGCAGGATCGCGGCAATCTGTTCGGGTTCAAGCAGCGGGTTGATCGGTGCCACGATGCCCGCGATGGCGCCGCCCATGATGGTCAGGACTGCTTCCAGACAGTTGGGCAGGATCATCGCCACAACATCGCCTTCGCCTATGCCCAGTTTGCGCAACAGGTTGGCGGTCTGGCAGGTCTTGGCATGCAGTTCGGCCCAGGTCAGGGTTTCTGCCTTGTCTTTTGGCCCCGAGGTCAGCTGGAACGACGCCGCGCGCCCGTTCGGATATTTTGCCGCCGTACCCGCCAGCAACCGGTGCAGCGTGTGCGGAACATTGCGGTCGGCCCACGGCATTTCAGTTTCTAGCGCAATTGTATCTTTGATGGACGCAAAGCCCATGTTACGTCTCCCCAACAACTCCTCGGGGTTCGCAGACCCCATCCCTGCCGACATTTCTGTGACAAGCCGGTCAGGCAGGCAAGGCTGACCTTGGGAAACTGCCACAAAACCGTTGTCGAAACGTCAAGGGCAGCCCCGATGGGACTGCCCTTCCGTAGTCTTGAACACCGCAAGTGATCGCGGCGGGGCGGATCAGGCCTTTTTGCCACCGGGGATGCGCAGCACCTGCCCGGGATAGATCTTGTCCGGGTGGGTCAGCATCGGCTTGTTGGCTTCAAAGATTTCCGGATAACGGTTGGCGCTGCCAAGGGTCTTTTTCGCAATGGCCGACAGGGTGTCGCCCTTTTCGACAGTATGGAACACGGCATCTTCGACCTCGGCCTCGACGGTGGCGACGCCTTCGACGTTGCCGACGGCCAGCACGACCTTTTCACGCTCTTCGGCGGTCAGGGTGCCGCCCTTGACGGTGACCTTGTCGCCTTCGACGACAATCTCGGCGCCTTTGGTGTCAAGACCCAGACCGGCGACTTCCTTTTGCAGCGCCTCGGCGGTCGGCGTCGCGTCACCCGCTTCTGCAACACGCTTGCCGGATTTTTTCCAAAAATTGAACAGACCCATTACACCCTCCATAGGTAAAGTCAGCCGCATTAGCCGCAGCGCAGCACGATCTGACAAGGGGAATTCACCCGGAAACACGGCCAGTCCCGGCGGATTCAAGCCGCTGACGCGCCATCGGTGAATTGCAGCCGCGCCAGCCGCGCATACAGCCCGCCTTCGGCTACCAGCGCGTCATGTGTCCCCTGCGCCACGATGCGGCCCTGATCCAGCACCAGAATGCGGTCGGCCTGTTTCACCGTCGCCAGCCGATGCGCCACCACCAGCGTGGTGCGCCCGGCCGACAACCGTTCCACCGCGCGCTGCACCGCGACTTCGCTTTCGGCATCCAGCGCCGAGGTGGCTTCATCCAGCAACAGCACCGGCGCGTCGCGCAGGATGGCGCGTGCGATGGCAATGCGCTGGCGCTGGCCGCCCGACAGCATGACACCGCGTTCACCCAGTTCGGTGTCATAGCCCTGCGGCAGTGCGGTGATGAATTCATGCGCGGCGGCGGCGCGGGCGGCGGCCTCGATCTCGACATCGCTGGCGTCGGTGCGGCCAAAACGGATGTTGTCACGCGCGGACGCGGCAAAGATCACCGGATCCTGCGGCACGATTGCGATGGCCTGCCGGAAATCCGCCCGCGACATGTCGCGCAGGTCGATGCCGTCCAGCGTGACCCGGCCCTGCTGGGGGTCATAGAACCGCAGGATCGCCTGAATGATCGTGGTCTTTCCCGCGCCCGACGGACCGACCAGGGCCACGGTCTGCCCCGGCGCGATCACCAGATCGACACCGTACAGTGCCGGTGCGTCAGGCCGCGACGGATAATGCAGCGTGACGCCTTCAAAGGCGATGCGTCCAGCCACCGGACGCGGCAGCGCGCGGGGGGCCTGCGGGTCCTGCACGGTATCTTCGGCCTGCATCAGTTCGACCAGCCGTTCGGTGGCGCCCGCCGCACGTTGCAATTCGCCCCAGATTTCCGACAGCGCGGCCACACCGCCCGCCACCATCACGGAATAGATCACGAACTGGATCAACGCGCCTGCCGTCATGTCGCCCGCCCGCACATCATGCGCACCGATCCACAGCACCCCCACGATGCCGGAAAACACCAGCAGGATCACGATCACCGTCATCGCCGCGCGCGTGGTGATCCGCCGCCGGGCCGAATCGTAGCTGGCCTCGGTTACGCGGCCGAACCGGGCCTGTGCGCCCATTTCGCCGGTAAAGGCCTGCACGGTCTGCACCGATGACAGCGCTTCGGACGCATTGCCGGACGATTGCGCGATCCAGTCCTGATTTTCACGGCTCAACCCGCGCAACCGCCGCCCCAGCACCAAAATCGGCACGATCACTGCCGGCACGACCAGCAACACCAGCCCGGTCAGCTTCGCCGACGTCAGCAGCATCAGGATCAAACCGCCCACAAGGATCAGCGCATTGCGCAGCGCGACCGAAATCGACGATCCCAGCACCGACAGGATCAAGGTGGTGTCGGTGGTGATGCGCGACAGCACCTCGCCCGTCATCACCCGTTCATAAAACGCCGGCGACAGGCTGATCACGCGGTCGAACACCGCCTTGCGGATATCGGCCACCACCCGTTCGCCCAGCCGGGTCACCAGCGCATAACGCAGGCCGGTGCCCACCGCGAGCAGCGCGGCAATTCCCAGCGCGCCGGCAAAATACCGGTCCAGCAGCGCATCATCACCGATGCCGAAATTGTCGACCACGCGGCGCACCGCCAGCGGCAGCAGCAGCGATATCGCCGCCGTCAGCACCAGCGCCGCCCCCGCCCCCGCGACCAGCCCGATATAAGGCGCCAGAAACGGGGTCAGCGCCCGCAACGCGCCGATCCGGCGCGATTTGGCGCGTTCGGCATTGGAAGGGGATGTATCGGTCATGGGCGCCGTCCTCCGTCATCCGGCCTGCCGTTCTTAGGCATCCAGCCTGGTCAGGGCAAGCGTCGGGGTGTCGCGTGGGCCGCCTGGCCCCCTCCGCAGCCCCGGCACAGCGGCCAGGGCCCCCGGCCGTGGCGGCGGCGTTGTTGACCAAAGGCGGTTATAGCAGTGTGTTTGCAGGATCGGTGGAGCGGGCGGCGGGAATCGAACCCGCGTCTCTTGCTTGGAAGGCAAGGGTCTTACCATTACACAACGCCCGCATGACCGTCCGTGTAGCGCGGGCAAACGGCCCGATGCAAGGGGTTTTGCCACGGGGTTTTGCCACGGGGTTTAGCCATGCCCCCCGGACCGGCGCGGGCAACCGGATGACGTGATCGAGCCGGGGTTTATGACAGGTTGCCCAATTTTGGCCATAATCAGTCTGTAATCATTAACGCATGAATAACGGGTGGGGCCGATTCGTGGATGTAAAACAAATGCTGCGTAAATTTATCTTTGCTCTGGTTGGTATTGCCGCGACCTTGCCATCTACGGTCGCAGCAAAAGATCAACTTGTGATCATCACTGACTTCGGGTTTTTCCCGCAGGTCAGCTATGTCCAACCCGGCGACACCGTGTACTTCGAAAATACCAGCGAAATTTCGCTGGATCTGGGCGGCGGCCAGAATGCCAGCGAACTGTGGACACTGTCTGTCCCGGCCAATACCACGGCGTCGCTGCATGTCACCGGGGTCACCGGCCTGATCTACAACAGCACGAATGTGCCGTTGATCCCTGCCGAATTCAGTTTCGCAGAACCTCCGGCAGGGGCGCAGGCCGACTGATCCGGTCAGACCAACCGATCCGCGCGGTCATCGCGCGGATTACAGGGTCATGCCGCTGCCATCTTTGGCCAGCGGCTGAACCAGCTGGGCCCCCCGCGCACGGTTGGAATTGACCGCCCTGCCCACGCGAAACAGCCGTAGCCGGTCCGGCGGCCCTGCGTTCAGCAGTCGCGCCGCGCCATGCCCGGCCTCGCCCAGCCATAGTGGCCAGTCGGGCGGGTCCAGAATGACCGGCACCCGGTCGTGGATCGCGGCCAGCGGGCCATTAGCCGCCGTGGTGACAATCGCGCATCCCGTCAGGTGCTGGCCGTCGCATTCCCAGTCCTGCCAGATCCCGGCGATCACCATCGGCGCGCCATCGGCACGGCTGACGAAATGCGGCAGCTTTTCCGCGCCATCCCGCTGCCATTCGTAAAACCCGTCCGCCGGGATCAGGCAGCGCCTTTCGCGAGCCGCAGTGCGAAAGGCGGGTTTTTCGGCGATGGTTTCCGCCCGCGCATTGATCAGCAACGGCCCGTCATTGAGCGCCTTGTACCATGTCGGCACAAATCCCCAGCGCATGGCGCGCAGCCGCCGCGCGTCATCCGCCGCCGTCACGACGTTGATCTGTGTGGTCGGGCAAATGTTGTATTCCGGGCCCGGCGGCAGGTCATTCGCCGGGGTGGCTGCGAATAGTTGCGCCATCGCATCGACCGGCAATGTCAGGGCAAACCGCCCGCACATCAGCCGCGCACCTGCCGTGCCGACAGCGCCAGAATGCCCAGTGCGACCGCCACCATCCCGGCCGCAGCCAGGCCCAGCCCGCCCACGCCCACCTGCGCAATCACCACACCGCCGACCGCCGACCCGATGGCCGCGCCCAGATAGATACCCGCCGCGTTCAGGCTGATCAGCACCGGGGCCAGCGGGGGCGCCAGCGCGATCAGCCGGGCTTGCTGCGGCGGCAAAAACGACCAGCCGCAGATCGACCAGCCGAACAGCGCGATCCCCAGCAACGGCAGCGGCAACGGCAGCGCCGACAGCGCGGGCATGAAGACCAGTTGCAGCGCCGCCAGCCCCGCCAGTGCACGGACCGCCCCGACCCGGTCGCCCAGCCAGCCCCCCAGGATCGACCCCGGCACCGCGCCAAAACCATAGATCAACAGCGCCAGCGCCACGCCGTCGCGCCCGAAGCCCATGGTTTGCGACAACAACGGCGCAAGATAGGTGTACAACACATAGGCGGCCGACATGTAGGCCACGGTAAACGCCAGCGCCAGCACCAGCCGCCAGTCCCGCGCGACTCGCGCCAGATCGGCCAGTTGCACCACCTGAAACGCCAATCCCCGCGGCACCATGCGCCAGACCAGCCAGATCATCGGCAGCGCGGCAATCGCCACGGCAAACAGCGCGGGACGCCAGCCGACGGAATAGGCCAAATAACTGGCCGCCGGAATGCCCGCGACCTGCGCCAGCGTCATGCCCATGAACACGATGCCTAGCGCACGCCCCCGCGCCGCGGGCGCGACCAGCCCGGCCCCGACCGCGGTCGCTACCGGCGTGAACACCCCTGCACCCGCCGCCTGCACGATGCGCGCCAGATGCAGCACGGCCTCGGATGGGGCAAGCGCCGCCATCAGACTGCCTGCCGCGATTGCGACCAGCCCCGCCGCCATCACCCGCCGCCGCCCGAACGCGCCCGTCAGCGACACCAGCACCGGCGACAGCACCGCATAAGCGATGGCAAAGGTGGTCATCAGCGCACCAGCGCGGCCCGGGCCCAACCCGAGGTCCGCCGCCAGTGGTTCCAGAATGCCGACGACACCAAAGGCGCCGACACCGACCACGAAATTCGCCGCCGCCAGCGCGGCCAACAGCGGGATATGGGGGCGAATGGAGGTCATACCGGTATCCAACACCGCCCGTGCCGGTTTGGCGAGTGCCAAAGCGCGCGCCCTGCCCGACAAACCGGCGGCTTGCTGCACCGCGATGCGGCCACCGTAGTCCGGCATTTAGGGCGCGTTGACTGCAAGGTATTCCGCCGTGCCATCAGCCAGATCGGGACCGAAGTCACAGGCATCCTGCATATCGATGCCCATCATGCACACGTCGTCGCCGCCGCGCGCACAGTTGTCCGACACCATGCCATACAGTTTCGCCGGGTCCAGCGGAACGCCCGTTACCATCACATCGGACACCCGGCTGCCTGCCGGCTACGCCTTGTCACAGGCAAAGGTCATCCCCGCCACGTGGGAAAATGGCCCTGCGCGCCTTGCGGCCTGCCACACACCGTTTTCCGGCACCGCCAGCAGCGTCGCTCCCGTCACCCGAAACGTCGACAGCGTGTTCTGGAACGGCAGCACCGTTAGTCCCCCGCCCGTCGAACCGCGCGCACCTCGGGGCCATCGTCGAATTCAGGGTTGCCCACGGTCATCGCGTCTTGGCCCGGCTTGTTCATGCACTCGGCCGCCAGCTTGCCCTTGTAACAGGTGTGGCACAGCGAGCCCTGAAACCGGTCGCCGCCACCCACCGCAATGGCGTCGTTCGACAGCGTGCGGGCCACCGCGATCGCGGTGACCAGCCGCGCGGCGCCGCCGGAACAGGCGCCCGCAGCCTTGTCCTTTTCGCCGCAGGTCGATCAAACCTCGCAATCGGTTCGAAACAGGCGTGGAAATCTTTGCTGTGCCGGATTGCGCGCGGTCTGTTTAAACCCTTGCGCAACTGTGCAACGCCGCAATGACGGATTTTCCTGCCAGCCGTTGACGCGATGCGGCGCAGGGTGCACATCCGTGGCATGCTGATCTACAAGATATTCCGCGGCCCTGAACTGGCCGATCTGGCCGCGCAGGGCGTGACGTCGGGTGCGCCCGTCGATCTGACGGACGGCTATGTGCATTTTTCCACCGCCGCGCAGGCCGGCGAAACGGCGGCCAAGTACTTTGCGGGCGTGGACGGGTTGTGGTTGCTGGCCTGTGACGCGGACGCGATGGCGGGTGATCTGCGGTGGGAACCGTCGCGCGGCGGGGCGCTGTTTCCGCATCTTTATCGCGCGCTGCGGGTTGCGGACGTGATCTGGGCGCGGCCTTTGCCCTGGGTCGGCGCGCGCCATGATTTCCCGGCAGAGATGACATGACCCTGATCGAACGGGCAGCGCTGGCCCTGGCGCATCGGCTGGACCCGGAAACCGCGCATGGTCTGGCCTTGCGCGCGCTGCGTCTGGGTCTGATGCCGCTGCCCGGGCCTGTCACCTCGGCGCGTCTGCGGGTCACGATTGCCGGGCTGGATCTGCCCAACCCGCTGGGCCTCGCCGCCGGGTTCGACAAGAACGCCGTCGCGCTGGCCCCGCTGGCCCGGTCCGGCTTCGGGTTCATCGAGGTCGGCGCCACCACGCCGCGCCCGCAACCCGGCAACCCCCGCCCGCGCCTGTTCCGCCTGACCGAGGATGCCGCCGCGATCAACCG
>JBBRCF010000140.1:0-8393 GCA_038205135.1 Rhodobacterales bacterium
AGCATTTCCATCGCTTCGGGGTTCGGGTTGTAATGCGGGAACGTGTAGTCGAGCCGGTTGTGGCTGTCGACCACCTCGACCCCGATGCGGCGCAACAGGTCGGGCGCGAACGCGCCGGCGGTGCCGTTTCCGGTGGCGCAGACCACCTTCAGCGGTCGGGTCATCCGGAAACTGCCAGCCAGATCATCTAGATACGCCTCGCGCACGCCATCGGCGAAATCGTAGGACCCACCAGCGTGAACCTCGACGTCGCCGGCCAGCACGAGATCGCGCAGTTCAGCCATTTCGACCGGGCCATGGGTCAGCGGACGGTCAAAGCCCATCTTGACCCCGGTCCAGCCATTGGGATTGTGGCTGGCCGTAACCATCGCCACGGCGGGCACGTCCAGATGGAACTGCGCGAAATAGGCCATCGGCGACAGCGCGGGGCCGATGTCGCGCACGCGGATGCCCGCGCGCATCAGCCCGATGATCAGCGCCTGTTTGATCGCCAGCGAATAGTCGCGGTAATCGTTTGCCACCACGATTTCGGGGGCGATTCCACGGCGGCGCATCTGGGTACCCAGACCTTGACCCAACAGTTGCACGCCGGGCAGGTTGATGCCTTCGGGATATTTCCAGCGCGCGTCATATTCGCGAAAACCTGTGGGCACGATCATCGGGTCGCGCAGGAATTCCCAGGTATTGGGTGTGACGGTGGGCAAGGGTTTCATCATCAAATCTCGCAGCGTTGAAGGTCAAAAATGCAGGGGCCGACGTTTCGCCAGCATGTCAAAGGCCATCAGATCGTCCAGCAGCGCGGCCATCTGGCCCAGCGGGATCATGTTGGCGCCGTCCGAGGGCGCCGTGTCAGGGTCCTGATGCGTTTCAATGAACACGCCCGCGATCCCCAGGCTCACGGCGGCGCGCGCCATCACCGGGGCAAATTCGCGCTGCCCGCCGGATGATCCGCCACGCCCGCCGGGTTGTTGCACCGAATGGGTGGCGTCCATGATCACCGGATACCCGGTGGCCGCCATCTGTGGTAGGCCGCGCATGTCGACCACCAGCGTGTTATAGCCGAACGAGGTACCGCGTTCGGTCAAAAGGATGCGGTCATTGCCGGTGCTGGCGATTTTATCCGCCACATTGGGCATGTCCCACGGCGCCAGAAACTGGCCCTTTTTCACGTTCACAACGGCGCCGGTGGCGCCTGCGGCCAGCAACAGATCGGTCTGGCGGCACAGAAACGCAGGGATCTGGATCACGTCGCAGACGGTCGCGGCGATGGCGCATTGTGCCTCGGAATGAACATCGGTCAGAACCGGAACGCCAAGTCCCTGTTTCACCGCCTGCAGCACCCGCAAGCCTTCGTCGATGCCCAGCCCGCGCCGTCCGGACAAGGACGTGCGGTTGGCCTTGTCGTAACTGGCCTTGAAGATGAACTGTGCGCCCACGGCGACGCAGGCGTCGCGCATCACCCCCGCGATCATCTGGGCGTGATCGAGGCTTTCCAGCTGGCAGGGGCCAGCGATCACCGTCAACGGTGCGTCATTGGCCACCGTCAGGGCCCCGATGCGAACCTGTTTCATCAGCTGGACGCCTGTTCGCGCAGGATCGAGGCGGTAAGGGACAGCATCAGATAAACCCCGGAAAAAATCAGAAACGCCAACACCGTGTCCTCGAACGCCCGCGGATAGGTCGGGTCATCCGGGGCAACCGGCCGCACACTGGTTGTCAGGTAGCGTACCTGCCGGTTCGCCTCAAGCTCTGTCTGTTTTTCGTTCTGCAGCGCGGATTGCAGGAACAAGTCCGCCGTCACAAGATCGGCCTGTGCCATCTGGATCTGCGCGGTTTTCGACGCCAGCGAGGTTTCGCCCGCCGTCGCGTCGGTCATCCGCTTGTTCTGGCGCCCCAGTTCTTCGCGCAGCAGACGCACTTCGGTGCGCAATGCATCGACGCGGGCGCGGTTGGGACGGGCATTGTTCAACTGGGCGTTCAGCGCCAGATCCTTTTCCTGCAACTGCAGTTCAACCGCAGAAATCAGCGCGCGGATGTTGGCAATCTCGCCTTCGGGGTCCAGAAACGTGCCCTCTTGCAGCGCGACCAGTTGTTCCTGCGCGGCACGGCGTTCTTCCTTGGCGGTCTTCAGGCTGACCCGCGCCTCGCCCATCTGGTCTTCGCGTTTGCGCTTGGACAGGTCGTCAACCCGTTCTTCGGCATAGCCGATCAACAATTCGGAAAAGACCTGCGAGGTTTTCGGATCGGCGGCGATGATTTCCATCTTGATCACGCCCTCGGTCGGATCATAGCCGATCTTGACGTTTTTCTGGAACACCTTGTAGGCGGCTTCGTCCGACGATCCGGGGTCCAGCCGCTGGATCGTGTCGATGCTGGCCTGCGAAAAATGCTCCTTGAACCCGATGTCCTGTTCCAGCCGCAACATCGCGTCCCGCGATTGCAGGTAGGATTGCACCGCGATGCTGTCCTGATTGGTGGCGAACTGTGTGCCCGACAACAGGCTACCCAGCCCGGTGCCGCCGCTGCTGTCCGCCTGCAGGATCAGGAACTCGGATTTCGTGGCATACATCGGCGTGGCCAGCGCAAAGAAATAATACCCCACGATCAGGGTCGGCAAGAACACGAAGAACGTCAGCCGCGTCGCCATCAGGGCCAGTTTGCGCCGCCGCCGCCGCGCGATGTCGCGCTGGATCGACATCACCTCTCGGGCGCGGCGTTCAGCAGGGTTCACCTCGGTGGCAGGCAGGCCCGCCGCCAAGGCCGTTGCGGGCAGTTTTGCTGTCGCCGCTTTGACCGGCAATTGCACCGGACGTGTTGTGGCGACGCTGCCGGTGGCCGAGTCTGCGGGCGCCTCGTCGCTGCGCGCCGGCACCACCAGTTCCAGCAGTGTCGAGCGTTGGAACGGGTCTATGCCGGCGGCCCGCAACTGGCGCACCGCGTCGTAATCGGAGGTGACCGCCAGCCCGTGTTTTTGCGCAACCCGGCGCGCCAGACGCAATTGCCGCCCCGTCAGGCCTTCGGCGCGGGCCGCGTCCAGACCGTCGGCGGTGGCGCTTGCCGCGGGGCCGGAGACATAGCCGGTCATGCCCTGCGGGGTGGCTGGCAGCATGGACGTGCGCGCCGCCGGCGGGACTGCTGCCGGAACGGCCCTCTGGGCCATGGCAAAGGCGTCTTCGCTGTCTTCCGGGATCGGAGGGGCCATCCGCCGGGCCGTCGCGCCCACGTTATTCGGGCCTTTGTCGTTCGCGCCTTTCTCGTTCGCGCCTTTGTCGTTCGCGCCCGTGTCGTTCGCGCCCGTGTCTGTCGCGGCCGAAACGCCGCGCACGGCCCGTGATGCCGTTTGCACCGCGGTGACGGTCTTGTCCGCAGGCGGGACCGGACAGGCGGGCGCAGGCGCGCCTGCAGACCCCGTTGCGGGGACCAAGGGTGCCGCGCGGCGGATGCGGAATTTGCTAGCCGTTGGTTTCGTCATTGGGTTTCATAATCATACAGTTGCTTTGCTTCTTCCAAGGTGTCGAACATGTACAGTTTGCCCCCCATCAGCACAGCAGCCGTGCGGGCAAATTTTTCCAGAATAGCGGCTTGATGGCTGACGATGATCACGGTCGTGGTGCGTAGCCGTTCGCGCAGGATCTCGCCGGCCTTGCGGTTGAATTCGGCGTCCGTTGACCCCGGCATGCCCTCGTCGATCAGATAAATGTCGAAATCCAGCGCCAGAAGCAATGCAAAGGTGAACCTCGCCTTCATGCCGGACGAATATGTGCCCAGCGGTTGGTCGAAATATTCGCCCAAGCCGCACAGCCAGCGGCAGAACGCCTCGACATAATCCGGGTCCAGACCGTACAGCCGGGCGATGTAGCGGGAATTTTCCACCGCCGTATGTTTGCCGACCACACCCCCCATGAACCCCAGCGGAAAAGAGATGCGGCAGCTGCGCCGGATCACGCCTTCGTCGGGTTTTTCGAGGCCGGCCATCATGTTGATCAACGTCGTCTTGCCGGTGCCGTTCGGCGCGAGGATGCCCAGCGAATTGCCCAGTTCGACCCGGAACGACACCCGGTCAAGGATCACCTTGCGCTGGGTGCCCGTCCAGAAGGACTTGCTGACATTTTCGAATTCGAGCATCGACGGCTCCGGGTTCTGCTCTGGTCCTTCCCTGATAGCGGGAACGCCTTAAGGCTTTGTTGACCACATTGCCCAACAGTATGTCTGATTGGACCAGGAAATGGCAATAATTCTTGGCGAAATTAAGACTGCGCCTGATGTGGACGCCGCTGGACCGCCTGTGCGGGCGAGCTGCGGTGCCCGGCAACGGGCGCCGGAAACCCCGGCGCGCCTTGCTTCGGATATCCTGTTTTTCAACCCGCGCCAGCCGGCCGGCAATGATCGCAAGAGCTGCAGCCCCAAAAGAGAACAGCGCCCCCATCCTGGCGGCGTCCTGCACCGGTCCGGCACCGAACACGACCGACGCGACAAACAGCGCCACTGTGACCCCGATCGCTGCCCTGCAACCGACCACCGGCAGTGCGATCAATGCGCCAAAGATCGGCAACAGCGAAGTGTTGGCCAGAAAACTCCAGACGCGATACATTTTCCCCAGATTTCCGCAGGTCCTGGCCATCGGGTTGGGCGGATTCTCACAATGAGGCAACCGGCGCGGCGGGACCGCGGGGCGCGCAGCGCAACGGGGGGCGGACACGAACATGGGCTTGCTGGATGACATCCGCGCCTGCCGCCTGTGCACCGACCGGTTTGCCACGACGGCGACGGCGCATGTGCCGCGCCCGGTGCCATGGTTTGCACCGGATCCGGGCGCAGGTGTCACACCGCGCATCCTGATCGCGGGGCAGGCGCCCGGGATGCAGGTGCACCGCAAGGGCCGCCCGTTCGATGATCCGTCCGGGGTGCGCCTGCGCGACTGGATGGGGGTGGATGACACCACATTCTGGGACCGCGACCGCATTGCGGTGCTGCCGATGGCGTTCTGTTTTCCGGGCTATGATGCGCGGGGCGCCGATCTGCCGCCGCCGCCGGTCTGCGCCGCGACATGGCGGGCCCGCGCACTGGCCACGCTGCCTGCGGTCCGACTGACCCTGCTGGTTGGCCTGCACGCGCAACGCTGGCATCTGGGCACGCGGGCGCCGCTGACGGACACCGTTGCCGGCTGGCGGTCGCATGCGCCGGCGATCTTTCCCTTGCCCCATCCGTCGTGGCGGAATACCGCTTGGATCAAACGCAATCCCTGGTTCGCGGCCGAAACCCTGCCCGCGCTGCGCCGGGCCGTTGGGGACGCCCTAGCATGACAGACGCCAGCGATACGGAAATGGGCGACCCCGGGTCCGAAGAAATCACCCCGCTGGACGCGGCCCATGCCGCGATGACGGCGGCACCGGACGATGACACATTGCGCCTGCGGTTCTTTGAACGGCTGGTGGACGCCGAATTGTTCCTGCTGCTGGACGACGGCGAGGACGAAGAATTTGCCGCGCCGCGGCTGTTCGAAACCCCCGAAGGCGAATTCATGCTGGCCTTTGACCGCGAATACCGGCTGGCGGAATTTGCCGGCGCCGGTGCGCCCTATGCCGCGCTGTCGGGGCGCAGCCTGATGGCCGAACTGGCCGGGCAGGGCGTTTCGCTGGGCCTGAACCTTGATGTGGCGCCGTCTGCGATGCTGTTGCCGCCCGATGCTGTGGATTGGCTGGCCGATACGCTGGCGAACCGCGCCACAGAGGCCGAGGCGCGCATCACGGCCATCGCGCCGCCCCGCGGCCTGCCGCCCGAGGTGCTGACGGCGCTGGATACCAAACTGGCGACCGCGATGGGGCTGGCTCAGGCGGCGTTTCTGGTGACCGCGACCTATGACACCGGGGCGAAAAACCATCTGCTGGCGTTTCTGGGCGCGCTGCCCGGCGCCGAATCCGCCCTGACCGAAGCGGTGGCCGAGGCGCTGACGTTCACCGGGCTGGATGCCGCCGCGCTTGACGTGATGTTCCCGCGCGAAGACAGCCCGCTGATCCCGTCGCTGGCCCGGCGCGGATTGCGGTTCGATCTGCCGCAGCCAGTCGCCCCGGCCCCGCGGGCCGCCCCCGGCAGCAACCCGGACCGCCCGCCGAAACTGCGCTGAACGGGTCGGGCGCCGGCCGATACCCGCGCGATCAGGGCATCGTTGCAGGACGGCCGCTTGGTCCGGCAGCCCCGGTCGATCAGACGCCAGAACGGCGCCTGCGCGGGCGCCGCCGCAAAATCGACGGGCAGCCCCAAACAGACCATGTGCATTGCGCCCCTGTCTGGCGACGCGTAATCAGATGCGGCGCACAGGAGGCGTCCGATGACCGCCATCGTTGATATCCGCGATTTGCAAAAAACCTACGCCAGCGGGCACGTCGCACTTGCGGGCGTGACACTGGCCATCACCGAAGGCGAGATCCTCGCGTTGCTGGGCCCGAATGGCGCGGGCAAGACCACGCTGATTTCTGCCGTCTGCGGGCTGGTGCGGCCAACGGGCGGGCGCGTCACCGTGGGCGGGCATGACATCGTCACCGACTGGCGTGCGGCGCGGGCGCTGGTGGGGTTGGTGCCGCAGGAAATCGCACTGGAACCGTTCGAATCCGTCGCAAAGACCGTTGCCATGTCGCGCGGCCTGTTCGGCAAGCGGCGCGACGATGCGCTGTTGGAACGCGTGCTGAACAGCCTCAGCCTGTGGGACAAGCGCGACGCGCAGATCAAGGAACTGTCAGGCGGCATGAAACGCCGCGTACTGATCGCCAAGGCGCTGGCGCATGAACCACGCGTGCTGTTTCTGGATGAACCCACGGCGGGGGTGGATGTGGAACTGCGGCGCGGCATGTGGGATGTGGTGGCCGATCTGAAATCGCGCGGCACCACCATCATCCTGACCACGCATTACATCGAAGAGGCCGAGGCGATCGCCGACCGCGTCGGGGTGATCGACAAGGGCCGCCTGCTGCTGATCGAGGAAAAATCCGCCCTGATGGCTCGTATGGGCCGCAAGGAACTGCGCATCGCGTTGCGCGCGCCGCTGACGGCGGTGCCCGGCCGGCTGGCGGGCCGCGTCACGCTGGCGGATGGGGGCACCACATTGGTCTATGGCTATGACACCCGCGCGGACCGCACCGGCATCACCACGCTGCTGGCGGACCTCAGTGCCGAGGGCATCGTGCTGCGCGACCTGTCCACCCGCCAATCCAGTCTCGAAGAGATCTTTCTGGGCCTGCTGGCCGCCGGACAGGCCTCGACTGCCTCGACTGCCACGACCGCCACGGCCGCCACAGGAGGCACCGCATGAACTGGCCCGCAGTCTCTGCGATCTACCAGCAGGAAATGTCGCGGTTCCGCCGAACCATCCTGCAGAGTTTCGTGTCACCGGTGCTGTCCACCTCGCTGTATTTCGTGGTGTTCGGCACGGCGATCGGCTCGCGAATCCCGACCATCGAGGGTGTCAGCTATGGCGCGTTCATCGTGCCCGGCCTGATCATGCTGAGTGTGATGACCCAAAGCCTGTCGAACGCGTCTTTTGCGATCTATTTCCCGAAATTCGTCGGATCGGTCTACGAGGTGCTGTCGGCACCGGTGGGCGTGGTGGAAATCGTGCTGGGCTATGTCGGGGCGGCAGCGACGAAATCGCTGTTCATCGGCGCGGTGATCCTCGCCACGGCGACGCTGTTTGTTGATCTGACCATCGCGCACCCCGCCGCCATGGTGGCGTTTCTGGTACTGACCTGTGTGGCCTTTGCGTTGATGGGATTCATCATCGGGCTGTGGGCCGGCAATTTCGAACAGTTGCAACTGATCCCGCTGTTGATCGTCACGCCGCTGATCTTTCTTGGTGGCGCGTTCTATTCGATCTCGATGCTGCCGCCGTTCTGGCAATGGGTCAGCCTGTTCAACCCGGTGGTCTGGCTGATTTCCGGGTTCCGCTGGTCGTTCTTTGGCACCGCCGACGTGCCGGTGGCCGCGTCACTGGTGGCCATCGCACTGTTTCTGGCGGTCTGTCTGGGGTTTGTGTGGTGGATTTTCCGCACCGGCTGGCGGTTGCGGGCATGACGCGGCAGAATTTCCGGGTCCGACCGTTGCGGGATACCACCTGCGCCGCTACATGCGCTGCATGAACAGGATCATGCAGCTTTTCCAACGCTCGCCCCGTGTCGCCGTCATCCGCCTGTCGGGCGTGATCGGGTCCGGCCCCCGCGCCGCCCTGTCCGACGAAGGCATGGCCCCCCTGATCGAACGTGCGTTCAGTCGTGGCAAACCCGTCGCCGTGGCGCTGGTGATCAATTCGCCCGGCGGCAGCCCGGTGCAATCGGCGCTGATCGCCGCCCGCATCCGCCGCCTGTCCGCAGAGAAAAAGGTCCCGGTCCACGCCTTTGTCGAGG
>JBBRCF010000141.1:0-8338 GCA_038205135.1 Rhodobacterales bacterium
GGCCGCGCGTCTGGCTGCGCGCCCGCGCGGCATGGTGCTGGGCCTCAATCTGGGCGCGAACAAGGACAGCGCGGACCGGGCCGAGGATTTCGCCCGCGTTCTGGCGCGCTGCGGCCCGATGGTGGATTTCGCCACCGTCAACGTGTCGTCGCCGAACACCGAACGCCTGCGCGACCTGCAAGACGCCGATGCGCTGGCCGCCCTGCTGGCGGGCGTGATGGAAGCGCGGTCATGGCTCGCCCGCCCGATCCCGGTGTTCCTGAAGATCGCCCCGGACCTGACCGCCGACGAACTGGCCGATGTCGCCCGGGTGGCCTTGGCAGCAGGCATCGATGGCATCATCGCCACCAACACGACGCTGGCCCGCGACGGCCTGACGAGCGCGCAGGCCACCGAAAAAGGCGGCCTGTCCGGCGCGCCGCTGTTCGAAAGATCGACCCGCGTGCTGGCGCAATTGGCGGCCCTGACCGACGGGAAAATGCCGCTGATCGGCGTGGGTGGCGTTTCGACTGCCGAACAGGCATTCCAGAAAATCCGGGCCGGCGCATCGGCTGTGCAATTGTATACCGCGCTGGTGTATCACGGGCTGTCGCTGATCCCGCACATGGCGCGCGATCTGGATGCGATCCTGGCGCGCCATGGCTTTGCGTCGGTCCGCGATGCCGTGGGCACCGGCCGGGCCGACTGGCTTTAACCCCGTCCGCGCAATCGCGCCAGCACCCGCCCCCAACCACCCGGCACCAGCACGAACGTCATCAGAAATCCGGTGACAAACCCTGTCACCTCGGCCAGCCATAGCCCGTCCGACCCGAACACCAGACCGAACAGCAATTGCAGCACCAGCAGAATCCCGATCAGCGAAAACGCCGCGGCTTCGCGCCCGCTACCCGTCAGGCGCACCCACAACAGGAACGTGAACCCGCCGATCAGGCCATAGACGCCGGGAAACGAACCAGTCAGCCACGGCTGCGTCACCATCACCAGACCATGCGCTACCGCGCCGGCAATGGATGCGCCGACGAACAGCAACAGCACCGTGAACGGGCGCAGCACCTCGCCCACGAACTTGCCCAGGGCCAACAGCATGACGCCGGCAAACAGCGCCGTAGTGAACCCGCCATGCACGAACGGATAGCTGACAAACCGCAGCAGATGTTCCGGCGGAAACCGGCCATTGGCGATCATCCAGCGGAACACGTCGGCGGAAAATCCGTAATCCCGGATCGCAGCCAGCCGCCAGCCCACCGCATCCGGCCCGCCGATCAACCCGCGCGCACCCAGTGTGAATGCAATCTCTGGCCCGATCACCGCCAGAAACAGCGCCACCACCACTGGCGGCAACGGGTTGACGGGGCTTTCCTCATGGGGGTGGGGCGGCATGGCGGTCTCCTTGACGGGGTTCCGGGCCATGGGTAAGCCCTGACGCAGCGGTTTTCCAGACGGAGTTCACGATCATGGCGGATGGGGTTCCCACGCAGGCTGCGGCAACCACGCAATTTCAGACACGCGTGTTCTCTGGCATCCAACCGTCGGGCGGGCTGACGCTGGGCAATTACCTCGGCGCGATCAAGCGGTTTGTGCAGATGCAGGACAGCGGCATCGAGACCCTGTATTGCATGGTCGATCTGCACGCGATCACCGTCTGGCAGGACCCGGAAAAACTGCGCCACAACACCCGCGAACTGGCCGCCGGGTTCATGGCCGCAGGGCTGACCCCCGCCAAATCCATCCTGTTCAACCAGTCACAGGTGCCCGAACACGCCCAACTGGGCTGGGTGTTCAACTGCGTGGCGCGGATGGGCTGGATGGGCCGCATGACGCAATGGAAAGACAAGGCCGGCAAGAACGCGGAACAGGCGAGTTTGGGCCTGTTTGCCTACCCGTCACTGATGGCCGCCGACATTCTGGTCTACCACGCCACCCATGTGCCGGTCGGCGAGGATCAGAAACAGCACCTTGAATTGACCCGAGATATCGCCGCGAAATTCAACCACGACTATGGCGTGGATTTCTTTCCTCTGACCGAACCGGTGATCGAAGGTGCGGCCACCCGCGTGATGAGCCTGCGCGATGGCACCAAAAAGATGTCGAAATCCGATCCGTCCGACATGGCGCGCATCAACATGACCGACGATGCCGACGCCATCGCCAAAAAGATCCGCAAGGCCAAGACCGACGCCGACCCGCTGCCCGCTGACCCCAAAGGCTTGGCAGACCGTCCCGAGGCGCGCAATCTGGTGGCGATCTATGCCGCGCTGGCCGGCACAACTGTCGAGGCCGTGCTGGCCGAGGTCGCGGGTCGGCAATTTTCGGATTTCAAGCCACGGCTGATCGATCTGGCCGTTGCGGAACTGGCACCGATTTCCACCGAGATGTCCCGGCTGATGGCCGACCCGGGCGAAATCGACCGCATGTTGGGTCAGGGCGCCCGGTCCGCCCGGGCCATCGCGGCCCCGATCCTTGACCGGACCTATGAAATCATGGGCATGATCCGCAGCTGACAAGGGCGCCCAGCCACGACATGGCTGCTGCGGGGGCATGGTCATGGCAGGGACGATCCGGGCGGCCGGGTCGCTGCGCTGATCACGCGCCCCCGGTCCCGCAGACCGCCGCAAGTGCTGCGTCGCGTCCGTGACGCGCAGACACCGGTCGCGTCAATTATGGCAAAGTCATGGCAAAATTCACCTCTTTTCTGTCACCAAATCGTTGCCGACTCGGCGTAACAAGAGGTGTGAATATTGTGTTAACAGTAACGGGCGTTAGCGAGTTGTTTGCCTGATGTGTTTGATTGCCTCGGAATTGCAACCCTGAGATTTAACCTACATTTATTCTTTTCGGCCCCCGGCCCGGTCCCCCGGCCGGGGGCTTTTTCATCTGCGGCATGTGACAACGGCACCGGGCAACTTCGCAGTGGTCTTCGGGCCGGCACAATGGTTGGATACGGCATGGCCGAAGGCGCCGGACGTGCGCCCGCATGCGGCCCCGACACGTAAGAGGCGTCGCATGAAACTGGCGTCACGGCATGAACATCTGACACGCGCGCTGGCGGACTGGCAGGCGCGCGGGCTGTTGCATCCCGACATTGCAGACCGGCTGCGGACCGATCTGGGGCCCCGGACCGGGCTGAATTTCACGCGTTTCGCCCTGCTGGGCGGTGCGGTCTGTCTGGGTCTGGGCGCGATCAGTTTCGTCGCAGCCAACTGGGACAGCGTCACGCCGGGTGGGCGTCTGGTGATGGTGGTGGGCGCGTTGTGGCTGGTCTGGGGCGGTGTGGCCGTGGCGGCCTTGCGCGGCTGGACCCTGCGGTTTGAGGCATTGGCGCTGCTGGCCACCCTGCTGTTCGGCGCGGCGATGGCGCTGGTCAGCCAGATTTTTCAGATCCAGGGCGACCTCGACGCGCTGATGTTCCTGTGGGCCGCAGGCGGGTTGGCGGGCGCGTTGATCGTGCGCAGCAAGGCGGCGCTGGCATTGGCCATTGCGCTGATTTTGACCTGGGACATCACCGGCTGGGACCGCAGCGGTCTGGGCGCGCGCGAGGCGTGGGTGTTGGGCGGGCTGATACTGGCGGGTGTCGGCGCGCTGGCGCTGCAGGCCAGATGGGCCGGGCATCTGGTGCTGGCGGGTCTGCTGGTCTGGGCAGGGGCCACGGTGCTGCGGACCGACGCGCAGCCCGAAGCAGTGGTGCTGGCGCTGACCATCCTGCCCGCACTGATCGCGTTGGCGCTTGCATCCGCAACGGGACGCAAAATGTTGCAGGGATACGAAATTTCGTTGCTGACACAGGGCTTGCTGGCATTGTGGCTTGGGCTGATCCTGCTGTTTCTGCCGGATTACCGGTGGGACCAGTCGCTGATCCCCACCCTGCCATGGGCGCTGCCGGGCGTGACTTTGGCGGCGCTGGCGCTGTGGCTGGGGCGCAAGGGCGTGGCGCGCCATGATCTGGGTGTGGCGTTTGGCGCAGCGCTGTTGGTGGCGCTGGTGACGTCACAGCCCGTCGGGCCGTGGCCGCGCGCCGCGATGGCGCTGGCGTTGACGATCTGGGTGGTGCGGATGGGCGTGCGGCAGGACCTTGCCGGGTTGCGGCGGCTGGGCATGGCGGGTTTCGCGGCGTCGCTGTTGACGATCTACCTGCAAACCGTGGGGTCGCTGCTGGGTACGGCCGGGTTCTATGCCGGTGCGGGCGTGCTGTTGATCGGGGCCGCGTGGGGCTGGCGCCGCTGGGGGCGGGGATGATGCGCGTGGTCCTGCCCATCTTTTTGGTGGCCCTGTTGCAAAGCGGTTTGGCGCTGTCGGGTCTGGTAACCCAGATGCGGGTGATCTGGTCCGGCACCGAGGTCGTCCTGGCCACGCAGGCCATTGACCCGCGCGATCTGTTGCGCGGGCATTATGTCACGCTGAGGCTGGTGATTTCCGACCTGCCGTCCACCTTGCCCGGCGACCGGCCTCTGCCGCAAAGCCCGGTCTGGGTCCGGCTGGCACCCGGGCCGGACGGGCTGTGGCAGGCGACCGCGCTGGCCGCGACGGACCCCGACGGCGTGGCGATCCGGGGCACATATCTGGGCGACTACGGCCAGACCCACAGTCTGTATTTCGACATCGCGCGCTATTATGCTCCCAAAGATCGCGCGCTGGCGCTGGAAGACGCGATGCGGCGCGGCACGGTCGGCGTGATTCTGGCGCTGGGGCCGGATGGCGTCGCGGTGCTGCGCGGCGTGGTGATCGACGGGGTACGACATCTGGACCGGCTGTTCTGAAAACCGGGCCAAAGTCGAATTGACCAAGGCCGTTTTGACCAGGACCACTTTGACCAAGCCGCTTTGACCAAGCCGCTTTGACCAAGCCGCTTTGACACTGTCACCGGCCCCTGCCACAGTCCCCGAAAAGGAGTTTTCCATGGCAATCAGCAAATCAATCCGCACCTATTTCAACGGCCGCTGGCATGACGGCGACGTGCCCGTGATGCGCGCCGCCGATCATGGTGCGTGGCTGGGCAGCACGGTGTTCGACGGCGCGCGGTATGCCTACGGCCTTGCGCCGGATCTGGACCGGCATTGCGCGCGGGTCAACGCGTCCGCAGCCGCGCTGATGCTGACCCCCACGGTCGACGCCGGCGACATGGTCGAGATCGTCCATGCCGGGCTGAAGGATTTCGCCGCCGACACCGCTGTCTACATCCGCCCGATGTATTGGGGCATCAATGGCGACACGTCGGCCATCGTGCCGTCGGCCGCTGAAACCGGATTCTGCATCTGCCTGGAAGCGGTCCCTATGCCGCCCGAAGGCACGTCAACCACGCTGACCCGCACACGGTTCCGCCGTCCGGTGCTGGAAGACGCGGTGGTGAACGCCAAGGCGGGCTGCCTGTACCCCAACAACGCCCGCATGCTGGCCGAGGCGAAATCCAAGGGGTTCGGCAATGCGCTGGTCGCGGATGCCTTGGGCAATGTGGCCGAAAGCGCCACGGCAAACGTGTTCATCGTCAAAGATGGCGTGGCGATGACGCCGGTTCCCAACGGTACGTTTCTGGCCGGGATCACGCGGGCGCGACACATCGCCAACCTGCGTGCCGCAGGGGTCACGGTCATGGAAACCGTGCTGACCTTCGCCGATGTCGAAGCCGCCGACGAGGTGTTCCTGACCGGCAACATGACCAAGATCACCCCGGTGGTGGCCTTTGACGGAGTGACCTATCAGTCCGGACCGGTCGCACGACAGGCGCGCGCGCTGTATTGGGACTGGGCGGCGTCTGCGTGACGCGGCGCGGGTTGATCGGGACGATCCTGGCGATGCTTGTCCTCGGTGGCCGGGCCAAGGCTGCCGCGACGGGCACGGCACAGGTGCCGTTCGAAGACCAGATGTCGGCGCTGGCAGCGGCGGGGCTGGTCCTGAACCCCGTCATCACCGTGGAGGACGTGCTGTTTTCTTTCACCCGCACGCAATACGAGAATAACCCGTTTGCGCTGCTGCTGTTCACCTTCAGCGTCGAGGTCGAACGCGAACCCTGGGGGCGGCGGTTCTGCGACCGGGCCTTTGCCTATGACATGGAAAGCGTCAGCGGACCTGACAGTTACGCGGATGCGCTGCAGGGCTTTGCCGCGATGGCGGGGGTCGCAGACGGGTTGCGCGATTTGGCGGCCGGCACGGATGCGGATGGCGCGTTTCGCCTGCGCTACACTCTCGGGCAGACCGCGCGCGACCTGCGGGCCGAACCGCAGGACGACTGGGCCGACCCGGATGTGATCGCGCAGATCATCGCTGACGTGACGGCGGCCATGCCTGCGGGCACCGGCATCTGGCAGGCAGACAATGGCCAGCAACAGTTGTATTTCAGGCTGGGCGACGCGGGCGCGGCAGCCATCAATGCCCGCCGTCCCGCTGTGCTCATGCGGGCCAGCTGATCCGCGCAAACTGATCCGTCAGCGACGCGATGCTTGCCGCCTGCCCGCGCCTGCGCCATGATCGGGCGCGACAAGGGGACCAACGATGCGCAAGTTCATGGTGGTGCTGGACGACAGCCGCGAATGCCTGAACGCGATGCGGTTTGCGGCGATGCGGGCGGCGCGCACGGGGGGCGGCGTGGTGATCCTGTCAGTGATTTCGCCCGAGGATTTCACCCAGTGGATCGGCGTCGGCGACATCATGCGCCAAGAAGCGCGCGACCGTATCCATGCCCATTTCGAGGTGTTTGCGAAATGGATGCGCGACAAACAGGGCATTGACCCGGAACTGGCGATCCGCGAAGGCGAGCCCGTGGCGCAGATTCTGGCCCATATCGCGGAAAACCCCGACATCGGCATTCTGGTGCTGGGGGCTGCCACCGATAAAAAAGGCCCCGGCCCGCTGGTCACCGCGCTGTCGCGTGCGGCGGGTGCCCTGCCGGTGCCGATGACCATCGTGCCGGGCGACATGTCCAAGGAACGGCTGGAAGCGATCACCTAAGCGCGGGCCCGTTCCGGCGCAGGATCCGGCCCTGGGCACGATCCGGTGGCAACGGTTCCGCAGTCTTATTCTTCACCCTGACCGCGCCGCAATGCGCAATGGCCGGGCCGGACACCCACGATCCCTGCACTGTCACGCTGCGCCTCGTGACATGATCCGACACCGGCGGCTGGCCGAGCTGCGGGCCCAGATGCGGGCTCAGATGCGGTTCGGCGCGCGGTTCGGCGCGCCCGTGCTGCTTTGCCGGGGCCTGCGCCCGCTTCAGCGCCTGCACGAAGGGTAAACGCGGACGTCGCCAGCAGTTAGAACGATTCCAAACCTTGACCTTTGCGGCCTGCGGGCGCATATCTGGTTCCTGACAGAAAAGCTAGGACGCCATATGTTCATCCAGACCGAATCCACGCCCAACCCGGCGACCCTGAAATTCTTGCCCGGTCAGGCCGTGCTGGACATGGGCACGGCGGATTTTCCGGCCCCGGTGGGCGCAGATGTATCCCCGCTCGCGGCGCGCATCTTTGCCGTGCCGGGCGTGTCGGCGGTGTTTCTTGGCAATGATTTCATCACCGTGACCAAAGCGGCCGAAGTGCAGTGGGATCATGTGAAACCCGCAATTCTGGGCGCGATCATGGAACATTTCCAGTCCGGCCAAGCGGTGATGGCGGGTGATGCCGACACGTCGGGCCATATGGCCCATTCGGGCGAAGATGCCGGGATCGTCAATCAAATCAAACAGTTGCTGGATACCCGCGTGCGTCCCGCCGTGGCGCAGGACGGTGGTGACATCACGTTCCACGGCTTTGATCGCGGCGTCGTGTATCTGCACATGAAAGGCGCCTGCGCTGGCTGCCCGTCATCCACCCTGACGCTGAAGATGGGGATCGAGAACCTGTTGCGCCACTATATCCCCGAGGTAACCGAGGTGCGGCCCGTTGCCGTCTGACCAACTGGTTCTGGCATTCGACACATCGGCGGCGCATTGCGCCGCCGCTTTGCTGTCGGGCGACCGAGTGCTGGGAATCCGCACCGAAACGATGCTGCGCGGGCAGGCTGAACGCCTGATGCCCCTGCTGGAAGAAGTGTTGGCCGAGGCGGGCCTGACCTGGCGCGACCTGACGCTGATCGGGGTCGGCGTGGGACCGGGGAATTTCACCGGTGTGCGGATTGCGGTCGCCGCCGCGCGCGGGCTGGCGCTGGGTCTGGGCATCCCGGCGCGCGGGATCAGCGGCTTTGCCGCCACCCGGCTGCACGGTCGGCTTGCCGCAACCAGCCCCGTTGCCTTGCCGGCGCCGCAGGCGCAGGTCTGGCTGGACGACGGTGCGGCAGCGCCGCGTCTGACAACCTCTGCCATAGCCACGGACCTTTGCGCGACCGGCGCGCCCGCGCCAGAGGCGCTGGCGGT
>JBBRCF010000142.1:0-8317 GCA_038205135.1 Rhodobacterales bacterium
AGGATGCAATTCTGGTGGCCGAAGGCGCCCAAGCCTATCTGATGCGCCTGTGATCCGTCGGCCGGGACCGTTTCAAAACAAAAAACGCGCCGACAGCGCGGCGCGTTTTCGGAATGATGGTGGGAGATAAGGGATTTGAACCCCTGACATCTTCGATGTGAACGAAGCGCTCTACCACTGAGCTAATCTCCCGTGGCGTTGGGAAATAACCTTACTCGGCAGGCTCTGCAAGGACTTCGTCATCGGTTTCCAAAGCAATTTCCGCACCGGTATCTGCGGCGGTTTTCGACCCGGCAGCGGACTTGGATGCGCCCGTTCCTGTGCCGGTTCCTGTCCGCAACTTGATCAGGATGATCTGGCCGCCCGACGTGGTTTTCTGCCGGTTCACTTTCATCTTGCCCAGCGGCGGCAGGTTCAGTTCCTGACCATCGGTCAAGGCCTGCGCCAGCACAGCCAGCATCGCATCGACCACCGGTTTCACCTGGCTTTTCTTCAGTTTTCCATGCGCGGCGACCCGGTCGACCAGATCACGCTTTTTCATTTCGGTACCGCTGCCACCGCCGCGGGTTTCGGTGACCACCACGGGTTCCACATGCGGTGCGGCCGCAATCGCCGCAGCAGCATCCGGCGCCGTGGCCGCCTTGCGGCTGGTCGTTCCGGCCGGGCCCCGCGGGTTCGCGCCCTTGGTCGCACCTGTTCTGGATTCCGACATCTTGGCGCCGGCTTTTCGAGCGGGCTTGGCGTCAGACTTGGCCGCCGTTGTGCCGCGCGTCGCGGGGTTTTTCGCCACCGGTTTCCTGGTCGTCGCCGTTGCAGCCGTTTTCGGGTCCGTCGTGGTGGTCTTTGCCATGATCTGCACTTTTTGTTTCGGATTGGGAAACAGCATAGCTGCATCCCGTCACCGTTTCCACCGCTGTCTTGACGCATCGCAAAGATGCCAGCACGCTGCGTTTGCGTTTATCCGTCACGCTTTGACCAATACTGGGGGATTTCGATGACCGTTCTGCGACTATGTGCCTTTGTTCTGCCGCTTCCGGGTCTGGCTTGGGCCAGCGGCCCGGCCCCTGCACCTCTGACGCCTGCCGTCATTGCCGCCGACGCGGCGGGCGCATCGTCTGGTGCGCAAGCTGTGGTTTTGTTTTTTGCGCTGATCGCCATCATCGGCGTGAACGGATCCTGATGTCCTGTTTCAGGCGCGCGGAATTCATCGGCCGTCGGTCAGATCACGGCGATCCTTACACATGACAACGGCACGGGCCGATTGGCCCGGGCCGTCCTGATCATACAGTCAGTCCGTTCAGTGTGTTGCACCAGCCGACAGTGGGCCCTGCGTTGCGCGCGCGGCGGCGGCCGCGGCGGCAGCTTCTTCGGCGGCTTCGTCCCATTCTACCGGTTCAGGCATCCGCACCAAGGCGCGGGCCAACACCTGCGACACGTGGCTGACCGGGATGATCTCCAGCCCCTGCTTCACGTTGTCGGGGATATCGACCAGATCCTTGGCGTTTTCCTCGGGGATAAACACCGTGGTGATGCCCGCCCGCAGCGCCGCCAGCAGTTTTTCCTTCAGCCCGCCGATGGCCGACGCATTGCCGCGCAGCGTCACTTCGCCGGTCATCGCGATGTCCTTGCGCACCGGGATCTGCGTCAGCACCGACACGATGGCCGTCACCATGGCCAGCCCCGCCGACGGGCCGTCCTTGGGCGTCGCCCCGTCCGGCACGTGGACGTGGATGTCCAGCTTGTCGAACCGTGGCGGTTTCACCCCGATCTGCGGCGCGATGGACCGCACGTAGGACGCGGCCGCCTCGATGGATTCCTTCATCACATCGCCCAGTTTGCCGGTGGTCTTCATCCGGCCCTTGCCGGGCAGGCGCAGCGCTTCGATCTGCAGGATTTCACCGCCGACCGATGTCCAAGCCAGACCGGTCACGACACCGATCTGGTCCTCTTTTTCGGCCAGACCATAGCGGTATTTCTTGACCCCCAGATAGGTGTCGATGTTGTCCGCCGTGATGGCCACGCTCTTGATGCCGGTCTTGAGGATCTCGGTCACGGCCTTGCGCGCCAGCTTGGCGATTTCGCGTTCAAGGTTCCGCACACCCGCCTCGCGGGTATAACGGCGGATGATCTCGGTCAGCGCGCCATCGTCGATGGTGAACTCGCCCTTGCGCAGGCCGTGGCCCTTGACCTGCTTATCCAGCAAGTGATGCCGCGCGATTTCGCGCTTTTCATCTTCGGTATAGCCCGCCAACGGGATGATCTCCATCCGGTCCAGCAACGGGCCAGGCATGTTGTAGGTGTTGGCAGTGGTCAGGAACATCACGTTCGACAGATCGTATTCCACCTCAAGGTAGTGGTCGACGAAATTGGCGTTCTGTTCAGGGTCCAGCACCTCCAGCAAGGCCGCCGCCGGGTCGCCCCGGAAATCATGGCCCATCTTGTCGATTTCATCCAGCAGGATCATCGGGTTGGTGGTCTTGGCCTTTTTCATCGCCTGGATGATCTTGCCGGGCATCGACCCGATGTAGGTCCGCCGGTGACCACGGATTTCCGACTCGTCGCGCACGCCGCCAAGCGAAATGCGGATGAACTCGCGCCCCGTCGCATTGGCGACCGATTTGCCCAGAGACGTCTTGCCCACGCCGGGCGGACCGACCAGACACAGGATCGGGCCTTTCAGCTTTGTGGACCGCGCCTGCACCGCCAGATACTCGACGATGCGTTCCTTGACCTTGTCCAGACCGTAGTGATCCGCGTCCAGCACCGCCTGGGCTTTTGGCAGGTCCTTTTTGACGCGGGATTTCACGCCCCACGGCACGCCCAGCATCCAGTCCAGATAGTTGCGCACAACCGTGGCTTCGGCCGACATCGGCGACATCGTCCGCAGTTTTTTCAATTCGGCATCCGCCTTTTCGCGGGCTTCCTTGGACAGTTTGGTGGCCTCGATCCGGGCTTCCAGTTCGGCGATTTCGTTGCTTTCCTCGCCATCGCCCAACTCGCGCTGGATCGCCTTCATCTGTTCGTTCAGGTAATATTCGCGCTGGGTTTTCTCCATCTGCGACTTGACCCGGGTCTTGATCTTTTTCTCGACCTGCAGGACCGACATTTCGCCCTGCATCTGGCCATAGACCCGCTCCAGCCGCGCAGCGACTTCCAGGGTTTCCAGCAGTTCCTGTTTCAGCGACACGTCGATGCCCAGATGGCCGGACACCAGATCCGCCAGCTTGGACGGTTCCGAGGTTTCAGAGACCGCAACCAGAGCCTCTTCCGGGATGTTCTTCTTGATCTTGGCATAGCGTTCAAACTCGGTCGCAACCGTGCGCGTCAGCGCCTCGACCGCGTCGGGATCGCCCAAGGCTTCGTCAAGGATCACCGCGCGGCCTTCGAAATAGGGCTCCGACTGGGTAAACTCGACGATCCGCACCCGCCGCTGCCCTTCGACCAGCACCTTTACGGTGCCATCGGGCAGTTTCAGCATTTGCAGCACATTGGCCAACACGCCAACGTCAAAGATGCCGTCGACATCGGGGTCATCGATGCCGGGGTCCCTTTGTGACGCAAGCAGGATCTGCTTGTCGTCCCGCATCACTTCTTCCAGCGCACGCACCGATTTTTCACGGCCGACAAACAGCGGCACGATCATGTGCGGGAACACCACGATGTCACGCAGCGGCAGCACCGGATAGGATGGGTTCAAAGTGTCTTTCATGCGCGTTTCCTGATCTGCGGCAAGTCGGCGGGCCCCGCGTATCGGCAGCCCCGGTCGCTTCCGTCCAAGAGTGTGTATTTGGGGCGGATGGCCGTCTGTTTCAACTGCTGTTTCGTGGGCTCGTGTTCACAATGGCGGGCGACCGACCCAAGGGCAAGGGGATGTTCCCGCGCATTGCGAAAATCCGTTGGGCCCCGCCAGCCAGAATTGTGCAGAATCGTGGCTGACACCAGATATTGCGGGGACTAAACCCTGAGTGGCGCCGATGTTGCGCCGCATTGTCATCATTTTCGGGTTGGCGACCTCGCCAGCGCTGGCGCAAGGGACTGCGAAAACCGCAGTGTTGTCGACCTTGGCCAGCCCGACGCGGGCCCCCGGCGGCGATATCTTTGGCGGCCAGCGACCGGCAAAAGCGCAGAAATTCATCGTCCGGAAATGCAAGGCTGCGGTCGGCGCGGTGCCCCGGTCGGCGCCCCCCGCCAAAGGTACGGCAAGATGTAACAGCCTTACACAATGATATCTGCGAGCGCGGCTAAGCGGGTCCCGCGCGTCGCATCCGTCGCGGTCAACGCGATGTCAGGCGCGATAACAGTGGCCCAGATCACGGCGTCGGACCGCAAGGGCAACATCGGCCACATGACCGACAGCCGGTGATCACAGCGACCAGCGCCGCGCGGCCCGCGCGATACGGGTGCCGAATGCGCGGGCCGCGTGCAGGTCGGCCTCTGTCAGGGGCAACGGGCCGGGCGGGGCCAGCACCGCCAGCCCCTGCCAGACGTCGGGCAGGTCTGGCGCAACAGCCAGATCCAACGCCGGATCGCGCCCGACCCAGACCATGCCGTGCTGCGCGGCAAACCCCGCCAGTTGCGCCAGCGTCGCATGGGCCGATCCGGCCGGGGCTACGGTGAACCCGGCGGCGATCTTGTCGGCCCAGCCCTGACCCGCGGCGATATCGGCGGTGTCCTCCATGAAGCTCTTGAACGCGGCGGCGGTCGATCCCATCGCCGCAGGCGCACCCAGCACGATGGCATCCGACGCTTCCAGCGCGTCCCAGTCGATGCGGAACATCACCTCGATGTCGATCAGACGGGCGTTGCAATCAGCCTGCCCCAATGCGGTGGCGATTTCCTCGGCCAGACGGCGGGTCGGACCATGCCCGGTGACATAGGGAATGGCGATGTTGGGCATGTCAGCGGGCATCCTGAAGGATCATTGCAGCGGCCTTTTCGGCGATCATGATGGTGGGCGAATTGGTGTTGCCGGACGTGATGCGCGGCATGACCGACGCATCGACCACGCGCAACCCCGCGATACCCCGCAGCCGCAGCCGCCCGTCCAGCGGGGCCGCGTCATCGGCCCCCATCCGCACCGTGCCGGCGGGGTGAAATATGGTGGTGCCGATGTCGCCCGCCGCGCGCCGCAAATCGGCATCGCTCTGCGCATCGGAACCGGGTTTCATCTCGGATGGCGCATATTTCGCCATCGGGTGTTGCGCCATGATCGCGCGGGCCTGCCGGATCGCGGCAATCGCCGTGGCGCGGTCGCCTTCTGTCTCCAGATAATTCGGCGCGATGACCGGGGCGGCGGTGGGGTCCGGACTGGCAAGGCGCACCGTGCCGCGGCTTTCGGGGCGCAGATTGCAGACCGAGGCGGTCAGCCCGGGAAAATCATGCAGCGGCTGGCCAAACGCCTCCAGCGTCAGGGGCTGGACATGGTATTGCAGATCGGGCGTCGCGACATCGGGGCGGGACCGGGTAAACGCGCCCAGTTGCGACGGCGCCATCGCCATCGGGCCGGTGCGGAACAGCGCGTATTCGGCGGCGATGCGCGCCTGTCCCCAGATCGAATTCGCCAGCGTGTTCAACGTTTTTGCCCCGGTCAGCCGCCATGCGCAGCGCAGTTGCAGATGGTCCTGCAGGTTCGCGCCGACCTCGGGCGCGTCCACCATGACCGGCAGGCCCAGCGATTGCAACAACGCCCCGGGCCCGATCCCCGACAGTTGCAGCACCTGCGGACTGGCGATGGCGCCGGCGGCAAGGATCACTTCGCCGCGCGCGCGCGCATGACGGGCCACACCGTCCTGCAGGTAATCCACCCCGACCGCGCGGCCGCCTTTGACCACGATGCGTGTGACCCGCGCCCCGGTTTCCACCTGCAGGGATTGCCCCGCCTGTGGCAGGAACGCCCGCGCCGTCGTCAGCCGCCAGCCGTGCCGCTGGTTCACCTTGAAATAGCCGACGCCAGCATTGTCGCCCCGGTTGAAATCCGGGGTTTTCGGGATGCCCGCCGCCACAGCCGCCGCGCGCCAGTCATCCAGCACATCCCAATGCAGGCGCTGGTTGTCGACCCGCCATTCCCCGCCCACGCCGTGATGGTCGGAAGGGCCATCGACGTAATCCTCGGACCGTTTGAACCACGGCAGCACATCGTCCCAGCCCCAGCCGGTCAGCCCCATCTGCCGCCAGCCGTCATAATCCGCCGCCTGCCCGCGCATGTAGATCATGCCGTTGATCGCGGAACAGCCGCCCAGACCCTTGCCACGCGGGTACAGCAGTGACCGGCCGTTCAATCCGGGTTCCGGCGCGGTGCGGAACATCCAGTCGGTGCGCGGGTTGCCGATGCAATACAGATAGCCGACCGGGATATGCACCCAAGGGTTCAGCCCGCGCCCGCCACCTTCCAGCAACAGGACGCGACGATGCGCAGCCGACAGCCGCGCCGCCAGCACCGCCCCCGCAGACCCCGCGCCGATTACGATGTAATCCCATGTCGCGTCAGCATTTTCAGCACTATCTGGTCTGGCCATCGCACTCTCCCTTGGGTGGCAGAGTAACCGGGCGATCCGCCGACGCAAGCCAAGTGTCACACGCAGAACCAGCGGACACCTGCCCCATCGTCACGATGCGGGCCTGATCTTATGCCGTGCTGAATGGCGACGAAGGCGGGTATTTAAGAACCGAAGAATGCGGAACGGTTCAAAGCGGCAACGCGGTCGTCTTGAACACGGTCCGCAGCGCAAAGGACGATTGCATCTGCGCCACACCCGGCAGGCGGGCCAGATGTTGGCGGTGGATGCGGGCGAAATCCTCGGTGTCTTCGGCCACCACCTTCAGCATGTAATCCGCGCTGCCCGCCATCAGATGGCATTCCAGCACGTCGGGGATGCGGGCAACGGCCCGCTCGAACGCGTCAAGCACCTCGTCGGCCTGTCCGGACAGGGTGATTTCCACAAAAACGGTAGTGGGCACGCCGATCTTGCGCGGGTCCAGCAGCGCGACATAATCGCGGATGATGCCCGTGTCTTCCAGTCGCTGCACCCGGCGGTGGCAGGCCGAGGGCGACAGGTTCACCGCGTCAGACAGATCCGCATTCGACATCCGGCCGTCGCGCTGCAATTGGGTCAGGATCCGCAGGTCTGTCGCATCAAGCGCCTCTTTCGCAGAAATCTTCGCCATAGCGCCTGATCCTTGCACGATTCTTCGTCAAACTGGCCTGAACGCGCCACGGAATTCAAGCCGATTTCGCGGGACCGATGTCATGATGTGCGCAGGATACGCAAGGAGTTGCCCCATGAAGATCGGTTGCCCGAAAGAGATCAAGCCGCAGGAGTTCCGTGTCGGCATGACGCCCGACGCCGTACGCGAGGCGGTCGCACATGGTCACACGGTGCTGGTGGAAACCGGTGCCGGGCTTGGCGCGGGGTTCGAGGATGCCGATTACATGGCCGTCGGTGCCTCGGTTCTGGCCACGGCCGCCGATGTGTTTGCCGCCGCCGACATGATCGTCAAGGTCAAGGAACCGCAGGCGGTCGAACGCGCGATGCTGCGCAAGGGACAGATCCTGTTCACCTATCTGCATCTGGCACCCGATCCGGACCAGACCCGCGATCTGATCGCGTCCGGGGCCACCTGCATCGCCTATGAAACCGTCACCGACCGCACCGGCGGGCTGCCGTTGCTGGCGCCGATGTCCGAGGTGGCCGGGCGGCTTGCACCGCAGGTCGGTGCCTGGGCGCTGCAAAAGGCTAACGGCGGGCGCGGTGTGCTGCTGGGCGGCGTGCCCGGCGTGCTGCCCGCGAAGGTGCTGGTGATCGGCGGTGGTGTGGTTGGCACCCATGCCGCGCGCGTGGCAGCCGGGATGGGCGCGGATGTGACGATCCTGGACCGGTCCCTGCCACGCCTGCGTTATCTGGACGATGCATTCGGGCGCGATTTCAAGACGGGTTTTTCCAGCGCCGGCCTGCTGGAAGAACTGTTGCGCCACGCCGATCTGGTGGTGGGTGCGGTGCTGGTCCCCGGGGCTACGGCACCGAAACTGGTCAGCCGCGCGCAGCTGGGCCTGATGACACACGGCGCGGTGCTGGTGGATGTGGCCATCGATCAGGGCGGCTGTTTCGAGACGTCGCGCGCGACCACGCATCAGGACCCGATCTATGTCGTCGACGGCATCGTGCATTATTGCGTGGCGAACATGCCCGGCGCCGTGGCGCGCACGTCCACGCTGGCGTTGGGCAATGCCACATTGCCGTTCCTGCTGGCGCTGGCCGACAAGGGCTGGCAGCGCGCCTGTGCGGACGACCCGCATCTGCTGGCCGGGCTGAACGTGCAT
>JBBRCF010000143.1:0-8230 GCA_038205135.1 Rhodobacterales bacterium
GCCGTGGCCCGTCGCGGTGACACGGTGCAAAGCGTCGGCGCCCGGATCGGCATGAGCGCGGACGAACTGGCACAATTCAACGGATTGCAGACCGGCGATACGCTGCGCGATGGCGAGGTGCTGGCCCTGCCGCGTCGTGTCGCCGAACCGGCCATTGGCGCGGGCACAGGTGGCCCGGTCGATATCGCCTCGATCGCGGGTGGGGCCATCGACCGCGCCGCCCCGCAGGTGCAGACTGCGGCCTTGCCCCCTGCCTCCGTTGCCGCACCGCCGCCAGGCCCGGAACCTCTGCGCCACAAGGTGGTGCGCGGCGAAAGCGCCTATACCGTCGCGCGATTGTACAATGTGTCGGTCCGCAGCCTTGCGGAATGGAACGGATTGGGCCCGGATTACACGATCCGCGACGGACAGTTCCTGATTATCCCAGTCGCCGATCAGGCCGCGCCGCGACAGACCGCCGCCGTACCCGTGGTGCCACCCGGCCAGGGTTCACCCACGCCGCTGCCGCCTTCGGCATCGAAACCGTTGCCGGCAGAACGGACCGTGCCCGCCGCCACCGCTGTCGCGAGCGCCGCACCGGATCTGGGCAGGACCCAAACCGCGAAATCCACGTCACGGATGGTCATCCCCGCGCAGGGCAAGGTGATCCGCGACTACAAGAAGGGCTCGAATGACGGGATCGACATTCAGGCCCCGGCCGGCAGCCCGGTGATTGCAGCCGACGCCGGCGTGGTGGCCGCAATCACCGCCGATGCCGATCAGGTGCCGATCATCGTGGTGAAACACGCCGACAACCTGCTGACCGTCTATGCCAATGTCGAAGGCATCACGGTCAGGAAGGGTGACACCGTCAAACGCGGTCAGCCCATCGCAAAACTGCGCGGCGGCGCATCGAATTACCTGCATTTCGAGGTGCGCAAGGGCTTCGACAGCGTGGATCCGACGCCCTATCTGAACTGACAGGTCAGACGTGGACGCCGTGCCGCCCCGCCAGATCGACAAAGAATTGCCACGCGACGCGGCCGGATCGTGATCCGCGCGTGGCCTGCCATTCGATCGCTTCGGCACGCAGCACACCCGCATCGACCGCCAGCCCGTGCGCCGCGCAATAGCCTGCGATCATCGTCAGGAACGCGTCCTGATCGCAGGCATGAAACCCCAGCCACAACCCGAACCGGTCCGACAGCGACACTTTTTCTTCGACCGCCTCACCGGGATTGATCGCGCTGCCCCGTTCGTTTTCGATCATGTCGCGCGGCATCAGATGGCGGCGGTTCGATGTTGCGTACAAAATGACGTTGTCGGGTCGCCCTTCGATCCCGCCATCCAGCACCGCCTTCAGCGATTTGTACTGCTGATCGTCGTGCGAAAACGACAGGTCGTCGCAGAACAGCACGAACCGGTGGTCCGGCGCGGCGCGCAGCATCTGCAACAGCCGACCTACCGAAGGCAGGTCTTCGCGTTGCAGTTCAACGATCTTGAGGGGCAGCCCCTCGGCCCGGATCTGGCCATGCACGGCCTTGACGAGGCTGGATTTTCCCATGCCACGCGCGCCCCACAGCAACGCATTGTTGGCGGGCAGCCCGCGCGCGAATTGCCGGGTATTGGCCAAGAGCGTGTCGCGGGCTCGGTCGATCCCCACCAGCAGCGCCAGATCGACGGACGCCACCTGCGCCACGGGTTCCAGCCGGTCCGGCACTACATGCCAGACAAAGGCGTCGGCGGCCCCGAAATCCGGTGCGGCCCCCGGCGCAGGTGCCATCCGTTCCAGTGCGGCGGCGATCCGGTGCAGGGCGTCGGTCACGCCTTGCCGTCCTTCGCCGCCTCGGCCGCCAGATCAGCGTCGAATTCGCGCAGCAACGGGTCGTCGAAATCCTCGTCGGCCTCGGGTTCGGACAGGTCATCAGCTGCGTCGTCCGCTACGTCGTCCGCTGCCGCGCGCGATTTTTCGAACCGGGAGATCAGAAAGATCGACACTTCATACAGCGGATAGACCGTCACAAACAGAATGACCTGGCTGATGACATCCGGCGGTGTCACGACGGCAGATATAGCAAGAATGCCCACCACCGCGTATTTCCGGGTGGCCCGCAGGCCATCCGACGAAACGAGCCCGGCCTTGCCCATCAATGTCAGCAGAACAGGCAATTGGAAACACAGGCCAAATGCCATCACAAAGGTCATGGTCAGCGACAGATACGCCTCCATCGAGCCCTGGAATATCACGCCGGTTGTCGGCGACGCCAATCCGCCAGCCGCCATATCCTGCGCAAAGCTGTCCTGAAACCCGAGAAAGAATTTGAACGCAAACGGCAGCATGATCAGGTAGGCAAAGCCGCCGCCGATCAGGAACATCACCGGCGACGCGACCAGAAACGGCAGAAACGCCGCCTTTTCGTTGCGATACAGCCCCGGCGCCACAAACCGCCACATCTGATAGGCGATGATCGGAAACGCCATCGCGAACCCGCCCCACATGGCGATCTTGATCGCGACAAAGAAACCTTCCTGCATCTTGATCAGCACCAGCTGGCAGGTTTCGCCGCGTGCGGTCATCACATCGCACATCGGGCGCGACAGAAACCGAAAAATCGGCTGCCAGACCAGATAGCCGATGATGAAACAGGCGACGAAAATTCCCAGCGAATACAGAATACGGGTGCGCAATTCCTTCAGATGTTCGATCAGCGGTGCCGACGTATCATCAAGCGACTTGGACGTCATTCTTGCGGCGCCTTCTGGGCAAAATCGGTTCCGGTATCCGGTGCGGCCTCGGTCGCCGGCGGGCGTGCCGCCGCCTCGCGCCGGGCCGCGACGGTTTCGCGCAGGGCGGCAGTGGCCGGACCCTCCGGCTTTGCCGCAGGCGCTGGCGTTGCGACAGCCGTCGGCGTTTTGGTGGGCGCTGGCGCAGCGGCGGTGCCGGGCTGGGGCAGCGTCGGCAGCTTTGGCTTCATCGGGTCCCATTTTTCGAACCGGTCGGCAGCGTCGCGCATGCTGTCAATTCCGAGCGTCTTCGGCGAGGCCAGCGATTTCAGATCCTTTGCCGCATCCTTGACGCCGCTTTCCTTGGCGGCCTGATCCATTGCGGTCTGAAATTCGCGCGCCATGCCGCGCAGCCGACCCGTGAACCGCCCCAGCGTCTGGAACATCACGGGCAGGTCTTTGGGGCCGATCACGATCAACGCGACGACCCCGATCAAAACGAGTTCCGTCCAGCCGATATCGAACATGCGTTTTCCTAACTGGCTGCCGCCGCACCCGCCCCGCAGGGCCGGTCGGACAGGGTCAGACCTTGTCCTTGTCCGTCGTTTCGTCTTTGACGACCGGCGTGGCGGCGGCATTGTCGATTTCGGTCTTGCTGTCGCTCACGCCTTTCTTGAAGGCGGTGATGCCTTTGCCGAACTCGCCCATCATCGAGGCAATCTTGCCCCGCCCGAACAGGACAAGAACAACGATGGCGATCAGCGCAATCTGCCAGGGACCCATCTGCATCGTGATTTCCTCCGGTAAGCGGCTCCGCGCCGCAACATTGATGGTCCGACATCGCGCATGTCGTCCGGAGCCGCAAGCGGTTGCGGCACAAACGCAGGATGTTGCTGCCAGTTATTTGTCAGTTGCCCTGCTATGTGCTATGCTGTGGCATGGCCCGCGATGACCGCCTTTATGCCCTGATGCAGATCCTGCGCGATGGCCGATTGCACCGCGCCGCCGATCTGGGCGACCGGCTGGGCGTGTCGACCCGCACGGTCTGGCGCGACATGGCGCTGCTCGCCGCCACCGGGCTGCCGATCGAGGGCGAACGCGGCGTGGGCTATATCCTGCGCGGGCCGATCACGTTGCCGCCGCTGATCCTGACACCGGGCGAAATCGCTGCCCTGCATCACGGCCTGACGCTGGTGGCGCAGGATGCGGATGCGTCGCTGGCGCGATCGGCGCGCAGTCTGGCGGGCAAGATCGCAACCGTGCTGCCCCCGCCCGCCGAAGCGGGGCCGCAGGACATCTTTGTGTTCGACGGCAATGCGGGGGCGCGGGTCACGTCGCATCTGCCGCTGCTGCGCCGCGCCATCGCGGCGCGCGAACGGCTGGCGATCAGCTATATCGACCTGTCAGGGCTGGAAAGCCACCGCGACATCCGCCCGCTGGCGCTGGACATGACGGGCCGCATCTGGACCCTGACCGCGTTCTGCGAGGCACGCGGCGATTTCCGCAGTTTCCGGCTGGACCGGGTCGTGGCGGTGCAGGACACCGGCGAAGCGTTTCCGCGCGAGCCGGGCCATGAGCTGGCCGATTTCCGTACGCGGCAAGCGTCGGAAACAACGACCGCGCCGGCTATTGCGCCATCTTTGCCGGAAACACGAAACAGCGATCCCGCCGGATCATAAGCCACAGCGCGCGTCCCGGTTTGGGCAAGAACACGTTGGGCACCGTCGCCTTCAGGATCGACCCGTCATGGTCCATCCGCAATTCGATCAGACTTTCCGCCCCCATGAACCGCGCGCGCACCACAACGCCGCGGGCCGGCACGCCGTCCTGCGGGGTTGGCAACGGCCCGCGCCCGTCGCGGTCAAAATCGATCTTCAGGTGCTGCGGGCGGATGACGATCTCTACCTGCGCGCCATCCGGCATGCCGGGGGCCAGAAACCGCCCGAACGGCGTATCGACCAATGCACCGCGGACCCGCCCGGTGATCACGTTGATGTCGGAAAAGAATGCTAGCGTTTCGCGGTCCACGGGCGCGTTGTAGACGTTGTAGGGCGCGCCCCGCTGCACGATCCGCCCGCCGCGCATCAGCGCGATTTCATCGGCCATCCGCATCGCCTCTTCGGGTTCATGCGTGACCAGCACGACGGCGGTATCCTCGGCCTTCAGCACCTCCAGCGTTTCGTCACGGATGCCGTCGCGCAACCGGTTATCGAGGCCGGAAAACGGTTCGTCCATCAACATGATGCGCGGGCGGGGGGCCAGCGCGCGGGCCAGCGCCACGCGCTGCTGTTCGCCACCCGACAGCTGATGCGGATACAGATCGATGAACCGCGCCAGACCGACCCGGCCCAGCAGGTAATTCACCCGTTGCGCCTTGTCGCTGCGCGGACCGGACAGGCCGAACGCCACGTTTTCACCGACGCTCAGATGCGGGAACAGCGCGAAATCCTGAAACATCAGCCCGATGTGGCGGCGTTCGGGCGGCACGCGGAACACCGTGTCGCAGACCAGTTGCCCGTCCACGAATATCCGCCCGCTGTCCTGCATCTCGACGCCCGCGATCATCCGCAGCGTGGTGGATTTGCCGCAACCGGACGGCCCCAGCAGACAGGTCACCTGCCCCGCCTGCACCTGCAGCGACACATCATCGACCACCGCCCGTCCACCAAACCGGCGGATCAGGTGCTGCACTTCGAGGCGGGGCGGGGACATGGTCATGGCGCGGGACTTTCCGACGAATTGACTCGGATTACCAACCGCACCGCTTGCGCGCAACCCCGCCCTGTCGCGCCATCACATCGACAGGTTTGTGGCTCCGCCATCCAGCAGGATGTTCTGCCCGACGATGAACCCCGCTTGCCGCGAACACAGGAACGCGCAAGCCGCACCGAATTCCTCGGCCGTGCCATACCGGCGGGCCGGGATCGTGGCGGCGCGGCGGTTGACCGCCTCGTCCATGGTGATGCCTTCGGCAGCGACCACGCCGCCATCCAGCGCAATCGCGCGGTCGGTGGCATGGATGCCCGGCAGCAGATTGTTGATCGTGACGCCGGACGGGGCCACCTGCCGCGCGGTGCCGGCGACGAACCCGGTCAGCCCGGCGCGCGCCGCGTTCGACAGCCCCAGTTGCGGAATCGGCGCCTTGACCGACTGCGAGGTGATGTTGACGATCCGGCCCCAGCCGCGCGCCATCATGCCCGGCAGACAGGCCTGCATCAGGGCGATGGGGGTCAGCATGTTGGCGTCAATGGCGCGGATGAAATCGTCCCGTGACCAATCCGACCACAACCCGGGCGGCGGACCACCGGCGTTCGTGACCAGAATATCGACGTCGCCGGCCGCCGCCAGCACGGCTGCGCGGCCTTCGGCGGTGGTGATATCGCCCGCCACCGCAGTGACCTGCACCTGATATCGCGTGCGCAACATATGCGCGGTGTCGTCCAGCGCCGCCGCGCCGCGCGCGTTGATCACCAGATCGACCCCCGCCTCGGCCAGCGCCGCCGCACAGCCGCGTCCCAGCCCTTTGGACGCCGCCGTCACCAATGCCCGTTTACCCCTGATCCCCAGATCCATCGCCATCCCTCCTGTTGATCCGGGCGAGGTAACACGGCGTCACACCCGATGGCCAGCAAATCACCCAGACGTTGACCCCTCCGCGCCACAATCATAGCGTAGCCCCTTACCATTGCTTGTACGCCTGCCCGGCCAAGGACGCGCCCCATGACAGACATTGCCAGTTTTTCCGCTGTCACGCTGCAGGTCCTGCGCGGCGCTGATCTGGCCGTGACACTGGGTGCCAATCTGGGTGACGCCCTGTCGTTTGCCAGCGAACTGGTGCCCGAAGACACCTACGAACTGGCCACCCACGCCACGCTGCGCCGTCTGGCCTTGCGGGCCGATGCCGGGGCGACGTTCCGCATCGCGCCGCAGACCCAGACCGGCCTGCCCGGCGCGTTGATCCATCTGGACAGTTGCCTGACCCTGATGTCGCCCGATGGCCAGACGTCCGAACTGATCGTTCTGGTCGAGGTCGATGATGCCGGCGATGTGGCCGAGATTTACGGCCTGCCGCTGTCAACGCTGGTGCCGCGGGTGCCCTACACGCTGGTGGGCCTCGACCGTGACACCGCACGCGCGAAACTGGCGCAGATCGCCTGTGTGTCGTTCACCGGCGGCACGTTGATCACGATGGCATCCGGCGAACAGCGCGCGGTAGACGCATTGTGCGCCGGCGACCGCGTGCTGACCCGCGACGACGGCCCGCAACCCCTGCGCTGGATCGGTCGCACCACGGTGCGCGCGGTCGGCGAAATGGCCCCGATCCTGATCACCCGCGGCACGCTGCACAATGCCGCCGACCTGCTTGTCAGCCCGGAACACCGGCTGTTCATCTATCAACGCTCTGACGCCCTCGGCGCGGGCCGCGCCGAAATCCTTGTCCGGGCGCGCCATCTGGTCAACGGCACATCGGTGATCCGGCGCGAAGGCGGTTACATCGACTATTTCCAACTGCTGTTCGACAGCCATCACATCGTCTACGCCGAAGGCATCGCGGCCGAAACCATGCTGGTCGATACCCTCACCCGCGCCGCCCTGCCCGCCGAACTGGCCGCGAAACTGGCGCAGACCCTGCCCGGCCACGTCGACCGCCCGCATCTGAATTTCGAGGTTCAGGAGACCCTGTTGCAAAGCCCCGATGCGGTGGACCGGCTGCGGCAGTCGTCGACGCGGTAGAGTTGCCTTGACCGGGCGCGCGGCCTATACGCCCCCCATGCTTGACAATCGCCCCGCCCTGCCGCCCGAAATCGCCCGCCGTCGCACATTTGCGATCATCTCGCACCCCGATGCGGGCAAGACGACGTTGACCGAAAAATTCCTGCTGTTCGGCGGCGCGATCCAGATGGCCGGTCAGGTCCGCGCCAAGGGCGAGGCGCGCCGTACCCGGTCCGATTTCATGCAAATGGAAAAGGATCGCGGGATTTCCGTGTCCGCGTCCGCCATGTCGTTCGATTTCGGGCGGTTCCGGTTCAATCTGGTCGACACGCCCGGCCACTCGGATTTTTCCGAAGATACCTATCGGACGCTGACCGCTGTGGACTGCGCCGTGATGGTGATCGACGGCGCCAAGGGCGTTGAAAGCCAGACCCGCAAACTGTTCGAGGTCTGCCGGCTGCGCGACCTGCCGATCCTGACTTTTTGCAACAAGATGGACCGCGAATCCCGCGATGTGTTTGAAATCATCGATGAAATTCAGGAAAATCTCGCCATCGACGTGACCCCCGCCAGCTGGCCCATCGGCGTGGGTCGCGATTTCATAGGCGCCTATGACGTGATCAATGACCGGTTGGAACTGATGGACCGTGCCGACCGCAACCGCGTCGCTGCAACCATCCAGATCAACGGGTTGAACGATCCGCGTCTGGCCGACCACGTGCCCGCCGAATTGCTGGTCAAGCTGCGCGAGGATCTGGAAATGGCCCGCGAACTGCTGCCAAAACTCGATCCACAGGCAGTGCTGGAAGGCCAT
>JBBRCF010000144.1:0-8220 GCA_038205135.1 Rhodobacterales bacterium
AGCAACCCGGGCAGCATGGGCGCGTCGCCCACGTTGCTGGTGGTGAACTCGGCCACCCGGATTTCCCGCGTTTGCTCGTCAATCCCGATGTGGAAATTGCGCCAGACCCGGTGCTTCGTCCCGTCACGCTTACGGGCGCTCCATTCACCTTCGCCTTTGATCCCGGTGCTGCCGATCAGCGAGTGCAGCGGGCCCGCTGATCCGCGATAGGGAATGTTGACCTTCCGGGTATTCTGCCGACGCGACATTGTGCTCAAGTCAGGCACGGTCCAGTCGAGGACGATGAGCTGGAGCAGGTTTTCGACGAACCGGTGGTCTGTCGCAGTGCCATCCCGAACAGCACCTTCATCCGCCCGCTGCGAACCGATCTCGCAACACTGGTCACCTTCTGCTGATCGACGGTCGTCAAATTGCAACCATAGCTTGCTTTCTGCGATGCTTGAACCCATTATGGTTGAGCGTCGCCGAACGGGCTCAATTTGGATTAAGAATTACATGTATCCAGCGCATTACATCGCGAAAGTCATTCGATTGCTCGATGAGATCTTGTTTCTATTTGTCCGGAGGCCTGCAGTATGACGCAGCATTCCGGGCAAAACGATATTGGAATCATTGGGTATGCCGCGCAGCTTCCCGGTGCGGCATCGATTGCAGACATGTGGGACGTTCTGCTGCGCAAGCAATGCTGCGTGACGGATATTCCAGCGACCCGTTGGGGCCGTATCCGGTTTCATGACACTGACCCGGCCATGCCGGGAAAAACCTATGTCACCCGCGCCGGCCTGCTGGCTGATCCATTCATGTTCGATGCCGCGCATTTCGGCATCAGCCCGCGCGAGGCTTTGCAGATGGACCCGCAGCAACGACTGTTGCTGGAAACCGTCGCCCGGGCCTTTGATCATGCCGGGATCGACCCCACTACGTTGGAAAAGCACCGCACCGGTGTGTTCATCGGCGCGTCGGCGGCGGACCATTCGACTGCGGGACTGGCGGACCCGTCAGTTGTCGAAGCGCATTTCATGCATGGCAACACGCTGTCGATCCTGGCCAATCGGATCTCGTATACCTGGGATCTGCGGGGGCCGAGCTTTACCGTCGATACGGCCTGTTCGTCCGGGCTTTATGCGCTTGATCAGGCCTGCAAATCGATCACGCTCGGCGAGATCGACACCGCCATCGTCGGCGGGGTCAACCTGCTGTTGTCGCCTGTACCTTTTGTGGGATTTTCCAAGGCCGCGATGCTGTCGCCCAGCGGGCTGTGCCGCGCTTTTGCGGCGGGCGCCGATGGCTATGTCCGGTCCGAAGGCGTGGTGGTCTTTGTGCTGCGGCGCTCCAGTCTGGCCGAACGCAATGGCGATCGCGTCAGGTCGGTCATCGTCGGAACCGTCACCAATACGGACGGGCGGACCAGCGGCATGGCGCTGCCGTCCGGCGAAAGACAAGCCGAACTGCTGGAGAAGGCATTGAATTCATTGGTGCACGATCCCAACGATCTGGCCTATGTCGAGGCGCACGGCACCGGAACCCCGGTCGGTGACCCCATCGAGGCGCGGGCGCTTGGCAATGTCTATGGACAGCCTCGGGCGACTGCGCTGCCGATCGGATCGGTCAAGACCAACTTCGGCCATCTGGAACCGGCGTCCGGGTTGGTGGGGTTGCTGAAGGTCCAGTTGGCGCTCGAGGAACGCGTCATCCCCGCGTCGCTGCATGCGGAAATGTTGAATCCCGCGATCGATTTTGCCGCTCTCAACCTGGATCTGGTGCGGTTCGCCCGGCCGTTGCCGCATCGCGCGCACCCCTGGTTGATGGCAGTCAATTCCTTTGGGTTCGGCGGGGCGAATGCCCATGTGATCGTGCGGTCCGGCGCAGCCGCTACGTCGCGCCGCGCTGCAACGACACCGCGACTGCCGACGGCGCTGCTGCTGTCCGGCACCAGTCCCGATGCGGTTTCGGCCCTTGCCAAAGCATGGCAAGTTCGACTGACAAGCCTATGTACAGAAACAAATATTGCTGCATCGGCGGCCATGTCCAATCACCGTCTGACGCGGCATCGACATCGGGCCGTGATCGTGGCGGATGGTGCCGAAGATCTGGCCAGACAGCTTGGATCGCTGGTCGAACGTGCTACTGACGCGGTCGCGGCGGCTCGCGCGCCGCAAAGGGTCGGCTTTGTCTATGCGGGCAACGGCGCCCAATGGGCGGGCATGGGGACCCATCTGTATCATCATGATGCGACGTTTCGGGACATGTTCCACAACGTTTCCGACCTGTTTCAGGCGGGGGGTGGTGCCGATCTGGTCGCGCTATTGCATGCGCCTGATCTGGCAAAACGTCTGGTCCGGTCGCCCGTTTCGCAACCCTTGATATTTGCCCTGCAGGTTGCGCTTACCGAAGCTCTGGCGGCCTGGGGTCTGCGCCCGGATGCGACGCTTGGTCATTCTCTGGGCGAGGTTGCCGCAGCATGGGCCGCCGGCAAGATCGACCTTGCGACGGCCGCAAAGGTCATTCGTTGCCGCGCGGAACGGCTGGATGTCCTGTACGACACGGGCGCGATGGCCGTACTGGCCACCGGGGCTGATGAGGCCGCGGCCCTGATTGCGGACCTTGGCGGACGGGGTATCGAGATTGCCGCTGACAATGCGCGCGACAGTGTCACGCTGGCCGGACCGCGGCCCGATCTTGAATTGCTGTTGCGTGCCGCGCGCGCGCGGCGCATCGCGGGCAAACTGCTGAAGATAAATTATCCTTACCATTCCTCGGCGCTTGATCCGTTGCGGGACAGCCTGTTGGCCGATCTGGCGGATGTCGGCGGGTGCGCCTCGCCGATCCCGTTCCTGTCGTCGGCCCGGGCCGCGCCGGTTGATGGCGACAGCCTGAATGCCGAATTCTGGTGGCACAATGCCCGCGATACCGTGCATTTCCGTCGGGCTTTCGACGCTTTGATCGACGAAGGTGTCGGCGTCTGCGTCGAAATCGGGCCCCGCCCGGTGCTGGTCGGCAACATGCGGGAAACGCTGGTCGGTCGCACGGGCGCCGCCCAGACCGTGGCGCTGCTGTCCAGTCTGGAAGATGGTCGCGGCACGCGTCGGGATGCGCGTCGCATTGCGGCGGACGCGCTGGCCGCCAACACGCAGATGGACGAGGCGCCGCTGCTGGGGGCGCCCGGTCCGACACCCGCCGGTGCGTTTTCCGGAACGCCACCCTATCCGTTCAGTCGACAGCGGTATGAAATCGTGCTGAACGGTACCGATGTGTACGGGCGCAAGGCCTGGCATCCGCTGCTGGGCAGCCGCAGCGCAGAGGACGGGGCGTCCTGGACCGGGTCCCTGTCGCTAGGCCGGCTGCCGTGGCTGGCCGATCACCGGCTGCATGGGCAGGCGATCCTGCCGGCGACGGCGATCCTGGAAATGATGCTGGCCGCCGGGCGCGAACTGCTGGCGGGACCCTCGGTCGAAATCACCGACGTCGATATTCTGCGCCCGGTCCGGTTGGACCCGGGCAGCGCGATTGCAACCCGGCTGACCCATGATGCCGCCAGCCGGCGTCTGACGCTGGAAGCCCGCGAACTGGCGGCCTGGGTCACGGTCGCCGTGGCCAGACTGGCGCCCGGGCCGGCCGAAATCCCCAGCCTGCCTGCCATCGCCCCGGGTCCTGTCGCAGCAACCCCGGAAATATCCGTTTTGTACCAGCGCCTTGCGGCAGTCGGTCTGGACTATGGTCCGGCATTTATGCGCCTGCTGCGGCTGGACACCGACGGCCACAGTGCAGCGGTGGCCTTGGCCCCGGCGGAACTGGCGGGGCCATTCCTGATCGACCCGGCGCTTGCGGACACAGCCATGCATGGCATTGTCGGGCTGCTGAATGGGGCGGGTGCGACAGACGGTTTTGCCGCAGCGCTGGTGCCGACGCGGATCGACCGGGTGCGGTTCTATGGGCCCGCTGCGATCACCGGCGCGCGTCTGGTCCTGACGGCGGCCACGCCGGATGGTGTTGCCGTCGATGTGCATTACCTTGCCGCCGATGGCCGGGCCGTTCTTGGTTTCGAAGGGCTGCGTCTGCGGCCATTTGCGCGGCCGGCCGACCGGGCGCGGCTGTTCTGGGACGAATGTCCGGTCCCGGTCGATGGGGCTGCGGCCAAGGATTGCGGTCTCATCCCGGCGCTGGCGGATGGTGCGCCCGATTTGGCCAGTCCGGTCGCGGAATTGCGGGTCATTCGCGACGCGTTGGCCGGACGGCTGGCGTGGGATCTGCTGGCGACGACCCCTGATCCGGCCGGCGATCTGCGCGCGTCTTCGGCCGCGATGGCACTGGTCGAGATGGGCCTTGCGGAACTTTCCGCCACCGGGCAGGTGCAGTTGACGGGTGCCTGCCCGTGGCCGGAAACCGATCAGCTGGTTTCGATGTTCGCGCGCAGTTGTCCGGATGCATCCGGCGAAATGCGCATCGTGCTGGACACCGTGGCCGCCCCCGTCACCACCGCCCCTGACCCTGTCGCGCGGGACCCGGTGCCAGCGGCGGGTCAGACGCTTTATGCCGTGGTCGCAGGTTTGACCCTGAACCGGGAAACTGCCGTTCTGGTGGCAGGAAAAGTGGACCGCGCGCTGATCGACGTCCTCGCTGCCCGGGCGGGGCGGGTCGTGATCCTGACCGCAGGGTCAGAGGCCGCAGAGCGGCAACGCCTGTTGCTGGTCGGCGTGAACGGAATATTGGTCATCGAACCCGATCAAGTGGGCACAGTGGGTCGGTTCGATCTGGTTCTGGGTCTGAACCTCGCGCGGGAATTTCCGGTGTCCGATGTTGTCCGGCTGGCGGATGTGGCCATGGACGATGCCGGGATGCTTTTGGTCGAAGAAACCCCCGACCTGTTTGCCGTAATGACCAGTCTGCAGGATCATCCTCGCAAGATCAACCGCTTGACCGATGCCTTTGATCGGCGGGGCATCGCCTTGACGGCACATGCGTGGCGCGGTGCGGCCGGTGTTCTGATGCTGCATGGTCAGGTGTCGGGAACGACTGCGGGCGATCCGGTGGACGGGATCACGCTGTTGCCGCCGGTGGCGACGGGGGCGGCTGATCAGGCGCTGTCGGATGCCCGGACGCTGCGCGATCTGGCCCCTGTGACAGCGCCGCGATGGATCGGCACCACGAACCCTGATCACGGCGGCAGTCTGCGCGGCTGGCTGCGCGGTTTGCGCAACGAAACCGGGGATGATCTGCGCAGCGTCGCGTATTTGCCCGCCGCGCAGGCGGGGGATGGCGCGGCCTGCGACACGGCCTTGCGCCGTCTGGTCCGCGCCGGGGTTGAAACCGACCTGATCTGTGGCGAGGCCGGGCGCGTCTTTGCGCCGCGGGTGCGTCCGGTCGATCTGGGGTCTGCGCGGCCGGTTGGCGACGGTCCGTTGCGGCAGGTGCTGACCCGCGCACGCGGGGCCGGGATTGACGGTCTGTCCTGGACGCTGGCCCCGCGCCGCCCGCCCGGCGCGGGCGAGGTCGAAATCGAGGTTACGGCGACTGGGCTGAATTTTCGAGATGTGATGTTGATCGAGGGGATGTTGCCGCCCGAGGCGATGGAGGGCGGCTTTGCCGGGCCGCATGCCGGCATGGAATGCGCCGGCTGCATCTTGCGCGTCGGCGCGGGGGTGGATTTCACGCCCGGCGACAAGGTCCTGGCCTTTGCGTCTGATGCATTTGCCAGCCATGTGACCGTGTCGGTCCGAACGGTGATGGCCCTGCCTGCGGGGTTGGACGCGACACTGGCGGCGGCGATGCCGGTCGCCTTTCTGACCGCCGACCACGCGCTGAACGGGTTGGCCCGGCTGGGGTCCGGGGATTGGTTGCTGTTGACGGGTGCGGCCGGCGGCGTTGGGCAGGCGGCTTTGCAGATCGCGCGCCAATCCGGGGCGCACGTGATCGCACTGGCGGGGACGGCCGCGAAACGGCGGTTCCTGCAGGCGATGGGGGCCGCGCATGTGATCGACAGCCGGGACGCAGATTTTGCCGATCAGGTCATGGCCCTGACCGGTGGGCGGGGCGTCGATGTCGTCCTGAATTCGGTCGCCGGACTGCCGATGGAACGTGCGCTGGCGTGCCTTGCGCCGTTCGGGCGGTTTCTGGAACTGGGCAAGCGCGACTTTTTTGCCAATTCAGTGCTGGGCATGCGTCCGCTGCGCAACAACATCGCCTATTTTGCGATAGATGCCGACCAGTTGATCAAACATCGGCCCGATCTGGCAACCCGATCGCTGCAGCGCGTTCTGGCGGGTTTCGCCACACGGCAGTTGCACCTGCCCACGGTCGAGATGTTCGAAGCCTCGCAGATCGGCGAGGCGGTGCGCCAGATGAAGCGTCCGAACCACATGGGCAAGATCCTGATCCGTCCGCCGGCTGTCCCTGTGGTCACCGACCACGCCCGCCCGATCAGCGGCACCTGGCTGGTTGTCGGCGGCACCCGGGGTTTCGGTCTGGAAACCGCGCGCTGGCTGGCGCGGGCCGGGGCCACGGACCTGTGGCTGGTCAACCGGTCCGGCGCAATCGAACCGGCGGTTCTGGCCGAATTCGCGGCCCGGAACGTCAATGTGACGGTGAACGCGGCCGATCTGACCCGACCGGACGCCGCCGAAGAACTGTTTCGCGACCTGTCCGCCAGCCTGAAAGGGCAGCCGCTGGGCGGCGTTGTCCACGCGGCGATGGTGTTGCAGGACGGCTTGTTCGCCCAGCAGACCGATGCGCAGCGGACCAGCGTGCTGGCGGCCAAGCTGACGGTTGCCGCGCGGCTGGACGAATTGTCGCGACCGCTGTCACCCTGGCATTTCTGGCTTTATGCGTCGGTCGCGGGCCGGTTCGGCAATCGCGGGCAGACCGCCTATGCCGCCGCAAACCTGGGGCTCGAAGCGATGGCGGTGGCCCGGCATCGTGCAGGATTGCCCGCACTGGCGATTGCCTGGGGGCCGATTGCCGATGTCGGAACGCTGGCCGGGCAAGCGGCATTGCGCCACGCGATCGAAGCCCGGTTCGGCAAGCTGCTGACGGCCAGCGCGGCGCTGGACGCGTTGCGACAGGTTGTCGAACGCGACCCGGGCCGCGCTACCATCACGATCGCGCCGATCGACTGGCACCTGCTGCTGGCGGATCACCCGGTGCTAGCCGGACCCTTGACCGAAGAGCTTGACCTGAAGCTGCAGCAGGGAAAACGGCATGCGGCGGTCGATCTGGCGGCGCTGCTGGCCGGGTCCGACCCGGCGGCGGCCTATGGGGCGGTGCTGGATATTCTGGTGGATGTGGCGGCAGATATCATGCGGGCGGTGGTCGCCGATGTGGATCCGCGCCGACCGCTGGTCGATCTGGGCTTCGACAGCCTGATGGGGATGAGTTTCAAGATCGCGGTGGAAGAACGCCTTGGCGTCGCGTTGCCGGTCATGGCGATGGGCGAAGGCATATCGCTTGGTGACATCGCAACACAACTGGTCGCCGCCGCGCGGGATGGCGCGGCGCATCATGACGACATTGACGCGATTACGGCGCGTCATCTCGACCGCGCGGGCGACGCGGAAACCTTAGGTGAACAGATTCGCCGTACTGTTGCGGCTGAATGAATGGAGCAGGCAGATGGCCGAAGAGGATCCTGACACCCTGATGCAGCGCCTGCGCACCCTGCCGACGCTGGGCGCGCGCACCCAGCCCGTTCTAGCTTGCGCGGTGGCGGTGCTCCCCCGCAAGGCCAGCGAATTTGCCGACCACGAAGGGTTCCGCGAATTGCGCATCGCCCGGGCGGCCGGCAAGGCGCTGGGGATCGCGTCGCCCTATTTCCGCGAGGTCAGTGCGGTGCGCGGCGCCGAGGTGCAGATCGATGGCCGGTGGGTGACCAGCTTTGCCGGCTATGATTATCTGGGCCTCAATCAGGACAACCGGGTGATTGCAGGCGTGGCCGCAGCGTCGGCAACCTGGGGCGTGTCTGCCGGGGCGTCGCGGATTGCCGGGGGCGAACGATCCTACCACCGGGCGCTGGAACAGGACATCGCGGCCTTTCTGGGGGTGGCCGATACCGTGGTGCTGGTGTCCGGGCATGCCACCAACACCGCAATCATCCGCACGCTGATCGGGCCGGGCGATCTGGTGGCGGTCGATGCGCTGGCGCATAATTCGATCTACGAAGGCATCCGGGGCACCGGGGCAGACCACCTGACCTTTCCGCATAATGACTGGGCGTGGCTGGATGCCCGG
>JBBRCF010000145.1:0-8119 GCA_038205135.1 Rhodobacterales bacterium
ACCGCGCGGCGTGGTTCGGCGGTCGGGATGGACAGGCGGGGGATGGCGGCGCGCAGCGGCGCGGGCGGCTCGTCGAACGCGTCCAGATCATCGTCAAGATCATCATCGTCATGCATGAACGCATCGGCCGCGCGGATGGCCGGCACATCGACGAAACGGGTGTGGTCGGGGACGTCCTGCGGGTAGGGCGCGACCACAGCAGTACGGCGCAGCATTGGTTCAGCGCGCGTGACGGGTTCGGACCGCGCCGGTTCCAGCAGCAGGGGGCGCTGCCCCTTGATCCGCGCCTCGGCGGCCTTGTGGATCGCGGCGATCACGGGCGTGACACGCGGGGGCGCAACCGGCATCGCCGGCGGTGCCGTCAACGCAGGAGGCGTGGCACGCGCCCGGATCGCATCGGCGATCCGTGACCGGATGCGGTCATCCCCCGGCGCGGGCGTATCGGCGGCAAATCCGGGTTCCACCAGTTCGGGCGTTGGCAGCGAGTCCTGCACCCGCCGCACCATGCCGGGCACCCGGCCCAGCAGCGATGGCCGGACCACGGACGCCGGCACGGCCCCGCCTTGCGTCAAAACGGCATCGCGGCCCTGTGACACCATGGCGATCTGCGCCGCCCGGCGGGCGCGCAAGGCAGCAGCGGCCTCTATCGCCTGACCCGCGCCACGGCCCATCAGACTGCGCAGCGCGTCGTAACTGACCACCAGCCCCAGCCACAGAAACCGTCGTAGCCGCGCCAGTTCCACCCGGTCGAACCCCAGCACATAGGCCCCGAACACCAGCACCGCCGCCACACTGACCAGCGACAGCAGTTTCAGCGCCAGCGCGGCGCCCAGCGGCAACAGGCTCAACAGCATCCCCAGCGCCATGTCGCCGAAATAGCCCCCAAGACCAAAAGACTGCGCCCAACCGGCCCCCGGCACCATGGTGGCGGCATGCATGGCCACCAGTGCGATCCAGATCGGCGCAAGGATCAACCGTTCCAGCGCGCGCGCTGCCCCGCGGTGCAGCGCAAAGCGCAACCCCCACGTCACCAGAACCAGCGTCAATGCCCAACCCGCCACCCCGATCAGGATGACCAGCAGCGCCGCGACCGCAGCGCCGCTGCGGCCCAGCCAATTGTTCACCGGGCGATCCGTGCTGGTCAGAAACGACGGATCATCGGGGGAATAGCTGTACAGCATCGCCGCGATCAGCAGGCCCGCAAGGATCAGCGCCAGCCCGATCAATTCGCGGCTGCGCTTTTCGATGGCCTGCGCCATGTCGGTGTCGAACAGCGGATCGCGCCCCCGGGTCTGATATGCCATGCCTGTCCTCGTTGCCTTTTATCCGTACAGACAGTCGCGCAGGCGGATCAGCCCGGCTTCCATCTCGTCCTTTGGCGCCACCATGGCGACGCGCACATATCCCTTGCCGGGGCTGTCGCCGCGCGCATCCGGCTGACTAAGGTAGGCGCCCGGCAGTACGCGCACGCCGGTCTGGGTCCAGACCTGCAGCGCCGCCGCCTCGCCATCCTCGACCGGCAACCACAGGAAAAACCCTGCATCCGGCCCCTGATAACTGTTCACACCGCGAAACACCGCATCGGCTGCCGCGTATTTCTCGCCATACAGACGGCGGTTTTCCACCACATGCGCCTCGTCTGCCCACAATGCCTCGGCCACTCGCTGCAACGGCAGGGGGATCGGCGCGCCCGCATAGGCGCGCAGTTGCTTGGTCGCTGCGATCGACTTTGGCCCGCCCGCGATGAACCCGGCACGCAGGCCCGGCAAGTTCGACCGTTTCGACAGCGAATGGAACACGACAACACGTTCCGGATCGGCGCCCATCTCGGCTGCCACCTCCAACGCGCCGGGGGGCGGCACGTCGCCGCGATAGATTTCGGCGTAACATTCATCGGCGAAAATGCGGAAATCATACCGTTCCGCCAGCCTGATCAGATCGCGCCAATAGGCGCGCGACGCCACTGCGCCCTGCGGATTCGCGGGCGAACAGATATAGACAGCCGCGACGCGGTTCAGCACGTCGGGCGGCAGGGCGGCATAATCCGGCAGATGACCGCCCGCGCGCACGGCGGGCACAAACATCGGCGTGGCGGCCACCGAAATCGCCCCGATCATATAGACCTGATAGAACGGGTTCGGCATCAGCACGACCGGACGGTGGCCGCGCACCTGTTCCGGCACCAGCGCCATGCAGGCGTTGTACAGCGCCTCGCGCGTGCCATTTGCCACCATGACATGGCGTTCGGCATCCAGCGTCACGCCATAGCGCCGCTGGATCCACCCCGCGCAGGCCGCGCGCAATTCCGGCGTGCCCTCGTTCGGGGGATAGACTCCAAAACCCGCAATTTCACGCTGCAGGATGTCGGAAATCCACGCGGGAAACGCATGTTTCGGCTCTCCGATGGTCATGTGCACGACCAGGCCACCCGCAGGATGCGGGTCCAGCAACGCCCGCAGACGCGGGAATGCATAGGGCGGCAGGTTTGAAAACCGCTCGGGGAACATGACTGGCTGCCTCATCACCGGGGTCTGGTACGCCCCGTTTTGATCACGATAGCGCAAGCGCGCGGGTTGCGTCCAGTGTCATGCCGCGTCGCGGCCCCGCATTGTGGCATTTGCGACAAGGCTGCATTCATCTTGCAGGCCTTGTCCCGGGGTGCCGCAGGCAGGGGAGCGCCCACGCCCCGCATCCGTCACCCCAGCGCACGTTCTGCGGCTGCCGCGATCCGCAGCAACCGTGCCTCGGTTCCGCCGGCACCCAGGATCGTGACGCCCGCCCAGCGAATGCCGGTGGGCAGCGTGACCGCCGCCGATCCCATCAGATTGCCGACGCGGGTATTGCGCAGCGCCTTCAGGTTGCGGGCGCTGAAATACGCGCCGTCAGCCAGATCCGCGGTCAGCGGCGGCGCAATGGCCACGGTCGGCATCAGCACCGCGTCGAACCCGGCGATCCGCGCCTCCCACGCCGCGCGCTGATCGCGCAAGGCGCGCCACAGGGCCACGTAATCGGCGGCACGCACATCGGCCCCGATGCGGAAACGTTTCATGATTTCGCCGAACATCAGATCCGGCGCGGCCTCGATCACGTCTTTCCAGATGCCATAGGCCTCGGCGGTGAACAGCGGGCTGGCATTGCCCATCGCGGCCACGACTTCGGGCGCATGAATGTCCGTCAGCGTCGCCCCCGCCGCGCCAAACACCGAAAGCGCGCGGTCAAACCCGGTGTCGGCGGGGTTTTCCAGATCATCCAGCACGATATCGCGCAGCACCGCAAACCGCAGGCCCGCCAGCGACGCGCCCGTCAGGTCGGCCGCAGGTGCCCCCTCCAGCGCGGCAAACATCAACGCTGCATCCTCGACCGTGTGGCAAAGCGGTCCGATGGTGTCGAACTGTTCGCACAACGGCACCACGCCCTGCAGGCTGAGCCGGCCATGCGTGGTTTTCAGGCCCACCAGATCGTTCCACGCCGACGGTACCCGCACCGACCCGCCGGTATCCGACCCGACGCTGGCGGCGGCAAGGTGGTAGGCGACGCTGGACGCAGCACCACTGGACGACCCGCCCGGCACCCGCGCCGGGTCATGGCGGTTCGGCGGGGTCGCGGTCATCGGGTTGTAGCCCAGCCCGGAAAACGCCAGTTCGGTCATATGCGTCTTGCCCAGACAGACCAGCCCCTGCGCGGTGGCGGTCTGCAACAGCCGTGCGTCACGGTCGGGGACCCGACCGGCCAACAGACGCGAACCGGCTTCGGTGACGATGCCCGCCGTGTCGAACAGGTCTTTCCATGATACCGGAACGCCGTCCAGCGGCCCCTTGCGCAGCCCCGATAGCGCGCGCGACCGCGCCGCCAGCGCCTCGGCCCGCGCGCGATCGGGCGTCAGGCGGGCATAGATGTCGGATGATGCCGCCGCACGGTCCAGAAACGCTTCTGTCAGATCCACGGGATCGACCGCTCCCGCGCCGATCCGCCGCCCCAATTCGCCCGCCGACAGGTGCACTACGTCCATTATCGTCCCCCATGTTGTTGCCCGCGACGCTAGCGGCACAGCGGCGCATGGACAATCCCGCGCCGGCGCGCATATTCGCCATCATGACATATGACACCGATATCCTGATCGTTGGCGGTGGCCTGAACGGCACCGCCCTGGCATTGGCCCTGTCGCAGACCGGACTGCGGTCGATCCTGCTGGACGCCGCCCCGCGCGCGGACCTTGCGATGCCGGATTTTGACGGCCGCAGCTATGCGATGGCGCTGTCGTCGGTGCGGTTGATGCGCAATCTGGGATTGTGGTCGCGGCTGGCGCGTGACGCCCAGCCGATCCGCCAGATCCGCGTATCGGATGGCCGTGCGGGCGAAGGGCCGCTGTCGGCATTTTTCCTGCAATTTATCAGCGCGGATATCGAAGAAGCCGCGCAGGACGGCAGCATGGGGCACATGGTCGAAGACCGCCACCTGCGCGCCACCCTGCTGGATGCCGTCGATGCCGACCCGCGGATCGACGCCCGGTTCGGGGCCAGCGTGGCGACGCAGGCAACCAACGGGCCGTCGGCACAAGTGATGCTGGCGGATGGCACGACATTGACGGCGCGCCTGCTGATGGGGGCCGACGGGCGGCGGTCGGGCACGGCAGAACGCGCCGGCATCAGACGCACGGGGTGGGATTACGGCCAGACGGCGATGGTCTGCGCCATCGCGCATGACCGCCCGCATCACGGCGTGGCGCATCAGTTCTTCATGCCGCCGGGCCCCTTGGCGATCCTGCCGCTAACCGGGAACCGGTCGTCGATCGTCTGGTCCGAAACCCACGCCAACGCGCGCGCCTTTCAGGCGCTGGACGATGCGGCCTATCTGGCCATGTTACGCCCCCGGTTCGGCGATTTTCTGGGTGACATCCGCCTAGCCGGGGCGCGGCATACCTATCCGTTGAACCTGACGCTGGCGACGGCGTTTGTCGCAGGCCGGCTGGCCCTGGTCGGCGATGCGGCGCATGGGTTGCATCCGATCGCGGGTCAGGGGCTGAACGCCGGGCTGCGCGATGTGGCGGCACTGTCCGATGTGCTGGAAACCGCGCGCACGCGGGGCGAAGATATCGGCGCTGGCGATGTGCTGGCGCGGTATCAACAATGGCGGCGGTTCGATACCACGGCGCTTGCGTTGACCACAGACCTGACCAACCGGCTGTTTTCCAACGACAACCCGCTGCTGCGGACCGTCCGCAACATCGGCATGGGTGCGATCAACGCCGCCGGTCCGCTGCGCCGCGCCTTGCAGCGCGAAGCGGCGGGCGTGCGCGGTGACCTGCCGCGCCTGATGCGGGACTGAACGATCACAACGGCGCGGTCACCCCGGCCATGGCGGGAACGGTCCAGCCGTAGCCGGGGACGGGCCGCACAGGCGCCGAAAAACGCACGCCGTCTGCGCATGAGGGGGCCGTGGCGCTGCCGCGGTTTTCGATCAGCACGACATGCGTTTCCGCCATGGCCCAGTAGCGCCGGTCATTGCGGATGAAATCGGGCAGTTGCGCCGGGTCCAGCATCAGCCGTTTCTGCACGCGCACTACCACCCGCGCGTCGATCCCTTCGCGCATGGCGGGGTCATCCAGCACGATCCGGCGCAGCACCGCCTCGCGGATTTTCAGGCGTCGCATGTCATCACGGATCTGGGCCAGTTCGTCGGCCGGGGGCAGGTTGCGCATTAGGGGCTCCATCACTAGACGCCCCGACCCTTCCACATCACGGTTAACACCGGTTTAATGTTCGCCCGTCGGCCCGGCCGGGGTCGCAGGCAGCCTGGTGTCGACCGCGCGCGCCTCGTCTACCAGCATCACGGGGATCCCGTTGCGGATCGGATAGGCCAGATGCGCCGCGCGCGAGACGAGTTCGCGCTGCACCGGATCATAATCCAGACGACCGCCGGTTTTGGGACAAACCAGCGCTTCCAGCATGCGACGGTCGAACAGGGCGTCGGTCATTGCAGCTTGTCCTCGCCGCCACCGATGCTGCCGCCGGTATGCAAGGCGAATTCCATCAACGTCACAAGCGTCTCACGCCGGGTCGTCAGGCTGGGGGCTTCCAGCAGGGCCTGTTTGTCTTCGGGGTCCAGATCCAACATCATCGACAACGCGTTGATCAGCAGTTCGTCATCGGCTTCTTTCAGACTGTCCCAATCGGTAGACAGGCCGCGTGCCGTGAAATACCGCGTCAGCAGATCCATGAACGGACCGCGATTGAACCCGCTGTCGTTTTCCTCGGGGCCGCGGTCAGCCTCGAACCCGTCCCAGCTGATCTCGCAGCGGCGATAGGGGGCAAAACCCTCGACCTCGCGCTTGATCCGAAACCGCGACACGCCGGACAAGGTAACCATGTAACGCCCGTCTTCGGTTTCGGAAAACTGCGTCACGCGCCCGGCACAGCCGATCCGGTACAAAGATGGGCCCGTAGGCCCATCACCGCGCGACGGCTGGATCATGCCGATCAGCCGTTCGCGGGTTTTCAGGCAATCGTCGAACATCGCCAGATAGCGCGGTTCGAACAAATGCAGCGGCAACCGCGCGCGCGGCAGCAACAAGGCGCCGGGCAGCGGGAACACGGGGATCACATCAGGCAGATGAATTTGTTTCATGCATGGATACCTAAGCCGCAATCACCGTCAGGCAAATATCATCGCCGACAACCGGCGACGGCCTTTCAACACCAGAGGATCGTTGGGTTTCAACGCATCAAAGATCGTCAGCAATTGCGTCTTGGCAGCACCTTCGTTCCATTCGCGGTCGCGGCGGAACAGGTCCAGCAGGTGATCGACCGCAGCATCAACGTCGCCCTTGGCATGCAGCGCGGTGGCCAGATCGAACCGGGCCTGATGATCTCCGGGGTTCGCGTCAACCGCCGCCAGCAAGTCCGCGACCGGGCCGGCATCCGCCGCCTGGCGGGCCAGCGCCAGTTGGGCACGCGCTGCCTCGACCGGGGCAGATGTCGCAATCTTGGCCGGGACGTCCTGCAACACGGTGTCGGCCTGATCCAGATCCCCGGCAGCGATATGGCACCGCACGGCACCGCCATAGGCCTCGGCATTTTCCGGTTCTTCGCCCAGAATCGCCATGAAGGTCTGCATGGCGTCGGGGACCTCGCCGTTCATCAGCATTTCTTCGGCCATCGCCACCGCCTCGGCCAGACCGCCGTCGCCACCCATGTCGGCCACGCGTTTCACAAACGCGTCCACCTCGGATTTCGGCACCGCACCCTGAAACCCGTCAACCGGCTGGCCGTTGAAGAACGCATAGACCATCGGGATCGACTGCACCCGCAACTGCGCTGCGATACGCTGGTTCTTGTCCACGTCCACCTTGACCATCTTGACCTTGCCCTTGGTGGCGGTCACGGCGGCTTCCAGCTGTGGGCCGAGTGTCTTGCACGGACCGCACCAAGGCGCCCAGAAATCGACGATCACCGGGATGTCACGGCTGGCCTCCACGACCTCGGCCATGAATTCCATCTCGGTGATGTCCCTGATCGCGGTTGCGCCGCCTGCATGGGCCGCACCATTCGTCTTGCCGAATTCCAGCATCACCGCCTCCGTTGGGGGAATATCTCTTGCACTTTATATGCGCGCGGACGCGGCATTGTCCAAGGGGGCAAAGGCCGCGAAAACGGCGATTACAGGTCAAACCGGGCCAGAACCGGCACATGATCGGACGGCTGGTCCCAGCCACGCACGGCCCGCAGGATATGGCTGTCATGCGCGGACGCGGCAATGTCGGACGTGGCCCAGACATGGTCCAACCGGCGGCCCTTGTCGGCCGCATTCCAATCAGCGGCGCGGTAGGACCACCACGAATACAGACGTCCCTGCGGGATGTCCGCCCGCGTCACGTCCACCCATGACCCGGCCTCCTGTGCTGCGGCAAGATGGTCCACCTCGATCGGCGTATGCGACACGATCTTTAGCAGCGCCTTGTGATCCCACACGTCATCGGGACGCGGCGCGATATTCAGGTCACCGACCAGAATGGATTTTTCCGGCCGTGAGGTGCGGAAATGGTCGCGCAGTTCCGTCAGGAAATCGAGTTTCTGGCCGAATTTCACGTTCAGCGTCCTGTCGGGGATATCGCCCCCGGCGG
>JBBRCF010000146.1:0-8090 GCA_038205135.1 Rhodobacterales bacterium
GAAATGGCTCCGCCTGAAAGGTAGAAACCAGTTGCCAAAAGTCATCGAAGGAACCAAATTCAACGACGGCGTCGAAGTGACAGACGACGCCAAAATACGCGCCGCCTGATGATGCGCGTCACCCAAATTCAAGCATAGCTCACCCATCGGCGCTGAATCCTGCACAGATCGAGGCCGCAGGCTGGCCGGTCAGGTTGAACGGATAAGTATAGGCGACCCACCCGATCGGGTCGTCATCTGGCCAGTATTCGGGCGCATTCTGCCCAACTGCAAAGGCTGTGCAAGGCAAGGTCGGGCTGACCAGAAGGTCATAGTCTTCGAAGAAGAGCCGCAGCCGCTCGCGCAAGGCATAGCGCTCGAAGACCTTCGCATAGTAGTCCATCATGTTCTGCGAAAGCGCAGGACGAAGCATCGTCAGCACCGCCGGATCGATAAGCTCGGGTGCGGATTGCACAATGGCGTTCAGCCGGGTGCCTGCCCCCGCATAGAATTCCGCCCGCCAAAGGTCCAATGGGTCGTCCAAAACGTGATCGACCAGTTCGACCCGATGGCCCAGGCCTTCAAGGGCACCAGCGGCAGCATCTGCCAGCTCAAGCACCGCTTTTGTGGGCTTTGCATAGCCCAGCGTCGGGGAATAGGCGATCCGAAGCGGCCTTTCGGGTGTTTTGAACGTCGAGAAGGAAGGAACCCGTTCCGCAATGGAAAAGGGGTCACGGGCGTCGTAGCCCGCAAGTGTTTCCAGGACCAGCGCCGCATCGGCAACGGTTCGCGACAGCGGACCGACATGAGCCAGGGTGGGCGTTGCGGAAACGGGGTGCACGGGCACGCGGCCGAAGTTTGCCTTGACACCGAAGATGCCGGTCAGTGCTGCGGGAATGCGTATTGATCCGCCGCCGTCGGTCCCGATTGCATAGGGGACGATCCCGGCTGCGACCATGGCGGCTGCTCCACAACTGGATCCGCCTGCTGTAAGGTCGGTATTCCAGGGGTTTCGGGTGATCCCGGTAAGCGGGCTGTCACCGACGCCCTTGCAGCCAAATTCGCTGGTCGTGGACTTGCCGAGAAGGACAGCTCCCGCCGCGCGAAGCCGTGCAACGGATGGGGCATCCATTGGAATTGGCGCGTCTGAAGTCGTGCGAGAGCCGAAGCGTTGCGGCAGGCCCCTTTGGGCGATCAGATCCTTGATCGACGTCGGTATCCCATCGAGCAGCGAAAGCCTTGTCCCGTTCAATTGCCGTTCCGTAGCAGCCTTTGCATCACGCCGCGCGCCTTCAAGGTCGAGCAGGGCGAAGGTGTTAAGCACCGGCTCCAGACGCGAGAGCTGTGCAAGCGTGTCGTCAAGCAGTTCAATGGGCGAAAAGGATTTGGCGTCCAAGCCGGACGACAACTCTGAGATGGTCTGGAACGCAAATTCGGCCATCAGATCGCCACGCCCGTTGCGCCGGGCCGCAGGCCCGAAGCTTTCTGACAGGCGGCCGCGAAGCCCGCGAGCCGGGCGTCATCCAAACTGGCCACGGCCAACATCAGACCCAACGGCAATCCGTCCGCACGAAAGCCGCCAGAAACCGAGATGAACGGAAGATCGAGCAGATTGCCGAAGTTGCTATAGGTGCCAAGCGTGGCGTTTTGAGCAATGTTGTCCGCCAGCATCGCCTCTACCGTGACGGTCGTGGGCGTCGCAAGGAAGGCAAAGTCCCGGAACAATTCCGTGGCCTTTTGCCTGACGCCAAGCATCCAGTATGCGCTGCGGAACAGGTCTTTGGCCGTATACTTGTGGCCCCAGCTCAGGATCTCTCGGGTTGCCGGGAAGACCTCGTCCGCGGGATCTTCGAGGAAGGGCTCAAGATTTGCTGTGCGCTGGGCGATGAAGGGGCCCTCGTACAGCATCCGTGCCGCGGCGAGGAAGTCTGTGATGTCGGCCGGAACGGGGGGTCCGCCAAGCGATGTCAGCAAGCACACGCTTTTGTCGAAAAGCCGCTTAGCCTCGGCATCGCCAAAGAACATATGCGAGCCTGCATCGGGAACCGCAAATCGCAACCTGATGGGGAGATCGGATAAGGCAAGGCAGTAGCTGCGCGCTTCGGGTTTCGAAAACGGAGCACCGGGATCGTATCCGAGGATAACCTTCGTTGCGGTCACCGCATCCTCTAGCGTCAGCGTCAGGACCGAGTTTGTCTTGACCAGGCCCGCGACCGTCGGACTGCCGGTGTTCGATACGAGGCCAGGCGTCGGCTTGAAGCCAACGATGTTGTTGAACGCTGCAGGCACGCGACCTGACCCAGCCGCGTCTCCGCCCAGTGCAAAGCTGACAAGCCCCGATGCCAAGGCAACACCGTGCCCTGAGGTCGATCCTCCGGAAATGTCGTCGGGATCGAAAACGCAGCGCGGGATGCCAAAGTCTGCGCGCGTTCCGTTCAGCCCGACGCCAAACTGATCCATGTTGTTCTTCCCGACGGGCAGCGCCCCCGCATCGACAAGGCGCTGGACGATGTAGGTCGTCTCGGTCGCCGTGCGTGCAGGGGCGCGGCAGCCGCTTATGGTCTGCATTCCCTTGAGATCCAGGTTGTCATTTAGGCCGGACGGGATGCCACAATGCGGCTTTGACAACATGTCGGCGCGGCTCATCGCCCTTGCATCGACCAGAACACTTTTCCTGCTTCGAAGGCTTGTCCTCACTGCAGACTGACCGCGCGCTTCAATCCGGTCAAAGACGCTGGCGATCACTGTTTCGGGCGAACCGCCTTCGGCGTAGAACGCGCGCAAGGTCGGTATTTCAAGGCTCCCGCCACTGGGGTCCCATTGCGTCATTGTGAGCGCCACTCCAAAATCGATGTGGAAGCCCAAACCGTTTGGTGCCTTTGCCGGTTAAATGCAAGCTTTGACGGGCCGATCAAGCTCCACAGCCAGCCAGACCGTCTGGTGCACAGAAACTCGTCGTTTCATCGAAGAGTCCTCATGCAAAGCATGTTTTTTACGCGTCGCGCGCATTCCTTACGATGCATGAGCAAGAAGCGAGATCCGGCTTGATTTGTCGCACCTGTAGCGAACGGCGGTAAGGTCCAAAAAGCTGCCCCACTCCCGATGTGACAGAACGTTCAGCAGCTTGCCGGACGGATCGCGCAGGAAGAACCGGCGCACGCCCCAGGGCTCGTCCGTCAGGTCATACGCGATGGGAACCCCGTCGGCCTTGGCCCGCCGATAAATGGCGTCGACGTCATCGACTTCCATCGACAGGTCCGGAACCGGGGCCCCGGACCCGCCGTCCGAGGCAAGGCTCAGCTGCACCGACATGGAGGCGCCCGAAGACAGGGTCACGATCCAGCCAAGATCCATCGCGACCTCCAGATCAAACAGCGTATGATAGAACTGGCGCAGCCCGGCGACATCCGCGGTGCCGATGTCGGCCACGATACGAAGAACGGTCATGGATACTTCCCAATCGGTTGGCGGGCATCGGGCAAGGCCTTCATGCCTGTTCCGCTTTCGGCCAATAGGTGCCAAAGCACCAAAGATTGCCTTCCGGATCGCGGCAAGTGAACTCGCGGCTGCCATGGTCGCGGTCAACCAGCCCTTCCTCGATCACGACGCCGGATGCGTCCACCCGTTCGTGCAGCGCGTCGACATCATCCACAGCGAGGTAGAGCGACTTGCCCCCGTCCTGCCCGGGGCCGCCGACAAGGGCGCCATAAGCATCGTCGCGCACGGCACCGAGCATGATCATCGCTGACCCGAGGGCCAGTTCGGCATGGGCGACCGGGCCCTCCGCCGGATGGCGGGCATGGACCGTTAAGCCAACGGTGTCGCAAAGCCATGCCAGAATGGCGGCGGGGTCGCGGTAGCGGAAGGTCGGGTAGATACGGGGGGCCTCAAGCATGGCGGTCTCCTGTCGTGGGCGTATGCTACAGCTTAACCCGGGTGCCCGTCACTGGTATCGTCGTTTTCTGTTTCGCATTCTGAAGCCCCGTCCGGAAAGATCATCGTCCAGTTGTCTCACCCGCGAAGGTGTTGAAGTCGCGCATCAGATGCGCCTGATCGCAATAGCCGCACGCGGCCGGGATCCCGGCCCAGTCGGGTCGCGGCGCGATCCGTGCAAGGTCGATCGCATGCTGGAAGCGCGCAACCCGTGCCAACCGCTGCGGCGTCATCCCGACAGCATCGCGGGCATGGGCGGCCATTCGCCTTCGGATCGATGGCCTGGCCAAGCAGGCACCGTTCCAAGAAAGCTACCGCAATCCTCAGCCTTTCGGATCGCGTTGCGGGGTCATCGAGTTTGGCGGTTGCGCAGGGCTGGCAGGTCGGGCTGTTTGCGCGATCAGAAGGCAAACTGGACACTCTCGCAGCCGAGCTTGGCGATAAAGCCTTGGCCTTGCCGCGCGACGTGACCGACCTCGACAACCTGAAGGCGGCAATTGCAACTTTTGTCGACAAGACGGGCGGGCTGAACGCGGCGTTCGCCAATTCCGGCATGGGGCGTTCGGCCGCCGGCACGGACGCGGGCGACCCGGAGCAATGGGAGCAGATGATCGGCGTGAACGTTCTGGGCGTCCTCTGGACCGTCATGGCCGCAATGCCGTACCTGAAAAATCGGGTGGGGCATCTGCTGCTGACGGGGTCCGCCACCGGACAGCGGCACATCTCTGGGTCAGTTTGCGGCGCGTCGAAATGGTTCGTGCACGGCTATGGCGGCAACCTGTCCGAAGAATTGAAGGCGTTCGGAGGCCGCCGCACGATCATCGCCCCCGGCATGGTCAACACGGCGATCTTCGAAACGCCCAAGCCGGACAAGTTGCTGGCCGAAGACGTCGCCCGAGCTGTGCTTTTCGCGCTCGAGGCCGACCCGCGCCGCGCCGTGAACGAGGTTTTTCTGATGCCGACACAGTGAAACTCGTTTCGGACTGATGCGTTGTTTTCCTGCTGTTGCGTCATGATGGGCTTATCCGGTCCACCGAACGCCGATGCCTGTCACATGGATTTTCCAGAACCGGGCGCCGGGTGAACCTGGCACCCGGTCTGGCGTCCTTGTGCAGCGTGTCAGTGACGATCAAATGTGTTTCCCTCGGCGTTTCGTTGAAACCCGGTGGTTTAGGGTTTCGTCCGCGACACTTTGGATGGCGGTGCTGCAGCCGGCGATGGGGCGGCTTGGCGCAGTTCCGGCGGCCATAACCTGCCGACCCACCTGCGCTCCAATGGCGCATGGCGGAACGAATGTCGGACCCGGCCGGTTGTTTGAATGTGGGTCCACTGGGGTGGACACCCCCAAGACCAAGCACATCCCAATCAATCTGGAGACTAAAATGACGCGCACTTTTCTTACCATCGCCATGGCGGCCCAACTGGTGGCCGGCGCAGCTTTTGCTCAGACGAGCACCACCACCACGGGCGCGACCGGCGATTCCATGACGTCGTCGGCGTACGGCAGCGATTGGTCTCCGTCCCTCGGCGCGGCGATGTTCAACGACGACCGCACCACCATGCGTTCGAACGATGAGATCATCTCGACATGGACCAGCCTGTCAGAGGCCGACAAGACCATGGTCCGCCGGGATTGCACCGCGCGGATGAACGAGTCGAACACCACCACGGGCTCCGCTGGAACCGACGCGGGCACGGCTTCGGGCAAAACCGCTGCGGGTGCCGTCGGCACCACCTCGAGCACGACCGGAACCACGTCGTCCTCCGCCGGAACCGCCCCGGGCACGGCGTCGGGCAAAACCGCCGCAGCCACTTCGGGTACAACGTCGAGCACGAATTTTGCCACGACCGGCTCCACCGGCGCTGCGACCACACAAAGCGGCGCCGCGGCGGGTAAGGATGCCGCCTCGGCCGACACCGTGATGCAAGTGTCGGCGACGCAGATGGACCTTATCTGCGCTGCAACCAAAGGCTACTGAACGCCTTGGAAGGCGCGCTACGGCGCGTCTTTCCCCACATCGCGGCGCAGGCTAGTTGTCGCGATGCAACCGGTGCCATTCACAATTCGACCCACCGCAGCCGCAACGCGTTGGAGATGACCGAAACAGACGAAAGGCTCATCGCCGCCGCTGCGATCATCGGCGACAGCAAAAGGCCGGTCACCGGATAAAGCAGGCCCGCCGCGATCGGTACGCCAAGCGCGTTGTACGCAAAAGCGAAGAACAGGTTCTGCTTGATGTTGCGCAAGGTAGTGCGGGCCAGTTTGCGCGCGCGCACGATGCCCATCAGATCCCCGCCCAACAGGGTTATGCCGGCGCTTTCCATCGCCACATCTGCGCCGGTTCCCATGGCGATGCCGACATCGGCTGCGGTCAGTGCGGGGGCGTCATTCACCCCATCACCTGCCATCGCGATCTTGTGGCCATCACGGCGCAACTGGTCGATCAGATCCTTCTTGGCCTCGGGCAGGACGCCCGCGCGCACGTCGTCGATGCCAAGCGTGGCGGCCACGGCCTGCGCGGTGCGTTCGTTGTCGCCCGTCGCCATGATGACACGCAGACCCAGCGCGTGCAGTTCCTTGATCGCCTGCGCGGTGCTGTCCTTGATCGGGTCGGCGACCGCCACGATGCCCGCCAGCACGTTATCAACCGCGATGAACATCGCCGTTTTGCCCATGGCGCGCAGGGTATCGGCCCTGGCGTCGGCAGCACCCGTGTCGAGCCCCATTTCCTGCATCATCGCGGTATTGCCTAGTGCCACCGCGCGTCCGCCGACCGTGCCGCGCACGCCCTTGCCGGTGACGGCTTCGAAATCCGCAGCCTCTTTTCGTGCTGCACCCTGCGCCTCGGCTCCTTCGACGATCGCTTCGGCCAAGGGGTGTTCGGACCCCCGCTCCAGCGCCGCTGCCAGCGACAGCAGGTCGGCCTCTGCCATGTCCCCAAGCGCCACGGTATCGGTCAGCTGCGGCTTGCCCATGGTCAGGGTGCCGGTCTTGTCGACGATCAGCGTGTCGACGCCCGCCATCCGTTCCAGCGCCTCGGCATCCTTGATCAGCACGCCCGCCTGCGCGCCGCGCCCTGCCGCCGTGGTGATGGAAATCGGCGTCGCCAGCCCCAGCGCGCAAGGGCAGGCGATGATCAGCACCGACACCGCCGATGCGATGGCATAGACCAGCGCGGGTTCCGGGCCAAAGATCATCCAGACCACAAAGGCAAAGATCGCGATGCCAACCACTGTTGGCACAAAAATCGCCGAAACCCGGTCTGCCATCCCCTGGATCGGCGCGCGTGACCTGCGCGCGTTCGACACCATTGCCACGATCTGCGCCAGAACCGTGTCGGCGCCGACCTTGCCAGCTTCGATCACAAGGCTGCCGTTCTTGTTGATCGTGGCCCCGGTCACCGCATCGCCCGGGCCCTTTTCCACCGGCATCGCCTCGCCGGTCAGCATGCTTTCGTCAAGGCTCGACCGCCCCTCGATCACGACACCGTCCACCGGCACCGCGTCGCCGGGGCGCAGGCGCAGCCGGTCGCCTTCCATGATGTTTTCCAGCGGCGCGTCGTATTCAGACCCATCGGGCAGGATGCGCCGCGCCGTCTTGGGCGCCAGATCCAGCAACGCGCGGATAGCGTCCCCGGTGCGTTCTCGCGCCCGCAGTTCCAGCACCTGACCAAAGAATACCAACGCCACGATCACCACCGACGCCTCGAAATAGGTGCCGACGCCGTGGCCCATCTGGTAGGCCTCGGGGAACAGGTCGGGCAGAAACACCGCGAAGAGTGAATAGATGTAGGCCGCGGCTACACCAAGGCTGATCAGCGTCCACATGTTCGGACTGCGGTTCACAACCGAGTCCCATCCACGCCGGAAGAACGGCTGCGCGGCCCAGAGAACCACCGGCGTCGCCAGCGCAAACTCCAGATAGCCCGCCAGCTGATGCCCGATCCAGTCGCGCACCGGCAGGCCAACCATCGGCCCCATGGTCAGCACGATCAACGGCACCGCCGCCGCAACAGAGATCCACATTCGGCGGGTAAAGTCGGTCAACTCGTTACTTGGTTCATCCGTGGGTACCATCGGTTCCAGCGCCATGCCGCAGATCGGGCAGGCTCCCGGCGCGTCGCGGATGATCTCGGGGTGCATCGGACAGGTATACTGGACGTTGGCAGGTGCCGCCT
>JBBRCF010000147.1:0-8060 GCA_038205135.1 Rhodobacterales bacterium
GCAACCAAGCGCAAAAATTATGGAGGGAAATTTGGTGGGTTGCTTCAAGGGACGTCAATTGCTTTTGGTAATTTCATATACTTAAGAGCAATTTTGGAGGCGAGTATCGGAATCGAACCGATCTTCACGGATTTGCAATCCGGTGCGTAACCTCTCCGCCAACTCGCCGCCGAGGGTGTGAGGGGATTACCCTATCCGGGAAGCTGCCGCAAGCGGGTTACCGCGGGCGGCGCCGGGATGCCGGAGGCGGCGGCGCCAAGATGCGACAGAATGCGCCACGACGCGGCAAGGCAGCCGCCGCGCCGCGGCGGTTCGCGTGTTGCCGCCGCCGCTGGCATGTGACACCATGTGAACAAGACGGAACCGAACCGGCGAGTTTGACAAAATGACTGATTTCTCAACGCGACGCACCATCATGGTGGATACCCAGGTGCGTCCTTCCGATGTCACGAAATACCCCTTGATCGCGGCCATGCTGGCCGTGCCGCGCGAGGATTTCGTGCCTGCCGCAAAGCGCGAGGCGGCCTATGTCGGCGATCACATCGACCTTGGCAATGGCCGGGTGATGCTGGACCCGCGGACCTTTGCCAAGATGCTGGAAGTGCTGGATGTGCAGCCTGACGAGTTGGTGCTGCATCTGGGGGCGGGGCTGGGCTATGGCGCGGCCGTCATGGCGCGCATGACCCAGGCGGTGGTTGCGCTGGAAGAAATCGGTGCGCTGGCCGACGAGGCCGAAACCACGCTGGGCCAGCTGGGCGTCGACAATGTCGCCGTGGTGACCGGCCCGCTGGTGGCCGGCGATGCCCGGAATGCGCCGTTTGATGCCATTCTGATCGAGGGCGGGGTGCAACATCTGCCCGACGCGATCCTGACCCAGGTCAAGGAAGGCGGGCGCATCGTGTGCATTTTCATCGAAGGCCGGATGGGAACCGCGCAGGTGGGCTACAAGATCGACGGCAACATGTCGTGGCGGTCGGCCTTTGACGCGACCGCGCCGATCCTGCCCGGTTTCGCACGTCACCGCGCCTTTACACTTTGATGACATCGCCACAGCACTGCACAACCCTGCGGCACAACCCTGCGGCACAACCCTGTGGCTCAACCCACGGCATGACGCGCGACAAGGAATCTGACATGGCGTTTGGTACTTTCGGACGATCACTGCGTGGCATCGTGGCTGGCGTGGCATTTGCGCTGACACCGGCGGTGGTGGCGGCGGAAACACTGGCGGATGCCTTGGCGGACGCCTACCGGAATTCGGGTCTGCTGGAACAGAACCGTGCCCTGTTGCGGGTCGCCGATGACGAGGTCGGGGTGCAGTTTTCCGCGTTGCGGCCTATCGTCAACTGGACGGCTGATTTTTCGCGCCAGTTCGGCACGGCGCGCAGCAGCAACACCCTCGGCGTGGTGCGTGGCACGGCGGCCAACGAACTGACTGTCGGGTTGGCGATGGAACTGTTGCTGTGGGATGCCGGGCGCACGGCTCTGGGGGTCGAACGCGCCAAGGAAAACGTGCTGGCCACGCGCGAAGCGTTGCGCGGGATCGAACAGCGGGTGCTGCTGGCCGCCGTGCAGGCCTACATGAATGTGACTGCCAGTTCGCAAACGGTGGGGCTGCGCGAAAACAACGTGCGGGTGATCGGCGAAGAATTGCGCGCCGCCAATGATCGTTTCGAGGTCGGCGAGGTGACGCGCACCGACGTCGCACTGACCGAGGCCCGTCTGGCTGCGGCCCGGTCCGGCCTGGCGCAGGCGCAAGGTGACGTGGCCATCGCGGTCGAGGATTTCCGCGCCACCGTCGGACGCCGTCCGGGCAACCTCGTCACACCCGGCCGCCGGGCGATGCCGGCGGCGTCAACCGATGCCGCAAAATCGATCGCCATGCGCGGGCATCCGTCGCTGCGCCAAGCCGGTCATGAAATCACTGCGGCCGAACTGGCGTTGCAAGCGGCCCGCCTGGCCGTGATGCCGACGGTCAGCCTGACCGGGCGCTACGGGTTGACCGACCAGTTCGCCAGCGACAATTTCCAGCGCGGCGGGTCTGTCGGGGTTCAGGCTTCGGGACCGATCTATCAGGGGGGCCGCATTACCGCGTTGCAGCGTCAGGCCCTTGGGCGGGTCGATGCGGCGCGCGGCAATCTGCATGCCGTGGGGGTACAGATCGCGCAGGGCGTCGGAACCGCCTGGGCCCAGGTCGTGGTGTCCGGTGCGGCCCGTGTGGCCACCGAAGAACAGATTCGCGCCGCGCGCGTCGCATTCCGGGGCGTGCGCGAAGAAGCGACCCTGGGGGCCCGCACCACGCTGGACGTGCTGGACGCGGAACAGGAATTGCTGGATGCGCAGGCCAACCAGATCGCCGCCGCCGCGAACGAAATCACGGCATATTACAGCCTTCTGGCGTCGATGGGCTTGCTGACCGCCGAAGCGCTGAAACTGCAGGTACAGACCTATGATCCTGCAGAATATTACAATCTGGTCAAATCCGCCCCGATCCAGCGGTCGAAACAGGGCGAACAACTGGACCGCGTGCTGAGGTCGTTGTCGAAAGAGTAAAATCCGCGCTATCGGTTGAGGTATTGGCCGGGTTTGTCTATTCTATAGCAACAGCGGCTGAACACGTGAGGCGGGGCGCATGTCCGATCCGATGACGAATGTCGATATCGAGGATGTGCTGGCGTCGATCCGGCGGCTGGTGTCCGAAGATGCGCGGCCACGCTCTGCCACGCCGCCACTGTTTTCGGCCCGCCCCAATGCCGAAGCACGGACAGCGCGGGGACAACCCGACGCGGAGCCGCCTCATCAGAATGTGGCAAATCTGGTGCAACCGGAACCGTCCGATCCGGCGCGGCCGCCTGCCGACATGGAACCGGCGGCACCAGATGTCGCATCACGGGGAATGGCGCAGGTTTCGGGTGAACCCGGCGCTGTGCCGCCTGTGCGTGTGGGGCGGTTGCAATCCGATCGGTTGGTGCTGACCCCGTCATTGCGGATCATGGACACGGTCGCCGATTTTGCGCCAGTTGCAGCATCTGTGGTCGCGCAATCCGGATCGATCGAAGCGCCGGCAGACCCGCAGGTGGCAGCGCAACCCTGGCAAGATCCGACCGCGCGGCTGGTGGATGTCTGGCCTGCTGACGCACCGCCGCCGGCCGCACAGCCCGATCCGGCGCTGTCGTCGGATGTCGCGCCGCTGACCGACACCGACATGACGCCGTCACCTGACACCATCAACCGGCCGGAGGCTGCGCTGATTGGTCCGGCGAACGCGGGACACCAAGAGGCGCAGGCAGCGGTTGATCCGACGGATGCCCCTGTCGCCATCGGCGACGCCGCGGATTCAACCGAAACAGGCATGCAAGACTGGCAGGCATCTTCGGACGCGTCAGAGGTCAGCGTTGCAGCGGATGACGCGATAGACCTGACGGGATATGAAGCGCTGGCGTGGGAGGATCACCGGGACAACGCGGATGACGACGCCGCAGACGTCGCCGAATACGTCGCCGATGACGACACCGAGGCCGATGGAAACGCGCCCGAAAACGACTTTTTGGACGACTTGCTGAAAGATCCGGCGCAGGATTTGCCGAACAAGCCTCTGGATCCGTTCGGGAGTTTTTCCGGTGATGCCATGTACGGGGCTGCCATGGCAGCCCCCGTTCGCATCGTCGAGGCTGCGACCCATGGCACCGTGCGCCACCAGACCACGCGTGACGGACAGCCTGACACCAAGGCAGACACGACGGGCGCGCCGCTTGTCCGGCCGCAACCGGAGGCGACACAGGGTTCCCGTCATGACGCATCGGGCGATCCGGCAGATGACAGCCCGGACCGGGACGGTCTGGATGACGACGCCGACATGCTGTCCGAAGACACCGTGATCGACGAAGCGATGCTGCGCGAACTGGTGGCGGATATCGTGCGGCAGGAACTGATGGGGGCGCTTGGCGAGCGGATCACCCGCAACGTGCGCAAACTGGTGCGACGCGAAATCCATCGCGCGCTGTCGGCGCAGGATTTCGAGTAATACCATCTGGTGAGGGCAGGGTTGCGACTGTTGCGTGCGGATCTCCGGGCGCATCTGGCCCGGCTTCGACGCATGGCGCGCCAAGGCGTGTGATCCGGGCAGAGCCGTTACTGCGCTATCGACCGTGGGCCCCTAAAACACCAAACGCCATACACTGACGCAGAACGCGCCCCTTCGGGCGCGCTGCGCATCAAGCGATCGGTTGCGATCAGGCCGCTTCGGCTTCCAGCAGCGCGTGGCGGCGTTCGCTTTCTTCGCGCGACAGGGCGACCGACGTGCGCACACCCTTGCCCACGAAATCCATCAGGCCTTTGACCACCCGTTCGTTCGGGTCGATGCCCGCGCAGGACAGCACTTCGCGACCGTCGCGCGAACGGGCCCAGCGGGCGATCTGTTCTGGACCGTTGCCATATTTCTTGTCGTCGGCGATCGCATCATCCAATGCGGCCAGCACAACGGCGGCAAACAGTTTGCGGGCACGGTTGCCCTGTTCATTGTTGAATGCAGTGCCATCGACGAAATCGCGCATGGAACCGTCCTTTTCTTATTGTTCTTGTGTTTTTCGGCGTAACGAGGCTTATGGCGTATCGTGCACGATTCGGGTAGCCTTGTTCTGCATGACAGTTATGCGACAGGCGCATAGGTAATGCAAGAACAGCACGATATGTCGTTGGGGTAGCCCCCCCTCGCCACCCAGATATGGGGGCGTGCCATCATTCTTCAACCTTTTGTTATGGTTTTGCGTCATGCCGAAAATAAACGGGAACGAAATTCGTCCGGGGTACGTCCTCGACTTTGACGGCGGGCTGTGGGCTGCGGTCAAGGTGAACCACGTCAAACCCGGCAAAGGCGGGGCTTTTGCGCAGGTCGAGCTGAAAAATCTGCGCGACGGGCGCAAACTGAACGAGCGCTGGCGGTCGGAAGACAAGGTCGAAGAGGTCAAGCTGGAAAACCGCGATCAGCAGTTTCTGTACGAAACCGACGGACGGCTGGTGTTCATGGACCCGGAAACCTTTGAACAGATCGAGATCGATGCCGAATTGCTGGGGGATCGCCGCCCGTTCCTGCAGGACGGCATGACCGCGACGGTGCAGTTTTATGGCGAAGAGGCCCTGTCGGTGGCGTTGCCGCAAAAGGTGACTTGCCGCGTGGTCGAAACCGAACCAACCCTGACCGGGCAGACGGCGTCAAAATCATTCAAACCCGCGGTGCTGGACAACGGCGTTCGCATCATGGTGCCGCCGTTCATCGGGGTGGACGAAGACATCATCGTGCACACCGAACTTCTGGAATATTCCGCGCGCGCTTAACAATCAGGCGGGGCGCTGGCGGGGCTCCGTCATTTTGCTACCGGCGTCAGCCGCGCATCGCCTGCCATCAGCCCCGGCGCGATGCGGTCAAACCGCATCTGCGCCAAAGCCCGCCCCCCGGATTGGGTAAAAACCGTGCCGGCGGGCTTGCCGTCCAGCGTGATTTCGGTGCCAGCGGGGGCGGCCCCGTCGATGCACAATTGCACCAAGCCCTTTTTCAGCTCGGTCTTGTGGCGCATGCGGGCGGTCACCTCCTGACCGACATAACAGCCCTTGCGGAAATCGACGCCGTGCAACCGTTCAAACCCGGCCTCGAGGATATATGTCTCGGGCGTGAGTTCGACGCCGGTTTCGGGGATCACATGCGCGACGCGCAGGGCATCCCAATCCGTGCCGTTATCGTCGCGTTCGTCGCAGTAGAACCGCCAGCCAAGCGCTGGGTGGCGCGGGTCCGCGACCGCTCCCGCAGGCGCAGGTCCGGTACCGCGCCGCACCTGCAACCCCGTCGGGGCGATCTGCACGTCGGCGCGCAGCCGGTACATGCCCAGTCGTGCGGCCAGCGCCGGTCCATGGCCGGCCGCCACATCCAGCAGGACGCTGTTACCGTCCTGGATCAGCAGGAAATCCGCCAGATATTTGCCCTGCGCGTTCAGCATCGCGGCATAGACCGGGCCATCCGCTAACCGCTGCACGTCATTGGTGACAAGACCCTGCAAAAAAGCGATCCGATCTGCCCCGCTCAGGCGATAGACGATCCGATCCGTGCTGTCTGCCATGTTACTTTCCTTTCGGTTACCGGCTAAATATAACTCCATCAGCAGTGAACAAAAGGGGCAGGCGATGCGGGCGGCGCTTTCGGTCATCATCCCCACCCTGAACGCCGCAGACGCCTTGCCGGCGACGCTGGCACCGCTTTTCGAAGGGTTGCAGGCCGGCCTGATCCGCGAGCTGGTCATCAGCGACGGCGGATCGACGGATGGAACGCGCGCCATTGCCGTCGCTGCCGGTGCGGTGTTTGTCGAAGGCGCGCCATCGCGCGGCGGGCAGTTGCGGCGCGGTGCGGCGGTGGCCCAGGGCACGTGGTTTCTGATCCTGCATGCCGATACTGTGTTGCCGGTTGGCTGGGCCGCTGTGGTCGCCGACCACATGGCCCGCAAGGACAGCGCGGCGGCGTTCCGGCTTGCCTTTGATGCGCGGGGCGTCATGCCGTGGCTGGTGGCGGGCTGGGCCAATCTGCGCAGCTATCTGTTCGATCTGCCGTATGGCGATCAGGGGCTACTGGTGTCGCAGGCGCTGCTGGATTCGGTGGGCGGGTATCCCGACCAGCCGCTGATGGAGGATGTCGATCTGGCGCTGCGGCTGTGGCGGCGGATCCGGCTGTTGCGGCTCAGCGTGCGAACCAGCGCCGCCAGATATCGCGCAGACGGCTGGATACGCCGCGGGATACAGAATCACTGGCGTCTGATGCGCTATCTGCTGGGCGCCGACCCAGCCGTGCTAGCGCGAGGCTATCGGCGGTAGGGCCGTCGGCGCGGAACTGGATCGCGTGCAATTGCGCATAGATGCCGCCGCGGGCCAGCAGGGCGTCATGCGTGCCCTGATCGACCACGCGGCCCTTGTCCATCACCACGATCTTGTCGGCTTCTCGCACGGTGGACAACCGGTGCGCGATGACGATGGTGGTGCGACCGCGCGCCAGCCGATCCAGCGCCTGTTGCACCACCTGTTCGGATTGCGCATCCAGCGCCGAGGTCGCCTCGTCCAGCAACAGGATCGGCGTGTCGCGCAACAGCGCGCGGGCAATCGCCACCCGCTGACGCTGTCCGCCCGACAGGGCCGACCCGCGCGGACCAACCGGAGTGTCCAGACCCGCGCCCAGTTTCGGCAGGAAATCCGCGACATGCGCTGCGGCCAGCACGTCGGCCAGACGGGCGTCCGACACGTCGGTGCGGCCCAGCAGGATATTGTCGCGCAGGGTTTCGTCAAACAGCGCGGCATCCTGACTGACGGTGGAAAACAGCGCGCGCAGGTCATCCAGCCGCAACGCGCCGACGGGTGCACCGCCCACGGTGATCTGGCCGGCCTGCGGATCGACCAGCCGCGTCAGCAGGTTGAACACGGTGGATTTTCCCGCCCCCGATGCCCCCACCAATGCCGTCGTCTTGCCCGCCTCGGCGACAAAGGACAAACCGTCCAGCACCACCGCGTCGCCATAGGCCAGCCGCACATCCGTCAACCGCACCTCGGGCACGCCGGTGGGTGGCGCTGCCGGGGCGGCAGGCGATACCAGCGTGGCGGCGGTATCCATCAGTTCCTTCAGCCGTTCGACGGCGGCGGCGGCGTTCTGCCAGACCCCTGACAACGCGCCCAGCCGGCGCATGGGTTCAAAGGCAAATCCGATGGCGGTGAAAAAGGACATGAATTGCCCCACCGTCTTTTCGCCTGCGATGATTTCCGCCCCGCCAAAGATCAGGACACCCAGAAACCCGACCCCCGCCATGACGTCGATCAGCCCCGGAATGGCCGCCGCCCCCAGTCGCGACCGGATTTCGGCCCGCACCAGATCACCGGTCAGGGCGCGGTAGCGCGCGCTTTGATACGGCTCCAGCCGGTTCAGTTTGACGGGCACCATGCCGTGGAACACCTCGTCCAGCCGGGTGGCCAGCCTCGCGCCCAGATCGCGCGCCTCGCCCGCGCGCCGGCGGATGAATTTCTGCACCACGACA
>JBBRCF010000148.1:0-7758 GCA_038205135.1 Rhodobacterales bacterium
CTGTCTGACGCGGCTTTGATTTGCGACTGAGGCATTCCCGCCATAATACTGTCAATAATGCCGGGTGCGACCCGGTTCCCGGACAAGAGGCATGCCCATGAAAACCCCGACCCAATTTCCCAGACGTTCGTTTTTGGCTACCGGTCTTGCTGCCCTGGCGGCGCCTGCCTTGGCGCAGGTCCCGGACCCGATCGCACAGCAACTGGAAAATGCTGCGACCATCGAGATGGAACGCGACCTGTCCAAAACGGTGCGCCGCAACACGTCGAGCTTTCGGACGCTGGAATGGCAGCCCTATTTTTCGAATCTGACCAATGGCGCGATTCTGGTCGATATTGACAGCCGCGCGTTGCATTATTGGGAACCAACGGGCGTATACCATCTGTACCCGTCATCGGTGCCACTGTCAGAGGATCTGACGCGCCGTGGCCGGACCGAAATCATCCGCAAGGTGGAAGGCCCGGAATGGCGCCCGACCCCGTCGATGAAAAAACGCAATCCGGAGTGGCCCGATTTTGTACCGGCCGGACCCAACAACCCGCTGGGCAGCCACGCGTTGTGGCTGTCGTGGCAGTATTATCGCATCCACGGCACGCATGACACGCGCAAGATCGGCCGGCGGTCGTCCAACGGGTGCATCGGCCTCTACAATGAACATATCGCTCAGCTTTTTGCGATGACCAAGGTCGGCACGCAGGTGTTGCTAATTTGACGACATTCGGGCCGGCGTAAGGGCACCGCATTGAAGATGCATTTGCAATTTGGCCCCTTTGCTGGTTAAGACGGGAACTACGAGGTAAGTCTTGGGTGCTTGTCGCCAATTTTTGCGACAGGCGGATTTCTGGAGGATAACATGAAGAAAATCGTTCTCGCTGCTGCTCTGACCGCTGCTGCTTCGACCGCTTACGCCGGCAGCCTGGCCGCTCCCGTTCTGGAAGCGCCCGTCATTGTCGAAGAAGCCAACGCAAGCTCGTCGGGTGGCGTTCTGGTTCCCCTGCTGCTGTTGGTCATCGTCGCTGCTGCGATCGCCAACTGATCCACACTGGGACAGTGAAGTTAAAAAGGCGGTGCCCAGGCACCGCCTTTTTTATGTCGCGGTCTGTGGATGCCCGCGTTGGGCCGGATCAGCCGATCCAGCCTTTGAGGTTGTCAGCGATGACCTCGGACAACGCGGCGATATGCGCGTCGTCATCGTTCAGGCAGGGGATGTAGACAAAATGTTCGCCCCCGGCTTCTTCGAAACTTTCGCGAATCTCGCCGTTGATCTCTTCCAGGGTTTCGATGCAGTCGGCTGAAAATGCCGGCGCGATGACCGCGATGCGTTTTTTGCCGTCCTCCTTGGCCAGACGTGCGACCTCGTCCACGGTATAGGGCTTCAGCCATTCTTCGGGGCCAAACCGGGACTGGAACGTCGTCATGATCTGCGTCTTGTCCCAGCCCAGCCGTTCGCGCAGCAGGCGTGTGGTTTTCTGGCACTGGCAATGGTAGGGGTCGCCCTCCATCAGATAGCGTTTCGGCACGCCGTGATAGGAACAGACCAGCAGTTCCGGCCGGTGTTCCTCGGCGGCATAGGCGCGTTCGACCGATTGGGCCAATGCCTCGATATACGTGGGGTGATCGAAGTAGGGCGGCACCGTGCGCGAGGCCGGTTGCCATTTTGCCAGCATCAACGCGCGGAAGAACTGGTCATTTGCCGTGGCCGATGTGGCGCCGGCATATTGCGGATAAAGCGGAAAGAACAGAATACGGGTGCAGCCCGCCTTGATCATCGCATCCACGCGCGACATCGTGGACGGGTTGCCATAGCGCATGCAGAAATCCACCATGACGTTGTCGCCAAACCGGTCCTGCATTGTCTGCGCGATCTTTGTGGTCTGGTCGCGCGTGATCGTCATCAGCGGGCTTTCGTCCTTGGCCTCGTTCCAGATCAGTTTGTAGTTCGCGCCGGATGTGAAGGGCCGTTTGGTCAGGATCACCAGCTGCAACAGCGGCTGCCAGAGCCACGGCGAATAATCGATGACCCGGCGGTCCGACAGGAATTCGTTCAGATAACGCCGCATCGACCAATAATCGTGATTATCAGGCGTGCCGAGGTTCGACAGCAGCACACCGATTTTCTGCCGCGGGACCATGGGATGGTCGGGCGCGCCGTGTTCGGGGCGGGTCATATTGGTCTGCGACGTGGCATCAAGCATCGTCGGCTCCTTACGGATGGAAAGGCGTGCATCAAACGGGACATAACCGCTGACGGGCGAAGGTCAATCTGGCAGACGCGTTTCGGGCACCTTCAGCGCATCGGCAAGCCGGTTTGACGCTGACCCGGGGCGCAAGGGCCGCGGTTGGCTGGCATCGGGGGCCCATCCGGTCAGAACCACGATTTCAAAGGTCGCGGGGATCCGGCCATCCGGGGTGGCGTAGTGGGTGGTGTAAATCTCGGCCGCACGCAGCAGCACCGCGCGCCGTGTCGGGTGGCGCAGGCGGGCGGCCAGCGCGTTGCCTTCGCCCATGGCGCGCAGGTCACGCATCAGATGCAGCGGAGACGCATAGGTGACGGTTAGCCGCATCGCATCCGCCACCGGCAGGGCCAGCCCCGCGCGTTGCAGCAGCGCCCCCATCTCGCGGATGTCGGCCATCGGCAGCACGCGGGGCGACAGGCCGCCAGTGACCTCTGTTTCCGCGATGGCCAGCGCCGCGCGCAGCTCGTGCAACGTCTGACCGCCGAGCGACAGGCCAATGAACACGCCATCCGGACGCAGGGCGCGGGCGCATTGGATCACCTGCCCCACCGGGTCATTGGCCCAATGCAACGACATCGCATGGATCACCAGATCGGCGGTGCCCTGCGACAGGTCCAGCGTATCATCGTCCGGCACCAGTTGCGCGGCGGGAAACAGGCTGACCCACGGCGCGGCCACTCCGGTCACGATCTTGGGCGCCGTAAACGTCCTGTTAACCATGGCGAGGCGATCCTCTACCTCGGCTCGCACGGTGTCGTGCAGAAAGGTCGCGGTGGCGCGGGCGCGGTGCACCGCCAGCGCGGCGCGGTCGGTCAGAAGCGGAGGATGTGTCATGCACCGTCACATAGGGCGCGCGAAATGAACATGCAAACCGCGCTGCATGTGCTGTATCCGCCGCGCTGTCTGGCGTGCGGCGTGGTGGTGGACAGCGATTTTGGCCTTTGCAGCGCCTGTTGGCGCGATACGCCCTTCATCGACGGGCTATGCTGCGATCTGTGCGGCGTGCCGTTGCCCGGGCAGTCTGATGTGGCGGTGCATTGCGATGAATGCCTGACCATCGCGCGCCCGTGGGATCAGGGGCGGGCGGCCGTGGTGTATCGCGATATCGGGCGGAAACTGGTGCTTGGGCTGAAACATGGCGACCGGCACGATATCGTGCGGCCGGCAGCGGGATGGATGGCGCGGGCGGCAAAACCGCTCTTGCGGGACGACACGCTGATCGTGCCGATCCCGCTGCACTGGCTGCGGCTGCTGAAACGCAAGTTCAACCAATCCGCGCTGCTGGCCAATGCGCTGGCGCGGGAAACCGGGCTGGAATGTTGCCCCGACCTGTTGCAGCGGCGGCGGCATACCCCGTCACTGGACGGCAAGGGGCGCGAAGCACGGTTTGTCACGCTGGATGCCGCGTTGACCCTGCATCCGCGGCGGCGGCACCGGATTGCCGGTCGGTCGGTGCTGATCGTGGACGATGTTATGACCTCGGGCGCGACGCTGGCAGCGGCGGCGGACGCCTGCCGCGCGGGCGGGGCGCGTCACGTTGCCGTGGTGGTTCTGGCGCGCGTTGCAAAGGATACCTAGATCGCGCAAGTTATCCCGATATCAGGAGCGCGCGATGCAACCCGTCGAAATCTATACCTCGTCCTCTTGCGGCTATTGCCATGCCGCAAAACGCCTGTTGACGCAGAAAAACGTCGCATTTGTCGAACACAGCGTGGACGGCAAACCGGCGCTGCGATCGCAGATGATGACCCGCGCGCATGGCCGCCATACCGTGCCGCAGATCTTTGTCGGCAAGACGCATGTAGGCGGCTGCGATGATCTGTTTGCGCTGGACCGGGCCGGAAAGCTTGACCAGATGTTGCAGGGCTGACCGATGCGTGCGGGAATGGTGCAACTGACGTCGGGCGATGACCCGGTTGCAAATCTGGCGATGACGCGGGCGTTTGTGCGCAAAGCCGCGCAGGGCGGTGCGCAGTTGGTCCTGACGCCCGAGGTTACGAATTGCGTGTCGCTGTCGCGCGACCATCAGCGGCGGGTTTTGCAACATCAGGATGACGACATCACGCTGTCGGGGTTGCGGGCGGCGGCGGCGGACCACGGGATCTGGCTGGTCATCGGGTCGCTGGCGTTGAAAACCGGCGATGCGGAAGGGCGGTTCGCTAATCGGTCGTTCCTGATCGGGCCGCAGGGCCAGATCGCGGCCCATTATGACAAGATCCATATGTTCGATGTCGATGTGTCGGCGACCGAAACCTACCGCGAATCGTCCGGCTATCGGCCCGGTGACCGGGCCATTCTGGCGGACACGCCGCTGGGCCGGATCGGGATGACCGTCTGTTATGACATGCGGTTTCCGCATCTGTATCGCGCGCTGGCGCAGGCGGGCGCGGAAATCCTGTCGGTGCCGTCGGCGTTTTCGCCGGTCACGGGGGCCGCACATTGGCATGTTCTGCTGCGGGCCCGTGCCATCGAAACCGGGTGTTTCGTGCTGGCCCCGGCGCAAACCGGCGTGCATCCGCAGCAAGATGGGCGCGAACGGCGGACCTATGGGCATTCTCTGGCGGTTGCCCCCTGGGGCGAGGTGCTGGCGGACGCGGGCACCGATCCGGGCGTGACATTTGTCGATCTGGATCTGGCTGCGGTCGCCGATGCGCGGCGCCGCGTTCCGTCGTTGCGGCATGACCGCAGCCACGCGGGGCCCTAGATGCCGGACTCGCCGAACGCGCCGATCAACGCCTTTACCGTCGCCCTGTTCAGCGAATTGCTGACCATAGACCAGATTCTGCGCAACCGTCTGACCCGGGTGTTGCCGGGCGGGATGGAGATCAGCCATTTTTCGGTGCTGAACCATCTGGCCTTTGGCATTACTGAACGCACCCCGGCGCAACTGGCGCGGTCTTTTCATGTGACGCGCGGCGCGATGACCAACACGCTGGGGAAATTGGAATGGGCTGGTTACGTGCATATCCGGCCGGATTGGGACGATGCGCGGCGCAAACAGGTATCGATCAGCCCGACCGGGCGGCAAGCGCGCGATGCGGCGCTGGCCGCGATCAGCCCGGTGTTGACCGATCTTTTCACCAGGATGGGCGAGGACAAGGTGCGCGCCGTTGTCCCCACGCTCCGCGAGTTGCGGATCAGGCTGGAAACCGACGCCGATCACCCGCGATGATCATCCGCGATTGATCGCCGCCGTCACATAATTCACGCTCAGGTCGCGATCGGAAATCGACCAAGACCACAACACCGGGTTGAACACGTATCCCTTTTGGTCAACAGGGTCCAATCCGGCGCGGCGCATCAGGTCGGACAGTTCATCCGGCGTGATGAATTTTGCCCAGTCATGTGTGCCCTTGGGCAACCAGCGCATCACGTGTTCCGCGCCGATGATCGCCATCAGGTAGGACTTTGCATTGCGGTTGATCGTCGAACACAGGTGCAGCCCGCCGGGCCGCAGCAATTGGCGGCAGGCGGTCAGATAGGCCAGCGGGTCGGCCACATGTTCAACCACCTCCATGTTCAGCACGACGTCGAACTGTTCGCCCACGGCCGCCATCGCCTCGGCGGTGGTGTGGCGATATTCGATGGTCAGCCCCGCCTTTTCGGCATGAATGGCGGCAACCGGGATGTTGCGCGGCGCAGCATCGGCACCAACCACCGTGGCACCCAGCCGCGCCATCGGTTCCGACAACAGGCCGCCGCCACAGCCGATGTCAAGGATGCGCAGCCCGGCAAACGGCGCAGGGCCGGTCAGGTCGCGGTCAAATTCGCCGGCAATCTGGCGCGTGATGTAATCCAGCCGCACCGGATTCATCATGTGCAGGGGTTTGAATTTGCCGGTCGGATCCCACCATTCGGCGGCCATCGCCTCGAACTTGGCGACCTCTGCGGCGTCAACGGTACCTGTGTTGGCTTGCATTCTGGGTTCCTTACCTATCTTTTAGCTTGAACCCTATATGCAGGATGCCGATGGACAAGGTCCTGAGCCAAAAAAGCGCAGCCCAATACCTGCATCCGCAGATCGACCCGTTCGATCAGCGCATGGTCGATGTGGGCGAAGGGCACAACATCTATCTGGAACAGTCGGGTAACCCCAACGGGCAGCCGGTTGTCGTTTTGCATGGCGGACCGGGAGGCGGGTGCAGCCCGGCGATGCGGCGGTATTTCGATCCGCGGCATTATCGCGTGATCCTGTTCGATCAGCGCGGCTGCGGCCGGTCGCGTCCGCATGCCAGCGTGGCTGACAACACCACCTGGCACCTGGTGCGCGATATCGAAACCATCCGCACCCTGCTGGACATCGACCGCTGGACGCTGTTCGGCGGCAGTTGGGGGGCAACGCTGGCGTTGCTTTATGCGCAGGCCCACCCGGAACAGGTGGCGCGGCTGGTGCTGCGCGGGGTGTTTCTGGCAACACAGGCCGAACTGGCGTGGTTCTATGGTGGCGGCGCCGGCAAATTCTGGCCCGAAACCTGGGCGCGGTTTGCAGACATCATCCCCGCAGATGAACGCGGCGATCTGATCGCGGCCTATGGCAAGCGGCTGTTCTCCGGCGATATTCCCACGGAAACGCGGTTTGGCAAGGCGTGGTCGGCATGGGAAAACGCGCTGGCCTCGATGCAGGCGGACGGGCAAAGTGGCGAAGGGCCCGGGGATTACGCCCGCGCATTCGCCCGGCTGGAAAATCATTACTTTCGCAACGCAGCATTTCTGGATTTCGACGGCCAGATCATGGCGCATATGGACCGCATCGCGCATCTGCCCGGCCATATCGTGCAGGGCCGCTATGACATGATCTGCCCGCCCGAAGCGGCGTGGAAACTGGCCGCCGCTTGGCCGAATGCCGAACTGCACATGATCCGCAACGCCGGCCATGCGCTGTCGGAACCCGGCATCAGTTCGGAACTGGTGCGGATCATGGACCGGCTGGCGCAGGATCAGCAGTGACCGGGACAAACTGACCCGTTTCCCCGGCGCGCGCCCGGCAGTAGGGCGGGGCAAAGGGGAACGATCATGCGCGATGCGGCACGGTTCTGGGACAAGGTGGCGGATCGCTATGCGGCGCGGCCCATGCGCGACCCCGCCGCCTATGACGCCAAGATCGCGGATATTGCCGGGCGGCTGACGCCTGCATCCCGCGTGCTGGAAATCGGCGCGGGCACCGGGACAACGGCGGTGCGGCTGGCCCCCCATGCCGGGTCGATCGACGCGCTGGATATTTCAGCCGAAATGATCCGGATCGCGCGCGAGCGGGCGGCCGATGCCGGCGTGACCAACATCACCTTTCATCATGGGGCGCTGGAGGATGCCGGGTTGACCCCCGGCTATGACATGGCCTTGGCGATGAGCCTGTTGCATCTGCTGCCCGACCGGCCTGCCACGCTGGCACATCTGCATGGGCTGCTGAAACCGGGGGGCGTTTTCATCTCGTCGTCGTTCTGTTTTGCCGAGGGGTTCGTGCCGCTGTTGCCCATCGTGCTGGCGGGTCGTGCGCTAGGCGTGTTTCCGGCGGTGCAGATCC
>JBBRCF010000149.1:0-7706 GCA_038205135.1 Rhodobacterales bacterium
GATGGCGTCATAGAACCGGCCCAGCACGCGCGCGGTGTCCTTCGTCGATTCCTTGGTGCCGATATGGCTGCCCGATGGCCCCAAATAGGTGACATGCGCGCCTTGGTCGAATGCCGCGACCTCGAAGGCGCTGCGGGTGCGGGCACTGTCCTTTTCAAAGATCAGCGCGATGGTCTTGCCGCGCAAGAGCTGCCGTTCCGTCCCCGTCGCCTTGGCCTCTTTCAGGCTGGCACCAAGGCGCAAGAGAAAGCGTAATTCGTCGCCCGAGAAATTCAGCAGTTTCAGAAAGCTGCGGCCGTGCAGGTTTTGCGGCATTGGGTGGTCCTTTCAGGGAAACGGGGCGCATCACAGGGCATCGCGGATCAGCGGGCAGGTCATGCAATGTGACCCGCCACGCCCGCGGCCCAGTTCGGCGCCAGAGATGGTGATGACCTCGACCCCGGCCTTGCGCAGAAGGGTGTTGGAATGTTCGTTGCGCTCATAGCCGACAACGACGCCGGGGCTGATGCACAGCAGGTTGTTGGCGTCATCCCATTGTTCGCGTTGGGATTCATAGGCATCGCCCCCCGTGGGCACGGTGCGCAGTTTCGGCAGGCCAAGTGCACCGGCGACCACCTCCAGAAACGGCAGCGTCTCAGGCGTGACCTCTACCCCGCCCTTGTCGTCGGGGCGCAGGGAATAGGTCTGGATAGCATCCGTCACTTCGGCGAACACGGTCACCAGATCGCGGTCGCAGAAGGTGAAAACGGTGTCCAGGTGCATGGAGGAACGAGCACGGGGAAACTGGCAGGCAATCACCCGTTCCGCCCCGCCGCCCGCAAACAGCGCCCGCGCCACTTGCCCGACCGCCTGCGGCGTGGTGCGTTCGCCCATGCCGATCAGGACGGTGGCATTGCCGATGGGCATCACATCGCCGCCTTCAAGTGTGGCCATCCCGTGATCCACCATCGGATCACCGAACCAGATCGGGAAACCCGCGCCTGCGAAATCGGGGTGAAAGCGGTAGATCGCGGCGAGGTTCAAAGTCTCGAGCCGCCGGGCGGGCCAGAACATCGGGTTCAGCGTGACCCCACCGTAGATCCAGGCGGAACTGTCGCGGGTGAAGATCGTGTTGGGCATCGGCGGCAGCAGAAAATCCTCGTCCCGCAGCATCGGCACCACGACGCCCGACTGGGGGATCGGCAGTTCGGCCCGGCTCATGCCGCCGATCAGGATATGGGTCAGGGCGTTGGCGGGCATCTCCATCAGGCAGGCATGCAGATCGGCGGACAGATCGACGCCCACCGAATTGTCGGTGATCCGCGCATCGAGCAGCCAGCGGCGCGCCTTCGGCTGCGTCAGCACCGTTTCCAGCATCTCGCGCAGCAGAACCACCTCGACCCCCCGCTCGCGCAGGCAGTCCACAAATGCCATGTGGTCGATCCGCGCCTGTTTTACCCAAAGCACATCGTCGAACAGCAAGCTTTCGCAGTTGGCAGGCGTCAGCCGGGCCATTTCCGATCCGGGCCGGTGGACCATGACGCGGCGCAGCACGCCCGCCTCGGAATGAACGCCATAGGTCAAGGTCATGGGGTGGCCCCAAACGTGACGGCCAACGCGAGGGCCGCCATGATGATCAGGGTCAGCGCGACGAGCAGCGGCCAGATGAACCGCAGCCAGCGTTCGTAAGGCACCCGGCCGATGGCGAGGCCGCCCATCACGACGGCAGAGGTGGGGGTGATCAGGTTGACGATCCCGCTGGCGGTGGCGAAGGCGGTCACGACAAGTTCGCGCTTCACGCCCGCGAAATCGGCTACTGGGGCGAGGATGGGCATCGACAAGACGGCCAGGCCCGAGGTGGAGGGAACGAAGAACGACAGTCCGACCTCGATCCAGTAGACCACCAGAATGAACGCGGTGCGGGGCAGGCCCGCGACGCTGGTTTCGGCGGCGTGCAGGATGGTGTCGGTGATGTGCCCTGCGTCCATCACCACCACGATGCCGCGCGCAAGGCCGATGATCAGGGCGACCCCCAGCAGGTCGCGGGAGCCGTTCACGAAGCTTTCCACCAGCTTGCCCTCGCCCAGTCGGGCCACGATGCCGATGAGGATCGCGGCCACCAGGAACAGCCCGCTCATCTCGGCCATCCACCAGCCGCCAACGGACACGCCCCAGATCATCACGGCGAATGTCAGCGCGAACAGGATCAGGACGACCTTGTGCAGCCCGGTAAAGGCGGCCGCCTCAGTCGCGGTCTCTTTCAGGAAATGCGCCTCGTTCGCGGCCTTTTTGTCATAGACCAGCGATTTCGTCGGGTCCGCCCGCACCCGCGCCGCATAGCGCATGACGAAGGCGACGGTGACGATCCAGCATAAGCCCAGAATGATCAGCCGCAGCACCAGCCCATCGGCAAAGGTCACCCCCGCTGCATCCGACGCAATCACGGTGGAGAATGCGTTGATCGTGGAGCCCAGAACCCCGATCCCCGCCCCCAGCAGAATTACCGCCACCGCCGTCAGCGCATCGAACTCTGCCGCGATCATCACCGGAATCAGTAGGACATAGAAAGCCAACGTCTCCTCGGCCATGCCGTAAGTCGTGCCACCCAAGGCGAACAGCGCCATCAGGAACGGGATCATCCAGGTTTCGCGCCCCTTCAGCCCGAGCATCGCCCTCGCGATGCCCGCATCAATCGCTCCAGACGCCGTCACCACCCCGATGAACCCGCCGATGATCAGTACGAAGAGCGACACGTCGATGGCATTGGCCGTATAGGCGACGGGATCGTAGAACCCCGCGATGGGGGCCAGGATCACATCAAAGATGCCCTGCGGATTGGCATCACTGGGCGCGTAACTGCCCGCTACGGGCACATCCTTGCCAAGCGCCTCGGACACGACGCGCTCATACTGGCCTGCGGGAATGATCCAGGTCAGCACCGCCACAAGGATGATCAGGCCGAACAGGATGGTAAAGGCGGACGGGAACCGGAACCCTGTTTTTTCTGTGACTGGCATGGGTGGGTTCCTAACCTCGATTGTTTGGCGAGAGGCTAGGCGCGATCCGGTCGGCATTAGCTTACGCAGATCAGGACTATGGGTGTTGCTTCCGTGGCAGGGTTCAGCATCCCCCAGAAAGGCCGCCAACGTGACCCAGAACGCACCCGAACCGAATCCTTCCGGGGCCGATACGCTGGGCCTTTCGCAGGCCGAGGCGACGGCCCGCCTTGCCACCGAGGGCTTTAACGAACTGCCCCGCGCCCGGCGGCGTTCTCCCGTCCGAATTGTCCTTGAAGTCCTGCGCGAACCGATGCTGGCGCTGCTGATGGCTGGCGGCGTTGTCTACCTTTTGCTCGGCAACCGGGAAGAAGCGCTTATCCTGCTTGCCTTCGCCTGCCTTTCGGTCGGCATCACTGTTGTGCAAGAGGCGCGGACCGAGCGCGTGCTTGAGGCGCTGCGCGATCTGACGAGCCCACGTGCGCTGGTGATCCGGGGGGGCGAACGTCTGCGCATTGCAGGCCGCGAGGTCGCGCGCGGCGACCTGATCGTGCTGTCCGAGGGCGACCGTGTTCCCGCCGATGCCAGCCTCCTGGAGGCGACCGGCCTGTCCGCCGATGAATCCCTGTTGACCGGTGAGGCGGTTCCGGTTCGCAAGGTGGCAGGCCCGGCCATCCAAGGGCGACCCGGCGGTGAAGACCAGCCGATGGTCTTTTCTGGCAGCCTGATCGTGCGAGGGTCTGCACTGGCGCTGGTCACGGGCACCGGCCCTTCGTCCGAGATCGGCAAGATCGGCAATTCGCTGAACAAGCTGGAAACCGAGACGCCGCACTCGCAACGCCAGATGCGCAAGCTGGTGATCGTGTTCGCAGCCGTCGGCGCTGCGGTCAGTGTGGCCGTGGTCGTGCTTTACGGCTTGTTGCGTGGCGGCTGGCTGGAGGGGGTTCTGGCGGGCATCGCGGTCGGCATGTCGATGCTGCCCGAAGAATTTCCCATGGTGCTGGCGGTGTTCATGGCGATGGGGGCTTGGCGGATATCCAAAGTGCGGGTGTTGACCCGCCGCGCTTCGGCCATTGAAACGCTGGGGGCGGCGAGTGTGCTTTGCACCGACAAGACCGGCACGCTGACCGAAAACCGGATGACGATTGCCGAATTGCGTCTGCCTGATGGGGTTGCGGCCAAGATCGGTGACGCACTACCGCAGGCCTTTCGCGAACTGGCAGCTGCGCGCGTGATGGCATCGGCACCCAAGCCCTTTGATCCGATGGAAAAGGCGTTTCATGCGCTGGCCAAAGCAGACCTTCGGGACGGCGAGACCCTGCCCGGTATGGGGCGCACCCTGACGCGCAGCTATGCCGTGTCCCCCGCAATGCTGGCGATGTCACAGGCCTGGAAGGCACCGGGTACCGGCTGGCAGATTGCCGCCAAAGGCGCTCCCGAGGCGATGGCCGATCTGTGCAAGCTTGATGCCGCCACCCGTGCCGCCGTTACCGCGCAGGTTGACCAGATGGCGAAATCGGGACTGCGCGTTCTTGCCGTGGCCGAGGCGGCCCATCCGGGGCTCTTGCCCGTCAGCCAGCGCGACTTTGCCTTTCGCTATCTGGGGTTGGTGGGCCTTGCCGATCCGCTGCGCGCCTCTGTCCCTGCCGCGGTGGCGCAGTGCCGCAGCGCGGGCATCCGTGTGATCATGATCACCGGCGACTATCCTGCAACTGCGCAGGCGATTGCGGATCAGGCCGGGTTGCAGGGCACCTCGGTCATCACCGGCGACGACCTTGCGGCGATGTCGGACACCGATCTGGCAACGGCGGTCAAGACTGTGACCATCTTCGCCCGCATCATGCCGGAGCAGAAGTTGCGTCTTGTGAGCGCGCTGAAGTCCGCCGGTGCGGTGGTGGCGATGACCGGCGACGGGGTAAACGACGCGCCCAGCCTGAAGGCCGCGCACATCGGTGTGGCCATGGGCGGGCGCGGAACGGACGTCGCGCGCGAGGCCGCCAGCATCGTGCTTCTGGACGACGATTTCGGGTCCATCGTCACCACCATCCGGCTGGGACGCCGCATCTATGACAACCTGCGCAAGGCGATGAGCTTTATCCTGGCCGTCCACGTCCCCATCGCGGGTCTTGCGCTGATGCCGCTGCTGTTCGGGATGCCCATACTGTTCGGCCCTGTCCACATCGCCTTTCTGGAGATGGTGATCGACCCGGTCTGCAGCCTCGTCTTCGAGGCTGAAACCGAGGAAGACGGGATCATGGCCCGCCCGCCGCGCCCGCCCGCAGAGCCGCTCTTTTCCGGGCCGACCATCCTGTGGAGCCTGGTGCAAGGCGCGCTGGTCCTTGGTGTCACCGGCACGATCTTTGCGCTTGCCCCCGGTTATGGCCTGTCGACGGATCAGGTGCGGGGCATGACCTTCGCTGCGCTGATTTTCGGCATCGTGGCGCTGATCCTGGTGGACCGGTCGCGCTCATCCTCCATCCTGACTGCGATCACGCGGCCGAACCGGGCACTGGCCGTCGTGCTGCCCATTGTCGGCACCTTGCTGGCCGTCACGCTGTTCTGGCAACCCGCCCGCAATCTGTTCGGCTTTGCCGCCCTCGCGCCTGCGTTTCTGGCTGTGGCCCCACTTGCCGGGCTGGCCGTGCTTTTGGTGCTGGAGGCGCTGAAGCCGATCTGGCGGGCAGCGGTTTCAGGCCGACCGGTGCGCCGCGTCGCCCCCGGTTGATCTGCATCAGTGCTCGGTATCTGAATACGGTGAAGAGTGCCTGACAGGATCGGGTGTCGTCCCCGCAGGGACCACCGAAAGCCCGGCCTGACCCCCGCAAAGGAAACCAAGATGAACAACGATCACCAGCTGAAAACCGACGTGCTGGCCGAACTGGCCTGGGAACCGAGCATCTCCGCCGACCATATCGGCGTGACAGCCAAGGACGGTGTGGTGACCCTTTCAGGCCACGTCGAGACCTACTGGCAAAAGATGGCGGCCGAAAAGGCGGCCGGGCGCGTCAAAGGCGTCAAGGCGCTGGCCGAGGAGATCGAGGTGCGCCTGCCGCTGCACATCAAGCACGGCGACGACGAGATTGCCGCCGCCGCCCTGAACCGCATCTCCTGGGACGTTGCTGTGCCAAAGGACGCGGTCAAGATCAGGGTCGAGAAGGGCTTTGTCACCCTGACCGGCACCGTGGACCAGCATTATCAGAAGGACGCGGCCGCCTGGGATGTGCGGCCGCTGACGGGTGTCACCGGGGTCGCGAACCAGATCACGGTCAAACCGCATCCGGACAGCCTGACCATCAGCGACGATATCCGCCATGCCCTGCACCGGTCCTGGCTGTTAGACGACAACATCAAGGTCAGCGCCACGGGCGGCAAGGTTCACCTGACCGGAAATGTCACGAACTGGCATGACCGCGAACTGGCTGCCGCAACAGCCTGGGCTGCAGCAGGGACCACCTCGGTCAGCAATGACATTCTAGTGAACTGACATCCGACGAGACGCGCCCGAGGGGAAACCTGCGGGCGCGGCCAAAGGGCGTGGTGTTCGCCCAGACCCCCATCAGGAAGGGATCGACCATGAACGGCTATACCGCTGACATCGAGAAACTGACCGAAGAGAACACCGCTTTCCGGCACGTTCTCTACACTGGTCACCATCTGCAACTGGTCCTGATGGCGCTGAAGCCCGGCGAAGACATCGGGATGGAGACCCACAAGACCCACGATCAATTCTTTCGCGTCGAGAAGGGCCACGGCGAGGTGGTGATCGACGGGACAACCCGGAAGGTGAAAGGCGGTGACGCGATCATCGTACCCGCCGGGGCGCTGCACAACCTGATCAACACCGGGGACAAACCGCTGCGGCTTTACACTCTTTACGGCCCGCCGAACCATGTCGACGGGCTTGTGGAAAAGCGCAAGGCCGATGCACAGGCTTCGACCGAAGTGTTCGACGGCGTTGCAACGGAATAGTCGGCGACGCCTGCTGATCGGCGGCGCGGCAGTTCTGGGAGCCGCCGTGCTTGGGCTGGGCGGCCTGCTGCGCAGCTGGAGCCCGGGCCAACCCGCGCCCTTGGTCGATGCGGCAGGCTTGCCGTGTTTGGGGAGCCTTTCGGAACGGGTCTTTGTCACGATCAACGGCGTCCGGCAGGGCATGATCATCCAGAGCACTGATATTTCCCGCCCGGTCCTGCTTTTCCTGCACGGTGGCCCCGGTCTGCCAGAGTTCTTTCTAAACACCGCCTATCCATCGGGTCTGGAGCAGGACTTTACCGTCGTCTGGTGGGAGCAGCGCGGCGCGGGCCTGTCGTTCAGACCGGACATTCCGTCAGACAGCATGACTGTCGCACAACTCGTCGCCGATACAATTGCCGTCACGCATTATCTGCGGCAGCGATTCGGCAACGACAGGATCGTGCTTTTGGGCCACTCCTGGGGCAGCTTTCTGGGGATACAGGTCGCGGCGGCGGCACCCGGGTTGTTTCTCGCCTATATCGGCATGGGGCAAGTGAGCCATCAGTTGCGATCCGAGGTTGCGGCGCATGACGCGATGCTGGACCAGTATCGCTTGCGGGGCGATGCGGCGATGGTCCGCAGGCTGCTGGCCGCGCCGGTCAGCCTGAAGGATGGGCTTTCCCCGGCCCATATGCGCCTGCGTGACTGGGCGATGCATGGCCTTGGCTGCGGCACCACGCGCGACATGCGGTCCGTCCTGACTGGGATATTTCTGCCGGT
>JBBRCF010000150.1:0-7670 GCA_038205135.1 Rhodobacterales bacterium
ATAGGCCAGGCTGTCGGTGTGAAAAAACCGCGCAAACGGATCGCGCCAGTCGGGCAGGGCGCGGGCCACCCGCACCATCCGCGCCACGGTCGCCGCCAGCCGGGCAGGGCGCAGCAGCAACCCCGGCTGTTGCGTGGCGACATGCGCCGCCAGGTGCGCCAGCGCGCGCCATGACAGCCGCCCGCGCGGTCCGGGTTCCTGCGCAATGCCTTTCATGTAATGCAGGTCCATCGCCTTGCCCGGGTCGATGCGGATCGGTGCGGCGGCGGGACCATCCGCCAGCCCGCCCAGATCCTCGATCCGCGCCATTGAAAAGAACCGCCCCGGTGTCAGCGTGGACCGCAGGATCAGCGTGCGCAGCCCCATCTGGCGCGCCAGCCGGTACAGCAGGCTGTCATAGAACAGATGCGGGATGTCAAAGAACAGCAGCGTGTCGATGCGGTCCTGCACCAGAATAGACGCCAGCCGGTCGGCGGCCAGGCAGGTGTAGTTCAGGTAATCCGACGGATGGATCAGCGCATGGTTGCGGTAATTGTGCCCCGCCGCGCCACGTTGCAGGGTATCCATCGCCTCTAGTAGCAGAGCCGGAAAATCGGTGGCCCGCGTCAGATCGCGCGCCGCGCCTGAAAACGTGTCGCCGGCCATCACATGCCCGCGCTGCCCGTTAGCCTGCGTCAGGCGCAACAGGCTGGACGCCTTGTAATCCGCATCCCGGTCACCCAGCGTGACCAGATGCGTGATCCGCGCCCCGGCCAGCGCCTGCATCGCCGCCAGAATCCGGACCATGTTGTCGGCAGGTGTAACGGCCAAAAGGCGCATGGGATCGGCCCCCGGTTTTACTTTGCGCCTGTCTAGCAGCGCGGACAGGGCGCAGCAACCGCGGGGCAGCAGCGGTCGAAGCCAATCAAGACGATGCACAGACCCGATTCGCAGCCGCACGCCGCCGCAGCCCGTCCCGGTCACAGTCCGCCGGTGCATCCGGGCAAGCGCGTTACCCGGCGCAGCGCCGGCATGTCTGGCAGGCAGGCATGAAAAACGAAGCGGACGCGAAACCCTCGCAATCGCCGCGTTAGTGGTAGGCCCGGAGGGACTTGAACCCCCAACCAAGGCGTTATGAGCGCCCTGCTCTGACCATTGAGCTACAGGCCCGCCCTGCGTTTGTGGGTGGCAGAGGCGGCAGCGCGCGTCAAGGCTGGATGACGGTAACACCTGCCCTGTGCAGGCATCCAAAGCTAGAAACTGCGTGTCAGACTGATGCCGCAATCGGTGGCACGGTAGTCGAAGAACGCGACGTTTGATCCGTTCAACGTAGATCCGCAGGTCAGGACCGGCAGGAAACCTCCAAGGTCAACCCGGCTGTGACGCAGGTCGATGCTGACGCGGGTGCTTGCGTCGCTGCGTGGGCGCGTGGTCAGGGGATAGGTGCCGAGATAATCGCGCGCGCCGAATTCCAGCCCGAAACCTGTGACAAGGCCGCCAGTCCACGCGCGGGTCACGCTGGCCGATACCGACAGCCCTTCATAGGCCAGATGTGCCGCCTCGGCCTGCCCGTATTCGAAGGTCACGGTACCAGAGACCTGCAGACTGGCCGAGATTGCGCGCATCAAGCCCACCGATAAGGCCCCGTAGGCGCCGTTCTGGAAGTCCTGACTGTCGTAGCGTCGGGTTTCGCGATGGGCCGCTATGATAAGGCTGTCGCTGCCATTCAGGCGGCGTGTTGCGCCAATTCGCCAGCCAAGCGCCGCTTGGTCTGTCCCGTCGCGGCGTTCCGCGCGCCGCGCGGTTGGCGCGACGCGCCACGAACCCTGCCGTGTCAAGCGTTCGTAGGACAGAGCCACCGTAGCCTCGCGCATGTCGCGATCAGCGTCATCCGCTGTGACCGCGATGGCCGACCAATCCAGCACAACCCGGCCGAATGCGCCGACAGTGTGTCGAAACGCCCCGGAAAGCCCGTATTGCAGCGCAACGCCGGGTCGGGCCCGCGCCGAAGGGTCGATAACAAACTGTCCGATCGCGGTGTCGAAGACAGTGTTCGTCGTGCCCCTGCGGGCATTGCTGGACGGCAACACCGCGAATTGTGTCTGCACTGTCAACGGCCGGTTCTGGTCGATCGTGGACAGAAACCGGCGGTAGCCATCCCGCATCTGCGGATCGGGATCGATGTCCAGCAGCGCTGTAAACTGGTCGCGCGCCGGCTTGAAGTCGCGGTTCAGCATCTGGCTATGGGCTAATTCGCGGCGCGCGTTCAGGCTGTCCGGTTTCAGTCGCAGCACCGCGCGAAACGTCGCGATCGCCTCGGGCAGCCTGCCTTGCGCCTTCAGGACCTGTCCTTGAAAGAACAGGCGTTGCGCCGCAGAAGGTGCGGTGCGGGACAGAACGGCCTCGGCTTCGGCGATGCGGCCCTGATTGATCAAGCGTGTCACGGCCATACTGTCCTGAGCTTGTCCAGCCGAAGGGCCAAGCAGCATAAACAGGGTACAGGCTAACAGGCAAAAGCGGATCAAGCCGAGAACGTTGCCATCAGTCCGCAATGAATAGGCCGGTCAAGACACCAACGCCAAACGTCTCGGCCTTGAACACGCCACCCACTTCATCCGGAACACCGTTGACCGGGTCACTGCCAAAGAACGCGCCCTGGGCCGTTTGCCCAGAAGAAAAGACGGCATTAGGGGTGCCACCGAATGTGTAGGTTTGTGTGCCCCCGGATATCTGGTTGCCCGAAACAATCATGTTGTTGATCTGGATGCGGTCGACTTGGATGCCATTTACCACGTTGCCGACAAGGTCCCGCATATCAACGTTCACGCGACCGGCTGCGAAATCTGCTGTCACCGTTGTGTTGGTGCTGTTCACGTTAAAATTCAAATTTCCATAGTCACCGCCGGTAAGGACTTCGGCCCGGCCGCTATACGTGGCCGCGCCACGATTAGGCATGTCGGACGATGCGGTCACCACGCCTGCGACACCAGCAGATTGAAAGCTGGTACCGCCTTGCGAGTAAGCTGCATTAAACGCTTGCACGTACTCGAACCCGGGGCCAGCGGTGATCAGGTCAACCGTATTGACGCCGTCGGACAACTCACCCTGCATGTTGGGTCCATCCGGGTCGGTCAGGCTCAGAACTCCGTCCGTAAACACCGTCTCACCGGTGTTATGGGTCAATGTCCCCGATACGGGAGCGGTTTCAACCGTGACCTGCGTAGTATTGATGCGCAGCGCCGCGCCGCCCTGCGTGCTGGTTACCGCTGCGGTGCTGGTCAGCGTTTGATAGGTGCCTGTCGTCGATCGCGGTGGCGCGTTCGACACGCCCCCGGCACCACCACAGGCGGCCAGAGCGACGAAGGACGAAATTAGAAAGGCGGGTTTTGCAAGGGTCTGCACGGTAGCTCCTTATCGGTTAAACGCATGGCACTAACAACAAACGCAGATCGCGAGACGCGGATTAGCACTGCGTCGGTAACCGATTCGATTATCTGGAACAATGGCTGCCTTGGTCCTGTGTCCCGTGGTCACGCCCGGACACCCCGCCGATTGCTAATCGGCCCCTCATGCGTTACGCCGCCCGGCAGCATTTCCTGCCAATTGCCCTGCAAAGGACGCCTGCCATGACCACGCCTACCGATGCGCCAAAGAACGGGATCACCTATGCCGATGCGGGGGTGGATATCGACGCGGGCAATGCGCTGGTGGTCCGGATCAAACCTGCCGCACGCGCCACAGCGCGGCCCGGCGTCATGGGGGGCCTGGGCGGGTTCGGCGCGCTGTTCGACCTGAAGGCTGCGGGATACTCCGACCCCGTGCTGGTCGCCGCCACCGACGGGGTGGGCACCAAACTGCGCATCGCGATCGATACCGGCAACGTCGATACCATCGGGGTGGACCTGGTGGCGATGTGCGTCAACGATCTGGTGTGCCAAGGCGCCGAACCGCTGTTTTTCCTGGATTATTTCGCGACCGGCAAGCTGGACATCGATCAGGCCGCGCGCATCATCGCGGGCATCGCGCAGGGCTGTGCCGACAGCGGCTGTGCGCTGATCGGCGGCGAAACGGCGGAAATGCCCGGCATGTATCACAAGGGTGATTTCGATCTGGCAGGTTTTGCCGTCGGCGCAATGGAACGCGGGACCGATCTGCCGCGTGGCGTTGCGGTGGGCGATATCCTGTTGGGGCTGGCGTCGTCGGGCGTGCATTCCAACGGCTACAGCCTGGTGCGGCGGTTGGTCGATCTGTCGGGGCTGGCGTGGGAAGCGCCCTTTGCCGATACCACGCTGGGTGCGGCGCTGTTGGCCCCGACACGGCTGTATGTCAAACCCGCGCTGGCGGCGATCCGTGCGGGTGGTGTGCATGGGCTGGCGCATATCACCGGCGGCGGGCTGACGGAAAACCTGCCGCGGGTGTTGCCCGATGATCTGGGCGCGCGGATCGACCTTGAGGCTTGGGACCTGCCGCCTTTGTTTCAATGGCTGCGCGGCATCGGTGGCATGTCGGAATCCGAAATGTTGAAAACCTTCAACTGCGGCATCGGCATGATCCTGGTGGTTGACCCGGCACGTGCGGGCGCGCTGGCGGACCTGCTGCGCGACATGGGCGAAACCGTAAGCGTCATGGGTGCCGTGAAACCGGGGCAGGGCGTGCGTTACACAGGCGCCCTGTGATCAACGTCGCCATCCTGATTTCCGGCGGCGGGTCCAACATGCTGCGGCTGGTCGCAGACATGGCCGGGGATCATCCGGGGCGCGCCTGTCTGGTGCTGTCGAACGACCCCGCTGCCGCCGGGCTGACCCGGGCTGCGGCCATGGGTGTGCCGACCGCCGTCGTGGATCACCGCGGCTTCAAGGGCGACCGGGCGGCGTTCGAGGTGGCGGTGCAGGCGGAACTGGTCCGCGCGGAGGCGCAAGTGGTCTGCCTTGCCGGGTTCATGCGTGTGCTGACGCCCGGTTTCGTCGCGCTGTGGGAAGGGCGGATGTTGAATGTCCACCCGTCCCTGCTGCCGAAATACAAGGGTCTGCATACTCATCAGCGCGCGCTGGATGCGGGCGATACCGAGGCGGGCGCGACCGTGCATCTGGTGACCGCCGCGCTGGATGACGGGCCGGTGCTGGGGCAGGCCCGCGTGGCTGTTTTGGCGGGTGACTCGGCAGATACGCTGGCTGCGCGGGTTCTGATCGCGGAACACGCGCTGTATCCTTCAATGCTGCGGCAGTTCCTGGCGGAGCTGTCAGGCGCGTGACGCGCGCGGCAGCAGCGGGATCAGCAACGCCTGCGCCGCGACCGTCAGCACCAGCAACCCGACCAGCGTGGCCTCGGGCGTCAGGGATGTCAGCGCGGCAGTCACTGTGAACGGTGCGGTGGCGGCCGCGATCATCCGCAGGCGTGCCAACTGCCCCAGCCGCGCGCCAAACCCCGCCGCCCCAAACAGCGCCAGTGGCACCGCCCCGCGCACGATCGATACCAGCCCCTGCGACAGCCCGAACATCACGGCGAAGGCCCATCCGGCAATCCCCATACCGGGGGCCAGACCCAGAACTGCCAGCGCCACCACCAACAGCCCCCCCGCGATCAGCGCGGTGGTGACCGGGTGCAACCGCTGGCCAAACCCCATGTCCAGCACGCGCACCGCGACCTGCGCCGGACCCATCAGCGTGCCCGCGACCACGGCGGCGGCGGACCCGTGCCCCATGCTTTGAAACAGGATCACCCAGCAGGCCGTCGCCGCCGCATAGACAAAGCCTGACAGCGCGAAACTGCCCCCCAGCAGCAACACCGCGCCGGCATGGCGTTCAGGCGGCAGCGGAGCATGCAGGATCTCGGTGGCACTGGTTGGCGCGTCGTCGGGCGGGGCGGTCAGATTGGCTCGCGGCAGGCTGACATGCAGCGGCAGGCACAGCACCAGATGCAGCGCGGCATAGATTATCAGCGTCTCGCGCCAGCCATAATCCGTCATCAACCAGCCGGTCAGCGGCCAGAACAGCGTCGAGGCAAAGCCCCCCATCAGGGTCATCATGGTGATGGCGCGGCGAGCGCGCGCGCGGCCATAGCTTTGCGTCAGCACGGCAAATGCCGAATCGTAGGTGGCCAGCAGCGTGCCCGCCTCGATCAGCAGCAGGCCCAAGGCCAGCCCCAGCAGCCCCTGCGCCTGCGACAGCGCCAGCATCGACCCCGCCGCCACCACCGATCCGACGATCATCACAACACGCGCGCCATGTCTGTCGATCAGGCGGCCCACGAACGGGGCCCCGAACCCGCCGATCAGCAGCGCCGCCGAAAACCCGCCGTAAACCCAGGACAACGCCAGCCCGAGGTCCTGCGCGATCACCGGCGCCAAGACGGAAAAGCTGTAATAAAGCGTGCCGTAGCCCACGATCTGGGTGATCCCCAAGGCCACGATCATCGGCCACGCGCGGGGATTGTCGGATGGCATGGCCGATCTCCAGACTGCTTCGCCCGCATCAAAACCGCACCAAAGCAAAGGTCAAGACCCTGCGCACGCCCCGCTCTTTTCTTTGCGCCGGGATTGGCTTACCACAGGCCATTGTCGGAGCATGGCCATTCCGCCGCTTGCCACCGCACCCCTTGGGATGGACCCGAATGCGCACGATCACCACGACCGACGACCTCGCCGCCTTTTGCCTGGAAGCCGCAAAACACCCCTATGTCACGGTCGATACCGAATTCCTGCGTGAACGGACCTATTACGCCAAACTGTGCCTGATCCAGCTGGCCATGCCGGGCAAGACCGATGACACGGCCGCCCTTGTGGACCCTCTGTCCGAAGGGCTGTCGCTGGAGCCGCTCTATGCGTTGTTCCGTGATCCGAATGTGGTCAAGGTGTTCCATGCGGCGCGGCAGGATCTGGAGATTTTCTTTGTCGATGCCGGAGTGATCCCTGCGCCGCTGTTCGACACCCAGATCGCGGCGATGGTCTGCGGTTTTGGCGAACAGGTGGGCTATGAAACGCTGGTGAAGCGCATCGCCAAGGCCCCGATGGACAAGACTTCGCGGTTCACCGACTGGTCGCGCCGCCCGTTGACCGAGGCGCAAAAGGTCTATGCGCTGGCGGATGTCACGCATCTGCGCCGTGTCTATGATTTTCTTGCGGCCGAACTGGCGCGCGATGGCCGCGCCAAATGGGTGGCCGAGGAGTTGGCTGTGCTGGAAACGCCCGACACCTATGTGACACATCCGGACGAAGCCTGGATGAAGATCCGCACCCGCACCCAATCGGGGCGGTTTCTGGCAATCGTGCGCGAACTGGCGCGGTTCCGCGAGGATCACGCCCAGAAACGCGATATTCCCCGGTCGCGCGTCTACAAGGACGATGCGCTGGTGGAACTGGCCTCGACCAAGCCGCAGACGCTGGAAGATTTGAACCGGTCGCGGTTGTTGTTGCGCGAAGCGCGGCGCGGCGACATCGCGGACGGCATTCTGGCCGCCGTCAAGGCGGGGCTGGATTGCCCGCCCGAAGACATGCCTCGGGTCGAAAACGAAGACCGCCCGCGTGTGGACAGCGCGCTGGCCGATCTGCTGCGCGTGCTGTTGAAGGCAAAAAGCGAAGGCACCGGGGTTGCCGCCCGGCTGATCGCGCCTGCGTCCGATCTTGATGCGATTGCCGGAGGGGCGCGCGATGTGCCGGCCCTGACCGGCTGGCGGGCCGAGGTGTTCGGCCAGGA
>JBBRCF010000151.1:0-7638 GCA_038205135.1 Rhodobacterales bacterium
GGCGCCCAGGGCCACCAGCGCGAGCGCCATGGCGGTTGTCGTGTGTCGCAGTCTCATGTGATTCCTCCCAGAATGTTGAACAGTTCGGTGTTGTTATTCCCCCAAGGCGCGAGGGACGGTTGTGCCTTTTCTAAACCCAGCGGAACACCGCAAAAGCGTAGACAAGGCAGAGGATCAGCGCATAGGTCAGCGGTGCGCCGAAGGCGGCGAGCCAGGCCAATGTCAGAAAGGCCGAGCCCAGAAGGGAAATGAACAGCCGGTCGCCGCGAGTGGTTTCAATTCGCAGCACGCCGACGCGCGGGGTTTCGGGAAACCGGATGGCGAGGATGGTGAACACGATCAGCAGGCAGCCGATAGTGTAGAAAAACAGCGCGATGGGCAGCGTCCACGCCATCCAGCCGCCGGGGACCATCGGATCGGTCCAGGCGATTGCGCCGTCATCGCGCGGAGCGGCGGCAAACAGCAGGGCGAGCACGATGGCCGCAAGGGCGGCGGTCGCGGCAGAGATCAGGGGCCAGCGGGTTGCGGTCATCACACCCTTCCCAAGGCAAAGCCCTTGGCGATGTAGTTGCGGACGAAATAGATCACCAGCGCGCCGGGGATGATGGTCAGTACCCCGGCCGCCGCCAGAACGCCCCAGTCCATGCCGGAGGCGCTGACGGTGCGGGTCATGGTGGAGGCGATGGATTTGGCGTTGACGCTTGTCAGGGTTCGCGACAGCAGCAACTCGACCCAGGAGAACATGAAGCAGAAGAACGCGGTGACGCCGATGCCCGATGCGATCAGCGGCATGAATATCTTCACGAAGAACCGCGGGAACGAATAGCCGTCGATATAGGCGGTTTCGTCGATTTCCTTGGGCACGCCGCGCATGAACCCTTCGAGGATCCAGACCGCAAGGGGCACGTTGAACAGGCAGTGCGCCAGCGCCACGGCGATGTGGGTGTCGAACAGGCCGACTGATGAATAAAGCTGAAAGAACGGCAGGGCGAACACTGCCGGCGGGGCCATGCGGTTGGTCAACAGCCAGAAGAACAGGTGCTTGTCGCCGATGAAGTTGTAGCGGCTGAAGGCATAGGCCGCAGGCAGCGCCACCGCGAGCGATATCACCACGTTCATCGTGACGTAGATCATCGAATTGACATAGCCCATGTACCATGCGGGATCGGTCAGGATGGTCACGTAGTTCTGGAAGGTCAGGTTCTGCGGCCACAGGCTGAAGGTCGAGACGATCTCGGTGTTGGTCTTCAGGCTCATGTTGACCAGCCAATAGATCGGGATCAGCAGGAACAGCAGATACAGCGTCATCACGATGGCAGAGGATTTGACGCGCATCACTTGGTCTCCTGCTTATCGAGGGTGGTCATCACGGTGTAGAACACCCACGACACCAACAGGATCACGAGGAAATACATCAGGCTGAAGGCCGCTGCGGGGCCAAGGTCGAACTGGCCGACGGCCATCTTGACCAGATCGATCGACAGGAAGGTGGTCGAGTTCCCCGGCCCCCCCCCGGTCAGCACGAAAGGTTCGGTGTAGATCATGAAGCTGTCCATGAACCGCAGCAGCACCGCGATCAGCAGCACACCGGCCATCTTTGGCAATTCGATATAGCGGAAGATGCTCCAGCGGCTGGCCTGATCGATGCGCGCCGCCTGATAATAGGCCTGCGGGATGGATTGCAGGCCCGCATAGCACAGCAGAGCCACAAGGCTGGTCCAGTGCCATACATCCATCGCAATGATGGTTAACCACGCATCCAGCGGGTCATTGGTATAGTTGTAGTCGATCCCGAGTGCGGCCAGCGAATGGCCCAGCAGCCCGATATCCACGCGGCCAAAGATCTGCCAGATCGTGCCGACCACGTTGAACGGGATCAACAGCGGCAGCGCCATCAACACAAGGCAGAAGCTGCTCCAGAATCCGGATTTGGGCATGTTCAGCGCGATGTAGATGCCCAGCGGTACTTCGATCGAAAGGATGATGGCCGAGAACAGCACCTGACGGCCAAAGGCACCGTGCATCCGTTCGGATTTCAGAATGTCTTCGAACCATCCGAGGCCATTCCAGAAAAACCGGTTCTGCCCGAACGTGTCGTTGAACGCATAGTTCACCACGGTCATCAGCGGGATGACCGCCGAGAACGCCACCAGCACCAGCACAGGCAGCACCAGAAACCACGCCCGGTTGTTCTGCGTCTTTTCCATCACACGGTTCCTTTGACGCGCCAGTCGTTGGCGTAGACATTCACATGGGCAGGGTCGAAACGGACGTGGGTCAAGTTGTCGCCGATGGGCTCGCCCTCGGCCACGATGACGCTGATCTGGGTTCCGGCCACCTCGGCGCGAATGATGCGATGACGGCCGACGTCCTCGATCCGCAGCACACGGGCGGGCAATCCGATGCCCTTGGTCATTTCGGCGAATTCGGGGCGGACGCCGATCTGGGTGCGGCCCTGTTGCGGGGTATATGCGGCAGCAAGCGGCACGGGACCCGCGGCGGTGTGCGCGGTGTTGCCATGGATTTCGGCATCCAGCAGGTTCATGCCGGGCGAGCCGATGAAATAGCCGACGAACGTGTGTTCGGGGGTTTCGAACAGTTCCTGCGGGGTGCCCATTTGCACCACACGGCCGTCATGCAGCACCACCACCTTGTCGGCAAAGGTCAGCGCCTCGGTCTGGTCATGCGTCACATAGATCATCGTGTGACCGAATTCGCGGTGCAGAAGTTTCAGTTGCGTGCGCAATTCCCATTTCATGTGCGGGTCGATCACGGTCAGCGGTTCGTCGAACAGAATGGCGTTGACGTCCTGCCGCACCATGCCACGCCCAAGGCTGATTTTCTGTTTGGCGTCGGCGGTCAGGCCGCGCGCCTTGCGGTCCAGCGTCGCCTCCATCCCGATCATCGCGGCAATCTGCGCGACGCGCGCGGCGATATAGGCGGGGTCCATGCCGCGGTTGCGCAGCGGGAAAGCAAGGTTTTCGCGCACGGTCATCGTGTCATAGACCACGGGAAACTGAAACACCTGCGCGATGTTGCGCGCGGCGGTGGGCGCGTCGGTCATGTCTTGGTCACCGAACAGGATGCGTCCCTGACTGGGGTGAACCAGACCCGAGATGATGTTCAGAAGCGTGGTCTTGCCACACCCGGACGCCCCCAACAGCGCATAGGCACCGCCATCGTCCCAGACATGGTCCATTTCCTTCAGCGCGAAATCGGCCTCGGATTTTGGTCGGGGCAAGTAGCTGTGGGCGAGCTTGGACAGCGTGATGCGGGCCATCTATGCCTCCGCTCTTGTCGGTGCGGGATCGGGGGATGCGGGATCGGCGGCTGCGAGACCGGGCGTGGCAAGACCGGGCGTGGCAAGACCGGGCGTGCCAGGACTGGGCGCGCTCAGACTGGGGGCTGCAAGGCGACCGTCGGAATCGAACATGTAGATCAGGGCGGGGTCGAGCCAGATGCTGATCTGACCGCCGATTGGCAGGGATTGCACCCCGTGGACCAGACCCGTCCACTGATCTGTGCCGTGATGCAGGTGCAAGAACGTCTCTGACCCGGTGATCTCGCTGGCGCCCAAGGTACAGGCGAACGCTATGCTGTCGCCGTTTTTCTGGCGCAGGTGCAGGTGGTTCGCACGAAATCCGGCCTGATAATGCCCATCTTTCAGGGCCGCAAACCGCCCCGTCGCCGCCAGACTGACGCCTTGTCCCAGCATCAGACGGTCGCCCTGTTTGACGCAATCGACAAAGTTCATCGGCGGGTCGCTGAAGACCCGCGCGGTGATGGCGTCGTTGGGGTTGCGGTAGACGTCGGGCGTGGCTCCGAATTGGGTCACGCGGCCTTCCCACAGCGTCGCCGTATTGCCGCCCAGCAGCAGCGCCTCTTCCGGCTCAGTCGTGGCATAGACAAAGATCGCGCCGGATTGGGCAAAAATGCGTGGGATTTCGGCGCGCAGTTCCTCGCGCAGTTTGTAGTCAAGGTTGGCGAGGGGTTCATCCAGCAGCACCAGCCCTGCCTCTTTGACCAGCGCGCGGGCCAGCGCGCAGCGCTGTTGCTGGCCGCCCGACAATTCCAGCGGTTTGCGGGTCAGCATCGGGGTCAGTTTCAGCATGTCGGCGATGGCACGCACCGCACGGTCAATCTCGGCGGTGGTTTTTTTCAACAGTCGCAGCGGCGAGGCGATGTTGTCGTATACGCTCATGCCCGGATAGTTAATGAACTGCTGATAGACCATCGCCACCCGGCGGTCCTGCACGCGCATGCCGGTCACGTCCTGCCCGTTCCATATAAGCCGGCCTGCCGTGGGCGCATCAAGGCCCGCCATCAGGCGCATCAGGCTGGTCTTGCCCGCAGATGTCGGACCAAGCAGCACGTTCATCGTGCCCTTTTCCAGCGTCAGGCTGGTCGGGTGCAGGATCACCTGCCCCTTGTCCATCCGTGATACGGCCTGAAGTTCAAGCGCCATTTCGGTCCCTATTCGGCGGCGGGGCTGATCGCCCCATCCGCATGTGTTTCGGTCGTTTCGCCGCCACGCTGTTCGGAGGCTGTCATGAAGGCGTCGAGGTCAGCGATCTGGGCGGGCGTCAGGCGCAGGCCCAGCTTGGTGCGGCGCCAGACCACATCTTCGGCCCAGGTCGCGAATTCGTGGGTCATCAGCCAGCGCACCTCGGCCTCGGTCAGGGTCGCGCCGAAATCGCGGCCGAGGTCGGCGGCGGATTTGGCGGAGCCAAGCAGGCGGGCGGCGTCGGTGCCATAGGCGCGGATCAGCCGGGCGGCCCAGGCGGGGGTGAGGAAGGGGTAGACGGCCTGCAATCGCCCGGTCAGTGCCGCCACGCCGTCATGCGGGAAATCGCCGCCGGGCAGGGGCTGCCGGGCGGTCCATTGCGGGCGGGCCTGCGGAAAGAATGTCACCAGTTTGGCCAGCGCCGATTCCGCGAGGCGGCGGTAGGTGGTGATCTTGCCGCCGAACACATTGAGCAAGGGCGCGGCTGTTTCATCCAGCGACAGCACATAGTCGCGCGTGGCGGCGGTCGCCGATTTCGCGCCGTCGTTATAAAGCGGGCGCACGCCGGAATAGGTCCAGACCACATCGGCGGCGGTGACTGGTTTCTTGAAATACTGGCTCGCGAAGGCGCAGAGGTAGTCGCGTTCCTCATCGGTGCAGGCGGCAGATTTGGGGTCGCCCTGATGGTCCTTGTCGGTGGTGCCGATCAGGGTGAAGTCCTGTTCATAGGGAATGGCAAAGATGATCCGGCCATCGGTGCCCTGAAAGAAATAGCAGCGGTCGTGGTCGAACAGCTTCTTCGTCACGATATGACTGCCGCGCACCAGCCGCACACCTTCGGTCGAGTTGATGCGGGCGATGTTGCGGATGATATCCTCGACCCAGGGGCCACCGGCGTTGACCAGTGCCCGGGCGTGGTGTGTCGCGCGGCCGGAGGGGCCTTCGGTGGTGATCGCCCAGTGGTCGGCGCTGCGGTCGGCCGAGATCACGCGGGTGCGGGTGTGGATTTGCGCGCCAAGGCGGGCGGCATCGGCGGCGTTCAGGGAAACCAGTTTGGCATCCTCGATCCAGGCATCGGAATATTCAAAGGCACGGGCAAAGCGGGGTTGCAATGGCGCGCCCGCCGGATCGCGCGTCAGGTCCAGCGTGCGGGTGCCGGGCAGGATTTTTCGCCCGCCCAGATTGTCATATAGAAACAGGCCAAGGCGGATCAGCCAAGCGGGGCGGCGCCCCTTCATCCACGGCATCAGGCGCGACATCAGGCGGCCGGTGGGTGTGTCGCCCTCGAACCGCATGTCGGGGTGATAGGGCAGCACGAAGCGCATCGGCCACGAGATATGCGGCATGGCGAGCAGCAGGGTTTCGCGCTCTTGCAGCGCCTCGCGCACCAAACGGAACTCGAAATATTCCAGATAGCGCAACCCGCCATGGAATAGCTTGGTCGAGGCCGACGAGGTAGCCTGCGCGAGGTCGCCCTGTTCAGCGAGCGTCACGGTCAGCCCGCGGCCGGCGGCATCACGGGCGATGCCGCAGCCGTTGATGCCGCCGCCGATGATGAAAAGGTCGGTCACGGCGAAACCTGCGGTGTTGTTCACGAACGATCCCCCAGACACACACGAACCTTGCCGCGTTTGTGACATTCGGTCAAAGATTATTTTCGTTTTTGCGCGAGTTTTTAAGAACCGAAAAAATTCGCGTATGCAGCACGAAAATATCTCATACTATCAGCGCCTTTGCCGAAAAGGCGCAAAAACGCGCTGCAACGCGGCGCAACTTGCATGGACTTTGCCGCCGTTTTCTTGCTTGAACCGAGGGCGGACATCCCGGACTGTCAGTTTGAGGCATACGAAGGGGATGACAGTTTGGCCCTCAATTTTCGGCAGACCGAAATCCTGGAACTGGCCCGCAGCGAGGGGCGGGTGGTGGTCGAGGATCTGGCGCAGCGGTTCGATGTGACGCTGCAGACGATCCGGCGCGACCTGACCGAGCTTGCCGATGCCGGACATCTGGACAGGGTGCATGGCGGGGCGATGTTGCGCACCGGCGTGACCAACCTCGGCTATGAGCAGCGCCGCCGGATGAACGAGGCGGCCAAGGCCGCCATTGCGCGGGCCTGCGCGGCGGCGATCCCGGACAACTGTTCGCTGATCCTGAACCTTGGCACCACGACCGAAGCCGTGGCGCGCGAGCTGCTGGGACATGCCAACATTACGGTCGTGACCAACAACATGAATGTCGCCAATATCCTGACCGCCAATCCGGGCTGCGAGATCATGGTGGCGGGGGGGGCCTTGCGGCGGTCGGACGGCGGGCTGGTGGGCGAGTTGACGACGCAGTTCTTTGAGCAGTTCAAGGTGGATTACGCGGTGATCGGGGCCTCGGCGCTTGACCGCGACGGCGACCTTCTGGATTTCGATCTGGCCGAGGTGCGGGTGTCGCGGACCATCATCCGGCAGGCGCGGCGGGTGTTTCTGGTCTGCGATCACACGAAACTGGCGCAATCGGCTCCGGCGCGGCTGGCCTCGCTGGCCGATATCGACGTGCTGTTCACCGACACGCCGTTGCCCGAGGATCTGCGGGCGAAATGCGCCGACTGGGGCACAGCGGTGCAGGTCACACAGTAACCGCTGCGCCGGCTGAACCTCGGTTTGATCTGCCCCCGGATCTGCAGAGGCTTTGACCCCAGACTTGCGGCAGGCAGGCCAAGATGGTGACGTGCAACTGCAGCGATGAGTTCAAGCGAGACGCGGTGCAGCAGATCCCGCTGCGGGGGCAGCCCCCCGGCAAATTCGATCTGACCATTCAGCGGTTGGCTCCCCCACACAAGCTGGGAAAAATTCGAAGATCCAGTGAAGGCGTTCGCGGCAAGCCCGGCAGCCCCTGCACGTGTTGGGATGTACGCGTTGGCAAGCACCCATTGTGCGACGTGTGACGACCAAAAACAAATGGTCCCGCGATGCGAGGTCTAGGCACAACAATTAGAGCGATCAGGTGCAACCAAGCGCAAAAATTATGGAGGGAAATTTGGTGGGTTGCTTCAAGGGACGTCAATTGCTTTTGGTAATTTCATATACTTAAGAGCAATTTTGGAGGCGAGTATCGGAATCGAACCGATCTTCACGGATTTGCAATCC
>JBBRCF010000152.1:0-7563 GCA_038205135.1 Rhodobacterales bacterium
TTCCAATTGGCGAAAAGGCAGGATCGTTGTATCTTCATTCATGGCGTATCGCTCCTCGTGAGGTTCTGGCTGGCTTGATCACCTGCCACGATACGCCGCCTTTCAAATCACGCCATCACCCAAATTCCCGCATAGCTCCGCAGACTGGCCTCACTTGCACGGGACAATCGCCCGCAGTATCTCCGGTGCCATGTTCACCATCGCTGCACTTTATCATTTCACGCCGATCCCGGACCCTGCAAATGTCCGGCACAGCCTCGCCCGCATCGCCTGCGGGGCCGGGGTGCGCGGCACGCTCCTGATCGCACGCGAAGGCATCAATGGCACCATCGCCGGCAACCGCACCGGCATCGACACCGTGCTGACTGCAATCCGCGCCCTGCCCGGCTTCGCCGACCTCGACTGGAAGGAAAGCACGGCAGACCATGCCCCCTTTCCCCGTCTGAAAGTGCGGGTAAAACAGGAAATCGTCACAATGGGCCAACCGGACGTCGATCCGCGCGCCCGCTCCGGGCACTATGTCGCCCCCGCCGACTGGAATGCGCTGATCACCGCGCCCGATGTCGCCGTCATCGACACCCGCAACGATTTCGAAGTCGCGATCGGCACCTTTCAGGGCGCCATCGACCCGCAGACCACCAGCTTTCGGGAATTCCCCGCCTGGTGGGATGCCAACAAGGACCGGTTTCACAACAAACGCATCGCGATGTTCTGCACCGGCGGCATCCGCTGCGAAAAATCCACCAACTGGCTGCTGCAACAGGGCGTGACGGACGTGTTCCACCTGCAGGGCGGCATCCTGAAATATCTCGAACATGTTCCCCCGGACCAAAGCCTGTGGCAAGGTGGATGTTTCGTGTTCGACGGGCGGGTGTCGGTGGGCCACGGGTTGCACCCAGGCGACCACATCCTCTGCCACGCCTGCCGCCGCCCGGTCCTGCCAGCCGACCGCTCCCGCCCGGAATGGGAAGAAGGCGTTTCCTGCCACGTCTGCCATCATGAAACGACCACCGACGACAAGACCCGCTTCCGTCAACGCCAGAAACAGATCGCGCTGGCCCATGCGCGCGGCGAGCGCCATCTGGCGGGCGAAGACTGACCCCCTGCCGCGCCACAGCCCCGGCTTCTTCGGTTCACAAATACCCCGGGGTCCAGGGCAGCGCCACGGCGCGGTCCGGTTTGGCGCAACTTTCCCGCATGACGCGCCACAGCCCGCGTGCTACCTCAGCGGCATGACCCAGATCCCCTCCAAAGACCAGATCCTGCAATGGATCGCGGATAATCCGACCCAGACCGCCAAGCGCGACATCGCGCGGGCCTTCGACATCAAGGGCGCGGACCGCATCGACCTGAAACGCATCCTGAAAGAGATGGAATCAGACGGGCAACTCGTCAAACGCACCAAAACCTATCGCGACCCCGACCGTTTGCCGCCCGTATCCGTGTTGCAGGTGCTGGCACCTGACAGGAACGGCGATCTGTGGGCAAAGCCGCTGGAATGGACCGGTGACGACGCGGAACCGCGCATCCTGCTGATTGCGCGCGACAGCGATCCGGCGCTGGGGGCGGGCGACCGCATCCTCGGGCGGCTGACCGAAACCCCCAATGAACCGCATGATTACGAGGCCCGTCTGATCCGCCGCATCGGCACCAATCCGAAACGCGTGCTGGGCATCTTCCGCAAGACCGCCGAGGGCGGGCGCATCCTGCCCATCGACAAGGGCGACGGCAAGGAATGGCAGGTGCCCCCCGGTGCGACCGGCAACGCCAAGGAAGGCGAACTGGTCGAGGCCGAACAATCCGGCCCCCTCGCCCGGTTCGGCCTGCCGCGCGCGCGGGTGATTGCCCGGCTGGGCGATCCGACAGCCGCCCGCGCCGTCAGCCTGATCGCCATCCATCAGCACGGCATTCCGGATGATTTCCCCGATACCGTAATCGCAGATGCTGATGCGATGACACCCGCCACCTTGGGGAACCGCGACGACCTGACCGACATGCCGCTGATCACCATCGACCCGTCGGACGCCCGCGACCATGATGATGCCGTCTGGGCCCATGCCGATGATGACCCGCGCAATGCCGGCGGCCATGTCATCTGGGTCGCCATCGCCGATGTCGCGCACTATGTCCGGCCCGGGTCCGCGCTGGACCGCGAGGCGCGCAAGCGCGGCAATTCCAGCTATTTTCCCGACCGGGTGGTGCCGATGCTGCCCGACCGGCTGTCGGGCGATCTGTGTTCGCTGCACGAAGGCGTGCCGCGCCCCTGCCTTGCCGTGCGAATGCAGATCAACCCGCAGGGCCACAAGATCGGGCATCGGTTCGTGCGCGGCCTCATGCGGTCGGTGGCGACCCTCGCCTACGAAGAGGTGCAGGCAGCACAGGACGGCAACCCGAATGATCGCTGCGTCGGCCTGATGGCCGAGGTGATCACGCCGCTTTATGCCGCCTATGCCGCACTGATCGCAGCGCGCACCGATCGCCAGCCGCTGGACCTCGACCTGCCCGAACGCAAGGTGGCGTTATCGGACACCGGCGAGGTGATCTCGGTTGCGTTCCGTGACCGGCTGGACGCGCACCGGCTGATCGAGGAATGCATGATCCTCGCCAATGTCGCCGCTGCGGAAACACTGGTGCAAAAGAAGTCGCCGCTGCTGTTCCGCGTCCACGAAGAGCCGACGCCCGAAAAACTGGAATCGCTGCGCGATACCGCCGAAGCCGCCGGGCTGGTACTGGCCAAGGGTCAGGTGCTGAAAACCGCGCATCTGAACCGGCTGTTGCAAGCCGCTGCCGGCACTGATGTGGACGAATTGATCAACATGTCGACGCTGCGCGCGATGACGCAGGCGTATTACAGCCCGCAGAATTTCGGCCATTTCGGACTGGCCCTGCAGGCTTATGCACATTTCACCTCGCCGATCCGCCGCTATTCCGACCTGATCGTACACCGCGCCCTGATCGGCGCGCATGGCTGGGGCGAAGACGGCCTGTCGCGCGACGACATCGAAGACATGGAGGCGACCGCGGCGCATATTTCGGACACCGAACGCCGCAGCATGATGGCGGAACGCGATACCACCGACCGTTATCTGGCCGCATTTCTGGCCGATCGCGTGGGGCAGGAATTTGCCGGGCGGATCAGCGGCATTTCCCGCGCGGGCGTGTTCGTGAAACTGGAAGGCACCGGCGCGGACGGGTTGATCCCGATGCGGGCGCTGGGGGGCGAGTTTTTCCACTACGAACGCGACAGCCAGTCCCTGATCGGCGCGGACAGTGGACGGGTGATCGGGCTCGGTGCGCGGGTAACGGTCAAGCTGGCCGAGGCCGTGCCCGTGACTGGCGGGCTGCTGCTGGAACTGTTGACGCTCGACGGCGAAGACGCCCCGCGCGGCACCCCGCGCCGTTCCGGCAAGCCGATGAAGCGGCGCCTTGGCGCGGCCAAGGCCGGCGACAAAGGCCGCACAAAGCGTGGCGCGCACAAGGTCAGCCGGAACCACTAGACACTGATCATCGCAAAGCACGGGCACCGCCGGGCCAGGCCCGCGCTTGCGCGGGCACCGCCGGACCGCGCCCGCGCTTGCGCGGGCCACCCGCTCCCGCAGGGGGCGCGCGTCAGCGCGCTTTTGCCAACCGCACCGGGATTGCTTTCGATCTGGCAACAATCGCGCTACACTCTGCCCAAACGGCGATAGACCCGGAGCAGAGACATGCGCAGCTTTATGACCGCCCTTCTGGTCGGTTTTCTGACCATCGGCCCCGCATCGGCCGAACCGACAGGTGTCGCAACACCGATCATCGCGACCCAGGGGGCGAAATTTGAGGCTTGGGTGGCCGGTTTTCGCACCCGCGCGCAGGCAAAGGGTATCTCGCCACGTATCCTGAATGCGGCCTTATCGGGCATCGCCTATGACCCTGCAGTCGTCGCCAAGGATCGCAACCAGTCGGAATTCACCCTCGAAATCTGGGATTACCTCGATCTTGCCGCCTCGCCGATCCGCATCGACAACGGGCTGCAGGCGCTGCGCCGTCACGCGGCAGTGCTGCGCCAGATCGAAGCGAAATATGGCGTGGACCGCCACATCGTCACTGCCGTCTGGGGCATGGAAAGCACCTATGGCACCCGCAAGGGCGATTTCAACGTGATCGAGGTGCTCGCGACGCTGGCCTACGACGGGCGGCGCGGCAAATTCTTCGAGGCGCAGCTGATCGCCGCGCTGCAGATCCTGCAGGCCGGCGACATCCCCGCGGCACAGATGACCGGTTCATGGGCAGGCGCGATGGGGCACACCCAGTTCATCCCCACATCCTATCTGGCTTATGCGGTGGATTTCACCGGCGACGGGCGGCGCGACATCTGGGGCGATGATCCGACCGATGCGCTGGCATCAACCGCCGCCTATCTGGCGCGGCACGGCTGGGTCAAGGGCCAGCCCTGGGGGGTGGAGGTCCGCCTGCCCAAGGGGTTCGACGCCAGCCTGGCGAAACGCGATAACCGCCGCGCGCCGTCGGATTGGGCAGCGGCAGGCGTGACGGACATGGCGGGCCGCAAGGTGCCGAACCATGGCCGCGCTGCGATCCTGTTGCCAGCCGGCAGATCCGGCCCCGCCTTCATGATCTTCGACAATTTTCGTGTCATCGAACGCTACAACGCGGCGGATGCCTATGTCATCGGCATCGGTCATCTGGCCGACCGGCTGGCCGGCGGGCCAGAGGTGCAGATGCCCTGGCCGCGCGGCTATGCGCCGCTGAGTTTCGACGACCGGATCGAACTGCAGAAAAGCCTGATCCGCGCCGGCCATCCGCTGGAAAAAGTCGATGGGGTGATCGGGCCACAGACCGTGGCCGCGATCCGCGCCTATCAACAATCCCGTGGTGTCAACGTGGATGGTTACCCCAGTCAGGACGTGCTGCGTCTGCTGCAGGCGCGGTGACTACCTGATCCGCTGGCCGTTTGCCGTGATCTGCCCGTCCGGGGTGAATTCGATCTTTGATGTGAGCGTGTCTTCGGCTTCCATCTTGCCGAACGCGCTCATCATCAGGCGGATCCCCATCGCCTGTTCGGCAGGCAACAGGCCCATCGCGATCAGCTTGTCCAGCAGCGCATTGCCCCCGATCAGCTTCAGGTTGGCCGCGCCTTCGGGACGGGGCATGCCGGGCACGGTGGTCTGGTCGGTGTTGTCAAAGGTGAAATCGCCGGTCCCGCTCAGGTCCGCGCCCGCCAGCCGCAACGTCAGCCCTTTCAGGGTCAGGGCGTGAATTTCTCCGGGCGCGCCGGTGGATGTCACCAGCGCGGGATCGGCAAAATCGGTGGTGATGCGCGCCTTGCCGGTCAGATCCAGCGCCAGCGTAGCCGGGTCGCGCGGCAACTGCCCCGTCGGGTCCAGCATGGACCAGATGATGTCCGACATCACCACATCCGCCAGCGTCAGCCCCAGCGCGAAATCCTTGGGTTCATCGGATTTCTGCACCGGCATCAGAAGATTGAACCCCACATCGGCGATGTCCAGCGTCATCGGCACCGGCACCGGCACCGGCCCGCCCAGAAATTCGTAACGCGCACCGGTCGCCGCACCGCGATAGGCCAGCGATGACTGACCCATCCGGACAGTCAGATCGCCACTGGTTGACGCCGATGTGATGGTCGACAATTGCCCGTCGGTGACAAAGCTCATGTCCGACGATCCGCCCTTGTGGGTCAGCCCGCCATCCACGGCAAATCCTGCCGCCATCATGGCCGCCATGTCTCCAATGTTCAGGCCCGCTGGCATCTGCACAGTGGCATTCAGGCCCACGCCCTGCATCTGCCCCGCGATCTTGATCGGGGTCTGGTCTTCGGGGTTGGTCATGTCCAGCGTCCAGTTGATCGCCCCCACCGTCATGGTCTGGCCAGAACTGTGCAAGGTGCCGCTGCGCGCGTTGCGGGTTTCGCCGGTGACATCGGTCATCGCCGCCCGCGCCGTCCGCAGGTCCACCGCGGCGCCATCGACCACGATCCGGGTCGCCGTCAGTGCCAGTTCCTGCGCCGTATAGGCATAATTCATGGCGCTGGCATCGCCCGACACGGTCATGGTCATCCCGGTCTGGGTATAGTCGATCGCCAGATCGATGGCGCTGTCATCGGTCCCTTTGAATGCCGCCACGATCGGCATGGTGCCGGGCATCACGACTGCCACGGTGCCATCCGCCTGTTCCGTCAGGGTCATGCGGTCCATTGCCACGCTGACCGTGCCGCCGTTTTCGGGCATCTGCGTCGTCATGGTCACGTCGGACACGGTCAGAACCTTGCCCGCCAGATCCTCGCGCGCCTGAAGCTGGTAACCGTAGCTTTCCATATGGGCTTTCCAGTCACTCCAGACCTCGGTGGCGGTGACCTCGGCCCGGGCAGGCAGGGCGATCAGCAAGGCCAGCAGACTGGCGGAAACGGGGGCAAGATGGCGCATGACAAGAATCCCTCTCGGTTAACCAAAAACTTTGGCGCCACTGTTGGTCTGACGCGCCGTCCGGTCAAGGCTGGACCGCTGCCTGTTCGCGGTTTATCCCTGCCGCAAGCGTGAATTAAAGGGAGAGCCGGAATGGACGGTCAGGTTGTCGTGATCACAGGGGCAAGCCGCGGCATCGGAGCCGAGGCCGCACGGGTATTTGCCGCCAAGGGTGCCAAGGTCGCATTGCTGGCACGGTCCGCCGCGGCGGTGCAGTCGCTGGCGCGAGAATTGGGGCCGCGCACATTTGCCCTGCCGGTCGATGTGGCGAACTGGGCCCAGATGCAGGCGGCGATCGCAAAGGTCACGGAAAAGCTGGGACCTGTGGACGTGATGATCAACAACGCGGGCGTGATCGAACCCATCGCCATGCTGGCGGACAGCGACCCGGCGGGTTGGGCGGAAGCGGTGGCGATCAACCTGAACGGTGTCTATCACGGCATGCGGGCCGTGCTGCCCGGCATGGTCGCGCGCGGACGGGGCACGGTGCTGACGGTATCATCCGGCGCGGCGCATAACCCGGTCGAAGGCTGGTCGCATTATTGCGCATCCAAGGCCGGGGCGGCCATGCTGACATCCTGCGCGCACCACGAAACGGCGGCGCGCGGCCTGCGGATCATGGGCCTTTCACCCGGCACGGTGGCGACCCAGATGCAACGCGAGATCAAATCCTCTGGCGTCGGCCCCATCGCCCTGCTGGACTGGGATGCGCATATCCCCGCAGACTGGCCCGCCCGCACGCTGTTGTGGATGTGTTCGGCCGGTGCAAACGAATTCCTCGGCCGCGAAATCACCCTGCGCGATCCGGCGATCCGGGCGCGGGTGGGGCTGGCATGATCCGGCTGGACCGCGACGGCGGGCTGTGGACCGTCACGCTGGATCGCCCCGACAAGGCGAACGCGCTGACGCCGGACATGCTGGCCGAACTGGTCGACATCATGGCCGGCGCGGAAGCGGCGCGCGCGCTGATCCTGACCGGCGACGGCAAGGTGTTTTCCGCCGGGGCCGATCTGGATGCGGCCAAAGCAGGCCTTGCGGTGTCACCCGATTGGGAACGGCTGTCGACGGCAATCGCGCGGTTGCCTGG
>JBBRCF010000153.1:0-7533 GCA_038205135.1 Rhodobacterales bacterium
ACCGATGAATTTCAGCACCTCGCCGCCATGGTTCGCAACCGTTCCGGCCATGATCGAAAAATAGGCGTTCAGAACCGCCAGCATGTCTTCGGGGGCCAATTGGTCGGACAGCTCGGTGTAACCGCGCAGGTCGGACACCCAGATCACCGCGTTGATCCGCCGCCCGACGCCGCGCCGGATCGACCCTTGCAGCACCTGCGCGCCCGCGTCCGCCCCCAGATAGGTTGTCGCGATATTTTCGGCGATGCGTCTGGCGATATGGCGTTCGACATGCAGCGACAACAGCCGCAACAGGCGGGTCACCGTCGCGAAATGGGCTTCGGAAAAACCGCCCTGGCGGCGTGTTGCCATGGTGGTCACGTTGTAATAGCCGCTGCCACCCATCGGCAGCGCGGCATATTCGGTGAACCCCTGCGTGCGGAGGTCGCCCGCAATCGGAAAGTTTAAGGCCGCGCCGTCGTCTGGCTGGGTCAGATCCAGCCGGACCGTCTGGCCAGTGCGGAACACCACGGCCAGCGGGCTGGCCAGAAACCCCTCTTCTTGCAGGGTTTCATTGATGAACTGCACCTCGTCGCACAGGCCGTCGACGATATTCCAGTTCCAGGTGAACCCGGCCAGCAAGGGGTGCAAGGTTCCGGTATGCAGCCCGGCCCGGTCCAGCGGCAGTCCCGCCGCCACCAACCGCCAGACAAATTCTTCGAACAGCGCCAACAGCGCGTCGATCCGCGTCGCATCGGTCAGCAACCATGTTTCGATTTCGGCGGCGTCCTGCACGGCAGGGGCCGCATCAGGTCCGCGTGCCGACCGCGCCCGTACGGTCATGGATGGGGGGTAGTTCCGGGGCGACGGGTCCAGCATCACGGGTCAGCCTTTTTTTGCATCACATCCTGACAGCACGGCGGGCTGCATTGCAACCACGTCGGACCTTGACCCGCACAGCCGCCCGCATAGCCGCCCGCACGGCAGGCTGATCTGCCGCACGGGTCATTTGAAGTTTCGGCTGTCCTTAATCTGGTCCCAGGCCCAGACCACCAGTTGCAACTGATCCTCCTGGCTACGGTCGCCCCCGTTCATGTCGGGATGCAGCACCTTGATCAGCGCCTTGTAGGAGGTGCGGATCTCGGCCTTGGTGGCGCTGTCGCGGACCTCCAGCACTTCGATGGCGCGGCGTTCGGTGGGCGGAAGTTTGCGGGTCGAGATGCCCTCGGGGTTCTTGCCGGGGTTGCGGGTGGCGTTCTGGCCCAGCACCTGATGCGGGTCCTCGATACCCAGCCGGGCCCAGGCCTTGGCCTCGGGGTCGGTCATCGGTTTCGTGGGCCGGTCCCAGACCCGGTCCCGCGTCATCTGCGCATTCAGTTCGGCCTCGGTGGTGCCGTCAAAGAAATTCCATTTCAGATTGTATTCGCGGACATGGTCGCGGCAGAACCAGAAATAATCGTCCTGCACATCACGCGCCTTGGGCGCGCGGAACTGGCCGGCTTCCTGACAGCCTTCGTGGTCGCAGGCCCGCTGCGACGTTTCGACCGCGCCCGACATGGTGCGCCGGCCGCGCGGGTTCTTTTTCTTGGCGGAAGACACCGAGATGTCGAAGCCGAAAGGATCGGTCTTTCTCATGCGCGCTCCTGTCTTTGCGAGGGCAGCAGTGTAGCGCACCGCAGCTGGAGTGAAAGAGGGCCGGGCGATTTTTCGCCGCCATACCTCTGCGTAGGGTCCCGGACCGTCACGCGCGCGGCGCCCCGGGATCGGTGTTTGTCAGTGGTTGCAGTGGCGGATCGGCTTCGGTCATCGGGTCGGGATCGCCATAGGGCGATTGCGGCAGATCGGGCGGCAGGTCTTCGGGCGGGGCTACATCCATGCCGGTCATAGGGCGGCGAAACACCAGAATGTTGCGGTAGACCGTGGTGGTCGAGGTCAGCCCGGCGCGTTCGGTGGACGGCAGGGTTTCCGCGCGTTGAAATTCCCAGCCGTCAGCGGCCATGCGGTTCAGCACATCCTGAATGGCATAGGCAAAGCGGGCCTCGGTCGTCTTGATGCCGCGCGCCTTAAGGCCGCGGCTGGGGGCGGGGATCACCTGATAGTCATAGATCATGCCGTCCTCCGTATTGGGCGGAGTAACCCTAGCAGAGCGCGCGTGGCGGGACCAGAGGCGAGGTGAGGGGTTGGCCTGTTCGGATACGTCCCGCAGCCGGCACTGTCGCATGGGTATTTGTGAACCGAAGAATGCGGGGCTGCGCCCGGTCAACGGCCGGGGATGCCGATGCGGCGGCCGGCGCGGTCGGGGTGGGGCAGGGTGGAATGGGCCTGGTGCATCGCGGCAAGGCGGGCGGCGATATCGGGCGGAAATGGTGCGACGCGGGGGCCGGAGGTGTCGATATGCAGCGCCAGCCCCTCGGCGGTGGCGGCGAGCCAGCCGTCTTCGTGCCAGAGTTCCTGAAAGGTGTGAAAGCGTTTCGCGTCATGGTCCAGCAGCCGGAACGTGCAGCGCACGCGGTCGCTCAAATGCAGTTCCCGGATATAGCAGACGTGGAATTCCGCGGTGTAGGTCGTATGCCCGCGGGTCGCGATATAGTCGGGGCCGATGTCCAGCAGGGGGTAGGCATCATCCGCGCCACGGTCGAACAGCACGCTGTAATAGGCCATGTTCATGTGGCCGTTGTAATCGATCCAGGCGGGTTCGACAGCCATCAGGGCCGAAGTAAACGGGGTTGGGATGGTCATCGCGTGGTCCTCCTGTGGTCAGAATGGCGGGAGCGGGCGGGAAATGCCAGCGTGGCCCGCAAGGTCGATGTCGAAATGATACATGTTCCTGCGCCGCTCTGGTTCGGTCTTGGGCGAAAACGGGCGGGTCCTTTCGGTCCGCCCGCACAAAGGTGACAAGTGCGCCCGCATCCCTTGCGCTGGCCGCAACGGCCCGGATCAGGGCGGGGGCGACACCTCTGCGGCGATGGGTGTCTGAAGCCGCAAGATATGGATAGAGGGGCCGCTGGGCATTGCAGCAGGATTTGCCCCGCTATTGCGCCAACAGTCGCAGGGCAAGCCCTGTCGACGCATGGCTTGAACCTGTCGCGGAACACCAGCGCGCGCGCGGGTATCATCGGGCGGAGTGTCGGCATAATCCTTGTGACAGGGCGAACACGGCAGCAAACAGCGCGCGTTCCTGATGCGAAAGCTGGGCGGGTCGGCAAGGCAGGCGGGCGACCTGCATCGAGAGCTCCGGGGGCTTTGACAGTGACGAGCGGGCGCTGATCACCCTTTCGACAGATGTTCCAGTGTATGACAGGACAGCGCGTCGCCATGCCCGCAACCCTGATCAAACAGGTCGGTCGCACGTTCCAGCAGCGCCGCATCGCTGCGACCGTCCTTGATCCACGCGTTCAGCGTGTCGCTGCCCAGCCGATGGCAACTGCTGCCGACGCCCGCCGCGCAAGCCGCAGAATAAACCGCCCCGCTGTCGGCGTCGGGCAGGAATTTATACACAAGGTCGCAAGGGGCCACGACGCCTTTCATGCAGGCCTGTATCCAGCGCTGTGTGGTGGTGGCGTATTGCGCGGGGGCTGCGGTCCGCATCTTGTGCAGAAGACCACCGGCCGCTGACAATCCGCGGCGTGATCGGCCACGCAACTGTCCACCAACGGCGCCAGGCTGACCGGATCAGAAAAATCGGGGTCCAGCCGCGCGGTCGTCAGGCAGGCCGTGCGGTCGCCTGCGTCACAGTCTGCCTATGCCCGGGCGATTTCCGTCTTGCGGGTCTGTGCTGCGATTTCGCCCCATGCGTCGGTCTGTCCGAATATCGCGTCCCAGCCCGGCCCGCCTTGTGCCGCCGCAATCGCGTCAACAGGTTCGCGCAGGCCGACGAATTCCGAGGCAAAAGACAGCTATACGCGCGCATCGCACATGTCCGCATAACCGCCCCGGCAGCGGTCCTCCATCATGGTGAAGGACTCCCGGGCCAGATCGATCTGTGCCGCCCGATCAAGGCTGGTGTCGGTCATCACATATTTCGCCATCGGCGTGCAGGCGGCGGCATCGCCTTCCATGCAGCGGCGAAACGCGGTGACGCGCAGGTCGGCCCGCAGCGCCTGGGCACGGTCGGGGTCCTTGGGAAAGAACTGCGGCCCGGCCTCGTAAATTATTGCCAGCGTTTCGCAAGCCACAAACTGCGTTTCCGGATCGCAGCCGTTCGGCGCGCGATCAGCTCCGCCGTGGCCGCAGAAGACACTGTCCATGTCAGGACCAGCAACAGACAATGCAACACCCGTATCGCGATCACAGGCCCAGTTTCTGCGCCACGATCTCGTTGACCGCGGCCGGGTTGGCCTTGCCGCCGGTCGCCTTCATCACCTGCCCCACAAACCAGCCGGCGAGTTTCGGGTTGGCGCGGGCCTTTTCGACTTGCGCGGGGTTGTCGACGATCACCTGATCCACCGCCGCCGCGATGGCGCCCATGTCGGTGACCTGCACCATGCCGCGTGCGGCGACGATTTGCGCCGGGTCGCCACCTTCGGTCCACAGAATCTCGAACAGGTCCTTGGCGATCTTGCCGGAAATGGTGTCTGCGCCCAGCAGGTCCAACAGCCCGCCCAATTGCTCCGCCGACACGGGCGAGGCGGTGATGTCCAGCCCTTCCTTGTTCAGGCGGCCGAACAATTCGTTGATCACCCAGTTGGCGGCCTGTTTGCCGTCACGGCCCTGTGCCACCGCGTCAAAGAAATGCGCGGCGTCCAGTTCGGCGGTCAGCACGCTGGCGTCGTAATCCGTCAGGCCGTAGTCGCCGATGAACCGCGCCTTTTTCGCATCGGGCAGTTCGGGCATGGCGGCGGCTATATCATCGACCCAACCCTGGTCGATTTCCAAGGGCAGCAGGTCAGGGTCGGGGAAATAGCGGTAATCATGCGCTTCTTCCTTGGACCGCATCGACCGCGTTTCGCCCTTGTCGGGGTCATACAGACGGGTTTCCTGCGTGATGCTGCCGCCCGCTTCGAGGATCGTGATCTGGCGGCGCGCCTCATAGTCGATAGCCTGTTGAATGAACCGCATCGAGTTCATGTTCTTGATTTCGCAGCGGGTGCCGAGATGGCCGAAATCCTGCGTCGCCTGATATTTCTCGTACTGCCCCGGCAGGCAGACCGACACGTTCACATCCGCGCGCAGGTTGCCGTTCTGCATGTTGCCGTCGCAGGTGCCGAGGTAGCGCAGGATCTGCCGCATCTTGGCGACATACGCCGCCGCTTCTTCGGGGCCGCGAATGTCGGGGCGCGACACGATTTCCATCAGCGCCACGCCGGTGCGGTTGAAATCGACGAAGCTCATCGCCGGGTCCATGTCGTGGATCGACTTGCCCGCGTCTTGTTCCAGATGAATGCGTTCGATCCGCACGTGGCGGGCCACACCGGGGGCCATGTCCACGATCACTTCGCCTTCGCCCACAATGGGATGATACAGTTGCGAGATCTGATAACCCTGCGGCAGGTCGGGATAGAAATAATTCTTGCGGTCAAAGGCCGAGGTCAGGTTGATCTGCGCGCGCAGGCCCAGCCCGGTGCGCACGGCCTGCGCCACGCAGAATTCGTTGATCACGGGCAACATGCCCGGCATCGCGGCATCCACGAAACTGACATTGGCATTGGGTTCCGACCCGAATGTGGTGGACGCGCCGGAAAACAGTTTGGCATTCGAGGCGACCTGGGCGTGGATTTCCATGCCGATCACCAGTTCCCAATCGTGTTTCGCGCCTGCGATCACCTTGGGTTTCGGCGGTTGATAGGTCAGGTCCAGCATGGTATGCGCCCCTTTGACGGTTTCCCGTCTTTTAGGCCGGGGGACAAGGGTCGGCAAGTGGGACCGGGCGCGACAGGGTCTGCCGCGTGGCAGCGGGTCAAAGTTCCAGCAGGTCCACCCACAGGCCCGACGGCCCGGCCAGAACCCGACCGCCACGCCGCAGGTCGCGTTCGAAATGGCGCGCGATACAGGCCAGCGCCTGCGTCTGCCCCTGCTTTGCCACGTCCGGCAATCCGGGCAGGGGGCGGTCGGGCGCCTGACTGGCGATGCCCCAGACCAGCGGATGGATTTCGCGCAGATGCTGACGCAGGATCCAGTCGAGGTTTTCCGTGATCGCCAGGGCGCGGGCGCGGTCGGCGGTGATGTGAAAGCGGTCCGCCGTCAGCGTCACGGCACAATAGGCGGCCAGTTGGTTCGCTGTGTGCTGATCATTGCGCCGCGCCAGAATGTCGGCGAACCCGGCGCGCATTCGGTCTGCGTCGATCACGGCCAGAACGCCCGGATCGATCGCCAGCGCGTCCATCATCATGCAGGCATAGCCGCCATCCGCTCCCCAGACATCCGCCAGACGTGTCGCGGTGCGCACAGCCTCGGCCGCCAGCCGGTCATAGGAGCCGAACCAGCGCGGCAGCAGGTGATAGCCATAGGCGCGCAGATGCCGCGGGTTGTGCGGGTCAAGGTCGATCAGGTCTTCGTAATCGTCGCTGATGCGGGCCTGCGGTGCATCGGTCGCCGCCAGCAGCGCGCAGCGCGCCGCGGCCAAGGCCGGGCTGTCTTGTTCGAACGGATCGAACCCGTCGAGGATATCGGCGGCACGGGCAAAATGCGCCTGAAATTCACGCCAGTTGCGGGCCGGGACTTCGGCTCGCCAGCCTTGTCCACGCCACGCCCAGCCGATGTCGATATGCGCTTCGGCCACCACCAGGGCGACACCGTAATCGGTGGCGTGATCTTCCAGCACCTCTTCGAGTGTGGTCAATCCGCGCTTGGGTGCATGCGCGGGCATCAGGCCGGGGTCGGTCAGCGCGGCTTCGACGGGCTGGACCACATCGGCGCGCGCGCCATGCGCCAGCAGCGCGGCAAACCCGAGGCCGGAGGCGGTCGCGGTCCGGGTGCGGTCATGGTCACGGATCAAGGTGCCCAACTGACCCCACCGGTCCTGACGCACCAGAAACTGGCCCTGCCGGGTCAGGTCGACGCGCTGGCGATCTTCGTCGGTGTCGCTGTTGATCGGAATGACCAGTTTATCGGCGGCCCGTTCGACGATCTGGGCGTCGCTGCCGCGTCCGCGCAGACGTGCCAGTGCTTGCGAGGGCAGCAGCGTCCGCAGCCGTGAGGCAGTCTTGTCGCTAAAAGCGAGCATGGGGTCCATCCCGATCAATACAATGAGACTTTAGGCGGCCTTTCAGGCCAAATCGCGGCGTGGATTGGGAGTTTCGGAGCCGAAACGCGGGCGCTGCCCGGATCTGTGGCGGTCCTGTGGCCGCTGGCCGCGGGGAGTGCGTCAACCGCTGCAGGGCGGCAGGTCGGCGCGGTGACACGGTGTGTTTGACTGATCCCTCGACGCAGCACCGACCCGATGGGTCGCAATCAGGCGGGACCGGGGCCGGGGCGCGGGGTTTCCTGCCGCAAAACAGCAAGGGGGGCAGCATATGCGGGTCGGGTTTATTGGTCTGGGCAGCGCGGGGGGCGGGCTGGCGGGCACGCTGTTGCGCAATGGCGTCGATCTGACGGTGTTCGATCTGGACGCTGCGC
>JBBRCF010000154.1:0-7526 GCA_038205135.1 Rhodobacterales bacterium
CAGCGGCCCGCGCGCCCAGGGCCTGAACCGCAGCCGGACGGCTGCCAGGAGCAGGTCCGCGCCACAGTCCGCAAACCCGAAGCGCCGCGCATCCTGCGTGAACCGCGCGGCGTTTACGGAAGCATTCTGGGCGGCAACGGGCAGGATGGGCTCAGACGGGTCGGGCCACACCGACAGACCGCCCCGCGCCAGCCGCCGCCAGTCAAAGCGCGGCCCGGGGTCGATCTTTCGCCCTGGTGCCATGTCGGAATGCGCGATCACGCCCTGCGCCGGAATATCCCACCGTGCCATCACTCCGGACAACAGCCGCTCCAGCGCTGCCATCTGCGCGGCGGGGAACGGGTGATCGCCGCGATTGGCCAGTTCGATCCCGATAGATCGCGAATTGACATCGCCCGCCCCGCCCCATTCCCCGGCCCCGGCGTGCCAGGCGCGGCGATCTTCGGGCACAAGCGACCAGACCGTCCCGGTTTCGCTGATCAGGTAATGCGCCGACACCTCTGCGGCCGGATCGCACAGGCGGTCGCAGGCGGCCTTGGCTGTGGCCATCGCGGTATAATGCAGCACGATCAGCCTCGGCAGCAGCCCGTCCCGACGTGGCCCATGGTTGGGCGACGGCCGCGATTCCGGATCGCCAGGGGTGAACGGCCCCGCCGGCATAACGCCCTGCGGGTGCTGGTCACCCATTGCGTCGCTCAGCCGCCACGCGCCAGTTGGAACGGGCGCGGGTCCCAGGTGCAGGCGAACCCGTCGCCGTCAGGATCCAGCCCCTGCGGATCGCGTTGCGGCCCGCCGCGCGCCAGAAAATCCTGCTGCGCCAGATCGGGCGAGGCGAATTTTGCGCAATTGCGCGCCGCGCGCTGTGCCGCGTTCAGCCCGACCCGGCTATATATCTTGGTCCCGGGGGCATGGGTTGTCGACAGCGCATATTCCACGATGTTCGGCACGGCACCACCCGCGCGGGTCGGCACCGCCGTCGGCTGCACCACCTGATATTGCGCGGCAAGTGCCGCACGGCGCGCCGCGTCATCCTCGATGGTGCGCTGCGCGCTGACCGCTTCGAAATTGGTTTCCTGCGAGATTCCCGCGGCATTCACCACCGGCGGCGGCGGGTTTGACGGACTGGCCTGCAAGGGGACCGTCCCCGAATTCAGCGCGGCCGTCGCGGCAGCGGCGATGTCTTCGGCCGCCTGATCCTCTGGGGTGGCACCGGGATTGACCACCGACCCTGCGAAGGGTCCGGCCAGGGATCCGGCCTGCCCCGGAATCGGCACGGCGGGATATTGCGACGCGACGCCGGTATTGGCCCCTGTGATGACACCGGTGCCGGAAGCGCCCAGCGGCTCGGTGGATACCGCTTGCGGCGGCGGCAAGGCGCGGCCCGCTAGCGCCAGTTCGCGCTCCGCCTGCGCGCGTTTGTAGGCGTTGTAATCACCAAAGCCCACGCCCGCGCCGCTGTCAGGCACACCCTGCGCGCAGGCCGCCAAAGTGATCAACGCCACGCCACCCAGAAACATCCGCATTTTTGCCAATCCCGCCCGCATTTTTTCGCCGCCTACCACCATTTCGCCGGCTTCGCCACAAAACCCGCCGCCTGTTCCAGCGCATAAGCGACATTCAGCAGTCCACCCTCGTCCCAGGGCCGCCCGATCAGTTGCAAGCCCAGCGGCAGCCCCTGCGCGTCAAGCCCGGCCGGGACGCTGATCCCCGGCAGGCCCGCAAGGTTAACGGTGACGGTGAACACGTCGTTCAGATACATCTCGACCGGGCTCGCATTCGCCATCTCGCCCAGCCCAAAGGCAGCTGATGGCGTGGCAGGCGTCAGGATCGCGTCGACGCCACCGGCAAAGACCAGATCGAAATCGCGCTTAATCAGGGCGCGTACCCGCCGCGCGCGGTTGTAATAGGCATCGTAGAACCCGGCGGACAGCACATAGGTGCCAACCATGATGCGGCGCTGCACCTCGGGGCCGAACCCTTCGGCGCGGGTCTTTTCATACATGTCGGTGATGCCGTCGCCCTGCGCCAGACGGGCGCGGTGGCCATAGCGCACCCCGTCATAGCGCGCGAGGTTCGACGACGCTTCGGCGGGCGCGATGACGTAATAGGCGGGCAGCGCGTATTTCGTGTGCGGCAGGCTGATGTCGCGGATCACCGCACCCGCATCGCGCAGCATCGCCACGCCCGCGTCCCACAGCGCGTCGATTTCCGCAGGGATGCCGTCCATGCGGTATTCGCGCGGAATGCCGATGACCTGACCCCGGATATCGCCAGTCACCATCGCCTCGAAATCCGGCACCGGGATATCGGCAGAGGTTGAATCCTTGGCGTCATGCCCCGCCATCGCGCCCAGCATGATCGCGGCATCGCGTACGGTTTTGGTCATCGGCCCCGCCTGATCGAGGCTGGAAGCAAAGGCCACGATGCCCCAGCGGCTGACCCGGCCATAGGTCGGCTTGATCCCCACGATGCCGGTCAACGCAGCCGGCTGGCGGATCGACCCGCCGGTATCGGTCCCCGTGGCCGCCAGACACAGGTCCGCCGCCACCGCCGCCGCTGATCCACCCGACGATCCGCCGGGGGTCAGCAGCCGGTCGTCCACTTTCCACGGGTTGACGGCATTGCCATAACAGGAGGTTTCGTTGCTGGACCCCATGGCGAATTCGTCCATGTTCAGCTTGCCCAGCATCACCGCGCCCGCGTCGAACAGCAGTTGCGTCACGGACGATTCGTATTCGGGCCTGAACCCTTGCAGGATCCTGGAGGCCGCCTGTGACGCGACACCCTTGGTGCAGAACAGGTCCTTGATCCCCAACGGCAATCCACACATCGCCGGCGCATCGCCCGCCGATTTATAGCCGGCCAGCCGCGCATCCGCCGCTCGCGCCTGCGCGCGCGCGACATCCGGCGTGCCATGGACCACGGCATTCAACGCGGCGGCCGCATCGATCGCCGACAGACATGCCTCGGTCAGTTCGACGGCGCTGAAATCCCGCGCCCGCAGCCCGTCGCGGGCCTCTGCCAGCGACAATTCGTTCAATCCGCTCATTCCACCACCTTCGGCACGGCAAAGAACCCTTCGCGCGCATCGGGCGCATTGGCCAGAACAGCGGCTTGCCGGTCACCATCGCTGACCACATCCGCCCGCCGTTTCAAACGCATCGGCGTGACGGATGTCATCGGTTCCACGCCGGTCACATCGACCTCGTTCAACTGTTCCATGAACGACAGGATGCCCGACAGTTGCTCGGCCAGCTTGGGCAAAGCCTCGGGGGCGACCCGGATCCGGGCCAGATGCGCGACCTTGCGCGCGGTATCGATGTCGATGCTGGACATGGCGGCCTCTCTCTTTGGGCCCATTTAGCCCCGCCGGGGGATGCGTGCAAGCGCAGCGCCGGTCATACCCCCGTAAGCCGGTCCGCCCAGCCGGGTTTTCAGGCCACCGTCGCCTGCGCGACGGCATGTCGCCGCCATACCTCGATCATCCAGGCCAGCATCACGGCGTTCAGCAGATGCCACAGGAAATGCGTGCCCAACGGAACCGCATCACAGACCAGCCCATCGACCGACCGCGCCACCAGTGACGCCACCAATATCCCCGCCCCGATCGCCAGCTCACGCCCCAGACGGCCACGCAACACCCCCGCATAGACCAGGATCATCGCCACCACCGGCCAGTATGCAGCTGACACGCCCAGCACCGGCACCATCGCGAACAGCGGCGCGGTGACCGCCGCGAACGGCAGGAATCCCACCACCGCCAGCCCGGCCAGCCACGGTCGCGCGCCCAGAAAATCCCGCGTCGCCGCGTAAATATACAGCAGGATGAACCCCAGGATCGGCAACACATCCATCAGCCCGGTCAGCCGGTTGGCAAAGGTGTGAAACAGCCCCGATCCGATCCCGATCAGCACAAGCACCACGGCCAAACCCTGCCCCATGGCAAAACCGCGACAGCGCGCAAACATCACCAGCCCGGCCATCACAAAAGCCAGATTCGTCACCGCATTGACCGGCTCGGCCCAAAACCCCGGGTCCAGCCGCTCGCAATAGCCATCCACCGGTGCCAGCCAATCCATCGCGCGTTCCTCCGTCCTTCACATTTAGCAACGGCCCCGGCGAATCCTACCCCCGGCTTCTTCGGTTCCCAAATCCCCCGGGGAGAGCGAGGGGCTGGCCCCTCGCTTTTTTTGGATATGCGCGGCAGCGCCCGGGGTGACGGGTTTGCCCCGAACGCGCGCAGCGCCCCCTCGCTGCCCCCCGCCCATGCTGCAACCGCAGCCATATCCGCTTCCCTTCCCGCCCCATGACGCTATCCTTGCCGCAACCGCAAAAAGGAGCCCCCCATGCAGATCACCTGGCTTGGCCATTCCAGCTTTCGCATTTCCATCGCCGGGCAGGTCCTGCTGATCGACCCGTGGCTGTCCGGCAACCCGATGCTGCCCGAAGATCGCCGCGACGAGGGTACGGCGGGGGCCACCCATATCCTGCTGACGCATGGCCATTTCGACCATATCGCCGACACGCTGCCACTGGCGCGCAAGATGAACATCCCGGTGGTTGGCCAGTATGATCTGATGTCGCACTGGGCCGAGACGGAAAAGATCCAGACCGTCGGCTTCAACAAGGGGGGCACGGTCAACCTCGGTGGCATCGGCGATGGCGTGCAGGTGACGATGGTGCACGCCACGCATTCCTCGACATTCTCCAGCCCCGAAGGCCCGCGCATCGCCGGCACCGAATGCGGGTTCATGATCGCCGGCGAAGGCCATGTGATCTATGTATCCGGCGACACCGATGTGATGGCCGACATGCAGGTGTTTGCCGACCTGCACGCCCCCGATATCGGAATTCTGGCGGCGGGCGGCTATTTCACCATGGACATGCGCCGCGCCGCCTACGCCGCCAGAAAATTCTTTGATTTCAAGTTAGTGATCCCCTGCCACTACCGGACCTTTCCGGTTCTGGAACAGTCTGCCGCAGCACTTGCCGCCGCACTGCCGGGCGTGCGGGTGATCGAACCGCAGGTGCTGGACCCGATCACGCTATGACTTGACGGGTTGGCCTCACGGGTTGGTCAAAGCAGGCGTGGCAAACTCGGCACGTTGATCCGGGAACTTCAACCTGCGGGCTTGCATTCGGGATTGCCGAATTTCCGGCTGCACGCCTGTGCGGCGCAAGCCCGGATCTGCACGTCGCGGCGCGGCGCATTCACATCCACGGTTTCGACCGTGGTATAGGGGATCGCCTCGGTCCGCGTCTGCGACACGCAATTTTGCACGGCACCCGTGGGGGTATTCGTCGTCGTGCAGGTGGTGCGGCCCGTTGGCACCTCGATATAGCGCACGCGTTCCACCAGTTGCCGTTCCAGCCGCGGCGGTATTTTGCGCACCCATTCCGCCTCGCAGACCGACCGTTCGGCGCGGTATTCCGGCGTGCCACAGGCCAGCACCAGTGGCACAAGGCCCATAAGCAGATAAGATATGCGGCGCATGGCGGGGTATCCTGTAAGGTCAAGGCGTTACCGCCACAGAACGCGGCGCGGACGGCACTGTCAATGGCCGGTCGATGCTCACACAGTCTGGGCCGCTTTACACCTATATCAGGACCATATCACGGCCGCAGCCCAGCGAAAAATGACTTCAGCAGCGCCTCGGACTCGCGCGCTGCGATGCCGTCGACCACCTCGGGCACGTGGTGGCATTGCGGATGGGCAAAGATGCGCGGTCCCTGCGCCACGCCGCCCGATTTCGGGTCCGCCGCCGCATAAACCAGCCGCGCGATCCGCGCGTTGGCAATTGCCGCCGCACACATCGGGCAGGGTTCCAGCGTGACATAGATCACGTGGCCCGGCAACCGTTCCAACCCGGCGGCGGCGCAGGCCGCGCGGATCGCCAGCAGTTCGGCATGCGCCGTCGGGTCGAACAATTCCCGCGTCCGGTTCCCCGCCGCCGCCGCCACCCGTCCATCCGGCGTCACGATCACTGCGCCCACCGGCACCTCGCCGCGCGCACCTGCGGCCCGCGCCTGCGACAGCGCGGCCTGCATGTGGGGGGCAAAGGACGGCGTGCTCATGCCGCCATTTCGACCGGTTGGCGGTGCGCGCGCAAGCCCCGCTTTCACAAAGCCGGCACCCATGATAACGCGGGCGGATGAGCAAGCAAACCCCAGACGGTGACCGCCTCGCCAAGGTGATCGCACGCGCCGGCGTCGCCAGCCGACGCGATGCCGAACGGCTGATCGAGTCCGGCGAGGTGCGGGTAAACGGCGTGGTGATCGACCGCGCCGCCACCAATGTCGGCCCGCGGGACCGCATCACTGTGTCGGGCCGCGCGCTGGACGCGCCCGAACCCGCGCGGCTGTGGCTGTATCACAAACCGGCCGGCCTCGTGACCACCGCGCGCGACGAACAGGGCCGCGAGACGATATTCGACCGCCTGCCCGAAGACCTGCCGCGCGTGATGACGGTGGGGCGGCTGGACATCACGTCCGAGGGTCTGTTGCTGCTGACCAACGATGGCGAGTTGAAACGCAAGCTGGAATTGCCCTCCACCGGCTGGCTGCGGCGCTACCGCGTGCGGCTGAACGGTCGCCCGCAGGACAGCGATTTCGACCGTCTGCGCCAAGGTGTCCGTGTGGACGGTGAGGCGTTCCAGCCGATGATCGTGTCGCTGGACCGCCAGCAAGGCGCCAATGCCTGGGTCACCATCGGCCTGCGTGAGGGCCGCAACCGCGAGATCCGCCGCGCGTTGGAAGTGATCGGCTATCAGGTCAACCGCCTGATCCGCATTTCCTATGGTCCGTTCCAATTGGCCGATCTGGCCATTGGTGCCGTCGAAGAGGTCCGCCGCCGCGTGATGCGCGACCAGTTGGGTCTGGACCCCGACGACCCGACCGCCCCCGTACCCGCCCGCCCCTTGGTCAGCCGCGCGCGCCGCAAAACCGGCGCCGATGACGACGGAGTGCCGGCAGACAACGGTTTTGACCTTGATACACCTGCCTCACATTCCCCGGAGCCCGCGATGACGGACGAAAAGAAACCTCGCAAACCCGGCGGCTCCAAACTTACCGGACCCGGACCTGCTGGCGGCAAACCGACTGGTGGCAAAACGTTCGGCGGCAAAACATCCGGACCGCGCGCCAAGCCGGGCAGCGCCCCACGCAGCCGCGACGCTGAAGGCGGCCCGAAAACGCCGCGCAGCGCACCCGCTGCCGGAGCCAAGCCGCGCAGCTTTGTGGCAAAACGCGCCGATGGCGACGCGCCCCGCCCCGCCTCGTCCCGCCCGCGTGCCGATGGCGACGCGCCCCGCCCCTATAAACCCCGGGCCGACGGCGACGAACCGCGCAAACCCCGCGCGGCGGGCACCCGCGACGCGGCCGCCAAAACCACCCGCAGCGGGCCGCCAAACGCCCGCGCCGATGGCGCTGCGCCGCGTCCCTATACGCCGCGCCCGCGTGCCGATGGCGATGCCCCGCGCCCCTATAAACCCCGCGCCGACGGCGACGCACCGCGCACGCCCCGCCCG
>JBBRCF010000155.1:0-7446 GCA_038205135.1 Rhodobacterales bacterium
CCTGACCGGGGCCGAGCAGACTGGGGCCGAACAGACTGGGGCCGAACAGACTGGGGCCGAACAGACTGGGGCCGAACAGACTGGGGCCGAACAGACTGGGGCCGAACAGACTGGGGCCGAACAGACTGGGGCCGTCACGACCACCTTGGTCGGCGCCGTTACCTTCAAGGGGTTTTCGGCGCCCGTTGATGTCTTTTCGGTGCCCTGAGGAGCCGGTAGGGCGACGGCTGACCGCTTGCCGCGCTAGCGCCCTACCAATACCCTCCTCATCGCAAATCCGGCAACTTGTACTCCGCGAACTGCTGGCGCAGGGTCAGCTTTGAAATCTTGCCCGTGGCGGTCAGCGGCAGGGCGTCCACCCAGATCACATCATCCGGCAACTGCCATTTGGCGAAATGTTCGGACATGTGGGTGTGAATCTCGTCCAGCGACGGCTTGTCCGGACCCGCCGCGACGGCGACCAGCACGGGCCGTTCATCCCATTTCGGGTGGGGCATGGCGATGGCGGCGGCGCTGGCGATGGCAGGGTGGGCGACGGCGGCGTTTTCCAGATCGATCGAGGAAATCCACTCGCCGCCCGATTTTATCAGGTCCTTGGACCGGTCCTGAATCGACAGGAATCCGTCGGGATCAATCGTGGCGATGTCGCCGGTACAGAACCAGCCGTCCTTGTCGATTACCTTTGCGGTCGCAGCGTCGTTTTCGTAATAGCCCGCGACGATGGTATTGCCGCGCACATACAATTCGCCCATCGATTTGCCGTCATGTGGCACGCGCGCGCCGGCGTCATCGACGATCTTCAATTCCACGCCATAGGCACGCCGCCCTTGGCGTGCTTTGTAGTTGACCTTCTTGTCAAAGGGCATGTCCTTGACCCATGTCGGCATCGCGCCGTGGGTGCCGATGGGCGACATTTCCGTCATGCCCCAGGCGTGGTTGACGTTGACGCCCAGTTTCTCGAACGTTTCGATCATGGCGCGCGGCGCGGCTGACCCGCCGACGATCACATCGCCAAAACCGTTGGGCAACCGCCCCTGCGCCTTGATTTCGGCCAACAGGCCCTGCCAGACGGTGGGCACGCCCCATGCGGTAAACACACCTTCGGCATCCATCAGGCGGAATATCGACGGCCCGTCCAGCGCAGGGCCGGGCATCACAATGCCCATGCCGATCAGCGGCGCGGTATAGGGCAGGCCCCAGGCGTTGACATGGAACAGGGGCACTACGGGCAGCACCTTTCTGCCCTCGCCCAAGGACGCGCCCATCACCAGCGCCACCTTCAGCGTGTGCAGCACGGTGGACCGGTGCGAATACAGCGCGCCCTTGGGGTTGCCGGTGGTGCCCGAGGTAAAGCAGAGACCGGAGGCGGTGTTTTCGTCAAATTCGGGCCAGTCAAAGGTCGTAGCATTGCCGTTCAGGAAATCCTCGTAGCACAGCGCGTCCAGCGAATTGGCGGGCATATGCGCGCGGTCTGTCATCACCACGTAACGCAGGTCGCGTGGCAGGTGGTCGCGCACGCGGTCCAGCAGTGGCACAAAGGTGGTATCGACAAACAGCAGGCTGTCGCGCGCATGGTTGACGATATAGATCAACTGGTCGGCCGACAGGCGCGGGTTGATGGTGTGGCACACCGCGCCCAGCCCCGCGATGGCGTAATACAGTTCGAAATGGCGATAGCCGTTCCACGCCAGCGTCGCCACCCGGTCGCCCATCCGGACACCATGCATTTCCAGCCCATGCGCCAACTGAGCGACCCGAAGCGCCGTGTCGCGATAGGTCTGGCGGTGGATGTCGCCTTCGGTGCGGACCGAGACGATCTCTGCCCGCGGGTGCTGTTCGGCGGCGTAATCCAGAATGCTGCCGATTTGCAGCGGCCGATGCATCATCATGCCTAGCATGGCGGTTCCTCCCTTGTGGTCCTCGCTCCAACAGGGATGCTAGCGCGGGGGCGGGCGGAACCAAAGCGGGATATTGATCCGCAGGACGGAGAATTACGCCTGGTCAGGTTGTGGCATCCGGGTCAGTGCCGGTCGCGGATCATCTCGACCGGGTCCCATTGGCCGTCAGAATCGAGAGATATCCTGTAGCAAGTCGTCCTGGGTACCGTGATCGTAACGCGACCTGCCACGCAGAAAGGTATCTGGCACAGCGCGTTACAAATCCGGCTGGATGATCCGCGCAGCAGATCCTGACGCCGCGTCGCGGGATTTGCGCTTGAGGCCGCTGCTGACCCCGGCCTACCCTGCCCCCGAACAGGGAGAGCGACCATGAAAGCCATCATCTGCCGGGGGTTCGGCCCCATCGACACGCTGGACTATGCCGATATGCCCGATCCGGTGGCCGGGGCCGGCGAAGTGGTCATTCGGGTCGAGGCGGCAGGAGTGAATTTCCCCGACGGGTTGCTGGTGCAGGGGCTGTATCAGATGAAGCCCGACGCGCCGTTCGTACCGGGGATGGAGGCGGTGGGCGTGATCGAGGCGCTTGGCGCGGGTGTGACCGGCATGGCGGTCGGTGACCGGGTGGCCAGCATGGGCGCGCTGGGTGGTTATGCCGAGCAACTGACGGCCCCGGCGGCGACGCTGATCCCGGTGGATGACATGGACGCGGCCGATGTCTGTGCGTTGCTGGTGGCCTATGGCACCTCGCATCATGCTCTGAAACAGCGCGCGGCGCTGCAGGCGGGTGAGACACTGTTGGTGCTGGGCGCGGCGGGCGCGACCGGGATCGCGGCGATTCAGATCGGCAAGATCATGGGCGCGCGGGTGATCGCCGTTGCATCCAGCGCCGAAAAGCGCGCGGTGGCGGCGGATGCAGGGGCGGATGATGTCATCGGCTATGACGGGCTGAAGGATACGCTAAAGACGCTGACCGGTGGGCGCGGTGTTGACGTTGCGTTCGACCCGGTGGGGGGTGACGCGTTCGACATCGTGGCGCGTAGCATGGCGCGGAACGGACGGCTGCTGGTGGTGGGCTTTGCGTCCGGGACCATCCCGAAATTGGCGGTGAACCTGACGCTGGTAAAGGAATTCAGCGTGGTCGGCGTGTTCTGGGGCAATTTCACCCGCTTGGAACCGGCGGTTTACGCGGCGAACATGGTCGAATTGCTGGGCTGGTATCGCAATGGTCGCGTCAAGCCGTTGATCGAAGGGCGCTATCCGCTGCGCGATGCGGCGGCGGTGCTGACCCGCGTGCTGGGGCGCGGCGCGGTGGGCAAGATCGTGTTGATCCCATAGCGGCGGGTTTCCGGTCCGGCGTGCCGGTTTATCGCAGGGCCGCGATCAAGGCCGCATGCAGGTCCGGATTGGCGGCTACCGTGCCATCGACCTGCGGGTAGGGGTTGTTGAACCGCAGCGCCGCGCCGCGCCGGTCTGTGATGATCGCCCCCGATTCCGTCAGGATCAGCACCCCCGCCGCGATGTCCCATTCCCAGGTCGGGCGCAATGTCAGGGTCAGGTCGAACGTGCCTTCGGCGACCAGCGCCAGCCGCCACGCCAACGAGGGGCGGTAATGGCGGTCCAGTGCCGGCACCTCGCCCTGCCAATGCTGCGCGTCATAGGTCGGGCGTGACGCCAGTGAACGGGCCCCCGACAAGGTGGCATGGCCGGCAGGTCGGATCGGGGCGCCGTTGCAGGTTGCGCCCTGGCCGAATGCGGCGGCATATAGCCGGTCTCTGGCTGGCATGTGGATCACGGCGGCGATGACGCGGCCCTGTTCGACCACCGCCAGCGAATGCGCCCAGGCATCCTGGCCTTCGATGAACGCGCGTGTGCCGTCGATGGGGTCGACCACGAACACCCGGTCGCGCGACAACCGGTCGGGCGTGTCTGGCGTTTCTTCGGACAGCCAGCCATAGCCGGGCCGCGCGCGCGTCAACCGGTCGCGCAGCAGCGTATCGACCGCCAGATCGGCCTCGGTCACCGGGCCCTGGCCATCGGGTTTGTCGTACAGCACCGGGGTGGGGCCGCTGTAGCGCAACGCGACCTCGGCGGCGGCGTGCGACGCGTCGATCAACAGCGCCAGATCGTCGGTGGCATTGAAAGAGGTCTCAAGCCCCGGCAAGCGTCATCCCCTCGACCAGCAGCGACGGCACCCGCCGCGACAGCCATGCGCGCGCATCATTGGCGGGGATTATGTGGCGCAGCATGTCGGGCAGGGACCCCGCCACGGTGCATTCGTTGACCGGATAGGCCAGCTCGCCGTTTTCGACCCAGAACCCGGCCGCGCCGCGCGAATAATCGCCGGTGTTGGGGTTGATCGTTGCGCCGATCATCGACGTGACCAGCAGCCCCGTGCCCATGTCGCGGATCAGATCCGTGCGGCTGTGCGCGCCCGGTGTCAGCGTGATGTTCCAGTTCGACGGTGATGGCGGGGCGGATGTGCCGCGCGCGGCGTTGCCGGTGCTGGCCATGCCCAGCTTGCGGGCGGACGCCAGATCCAGCGTCCAGCCGGTCAGCACGCCCTTGTCGACGATGCGGCGGGTGTGCGTCGGCAGGCCTTCGGCGTCAAAGGGGCGCGATCCGGCGACACTGGGGCGGTGCGGGTCCTCGATCAGGTCCAGATCATCGGGCAGCACCGGCTGGCCCAGCCGGTTGCGCAGCCAAGACGCGCCGCGCGCCACCGCCGCGCCATTGGTCGCCGCCAGCAGATGGCCGATCAGGGATGATGAAATCCGTTCGTCAAACAGCACCGGGAACCGCCCGGTCGGCGGTTTGCGCGCGCCCAGCCGTTCGACGGCGCGTTGCCCGGCGGTGCTGCCGATGGCGTCGGGGCTGCGCAGATCGGCAACCATGGTGCGGCTGTCGCCGTCATAATCGCGTTCCATCCCCAGCCCGGTTCCGGCGATGGCCGAGCAGGACAGCGACGACTGGGTGCGCGCATAGCCGCCCGCGAACCCGTTGGTCGCCGCCAGCCAGACATCCGACCGGCCCCAACTGGCAGACGCGGATTGCGCCTGCGTCACGCCGGCCACGCCCAAGGCGGCGGCCTCGGCGATCTGTGCCTGTTCCATCAAAGCGGCGGGCACGGGTTCACCCGTGGCATCGACCAGCGCCAGCGCGTCGGCATCACGTTGCGCGCTGAGCTGTTCTGGATCGGCAAGGCCCGCGTGCGGGTCCTCGGGGGCTTCGCGCGCCATGGCGACGGCGCGTTCGGCCATCGCGGTCAGCGTGGCGTGGCGGGTGTCTGACGCCGATACCACCGCTTGCCTGCGTCCGATGAATACCCGCAGGCCGATATCGGTGCCTTCGGCGCGTTCGGCCTGTTCCAGCCGCCCCTGACGGATATCGACCGACATCGACGTGCTGCGCACCGCCATCGCATCCGCGCTGTCCGCGCCCGCTGTGCGGGCCGCCTGCAACAGCGCCGCGCCAAGGTCCTGCAAGGTCATGCCTGTTCCTTTCATTGTTGCGCTGGAGGTAGAGCCTGCGCCCCCCGCATGCAAGGCGGGCAGTATGGGCGAGACAATATTGCAGGGCAACCCGAGCGGGACTCGAAATCAGAACAAAAGGTGAATATGCTGCGGGCATGATTCCCTTTGTCGAACTTTGCGCCACCTCGAACTTTACCTTCCTGACCGGCGCCTCGCATCCCGAGGAACTGATGCGGCAGGCGGCGCGGCTGGGTGTGCCTGCGCTGGCGGTGGCGGATGAAAATTCGGTGGCAGGCATCGTGCGCGCCCATGCGGCGGCGCGCGAAATCACGCGCGAGGCGGCGGAACGGCGCGATTTCGACGAAATCGGCCCGCCCGCGCCCGATGGCCTGAGCACCGGGTGGCAGATGACCTGCCCCCGGCTGATCCCGGCGGCGACGCTGGTGTTTGCCGAAGGCTTGCGGGTGACCGCGCTGCCGACGGACCGGCAGGGCTGGGCGAACCTGTGCCGCATCCTTACGGCGGGGCGGTTGCGCGTGACCAAGGGGCAATGCCTGATCCGGCTGGATGACCTGTTCGCCCGCGCGGGGGGGTTGCAGTTGATCCTGCATCCGGGTGACGGGGCGCCGGATTGGCCGGATCACGCCGCCCGGCTGGCGCGGCGGCTGGGGCCGCAAATGCATCTGGCGCTGGTGCCGGGCTATGACGGGGCGGATGCGGCGCGCTTTGCCAATGGCGCTGCAACGGCGGGGCGGCTGGGGTTGCCGTTGATCGCCACGGCGCGGCCCCTGATGCATGACGGCACGCGGCGCCCGCTGGCCGATGTGCTGGCGGCGATCCGGCTGGGATGTACCGTCGATGCGCTGGGCCGGGCCGCGCTGCCCAATGCCGAACAACGCTTGCGGTCGGACACGGAAATGCGGCGGCTGTTCCGCGATTATCGCCACGCGGTGGATGCGGCGGGGGTGCTGGCGGCGACGCTGACGTTTACCCTCGACAGTCTGCGCTATGAATATCCGTCCGAGGTGGCGGATGGCGAAACCCCCGCCGCCCGGCTGCGCCGTCTGACCGACATCGGGCTGCGCGAACGCTATCCCGACGGCGTTTCCGACCGGGTGCGCGGCATGGCGAACCACGAACTGGACCTGATCGGGCGGCTGAAATATGAGCCGTATTTCCTGACCGTCAACGATATCGTGGCCTTTGCCCGGTCACGCGGCATCCTGTGTCAGGGCCGTGGATCGGCGGCCAATTCCGTGGTGTGCTATGCGCTGGGCGTCACGTCGGTATCCCCTGAAATCGGTACCATGGTGTTCGAACGTTTCGTGTCCGAGGCGCGGAATGAACCGCCGGACATCGACGTCGATTTCGAACATGAACGCCGCGAGGATGTGATCCAGTGGATCTATGACCGCTATGGCCGCCACCGTGCGGGCCTGTGCGCGACCGTGATCCACTATCGCGCCAAACGCGCCGTGCGCGAGGTGGGCACCGCGATGGGGCTGTCACGCGATACCGTGGCCGCGATTGCCTCGCAGATCTGGGGCTGGTCGTCCAAGTCCGGGATGGAGGATCACCGCCTGCGTGAACTGGGGCTGGATCCGTCCGAGCGGCGGCTGGCGCTGACGCTGGACCTGATCCGCCAGATCATCGGCTTTCCGCGCCATCTGTCGCAGCATGTCGGCGGGTTCATCATCACCGAAGGCCGGCTGGACGAGTTGGTGCCGATCGAAAACGCGACGATGGAAGACCGCACCGTCATCTGCTGGGACAAGGATGATATCGACACGCTGGGCATCCTGAAGGTGGATGTGCTGGCGCTGGGCATGCTGACCTGCATCCGCAAGGCGTTCGACCTGTTGGCGGCGCATCACGGGGTTCGCCACACGCTGGCCAGCCTGCCGCCTGAAGATCCGGTGGTTTACGATATGCTGTGCCGCGCCGACAGTATCGGGGTGTTTCAGGTCGAAAGCCGCGCGCAGATGAACTTCCTGCCCCGCATGCGGCCCCGCGTGTTCTACGATCTGGTGGTGGAAGTGGCGATCGTGCGCCCCGGCCCCATTCAGGGCGGCATGGTG
>JBBRCF010000156.1:0-7369 GCA_038205135.1 Rhodobacterales bacterium
TGGACAGCACAATGAAAAGCCGAGGCCCTTCACATGGACCAAAACAGCCGAGGACATCCTCATCCGAGAACGGCGCGCGCTGGACAAACTCGATAAAATCAGGGGGAGCAGGTAGCAAGCGTCAGAATCAGAACACTAGCAGAAACTCGAGTAAAATTGCCTAGCGCAGGCACATGGTTAGAAATTTCATCCATTTTGTCAGTTGCGTACTCGACGCGCCTTGGCGGTCACGCCGGCGGGTCAGGCCGAACTGACCCGGCTGTTTCCCGCCGCCTAGCGCCCGGCAAACACCGCATCAAGGATCGCCTGCAACCCGTCGGCATCGGTCTGCGTGAACGCATCGGGCAGGTCGCTGTCGATGTCGAACACACCGATAAGAGCGCCCGTGGCATCGCGCACTGGCAACACGATTTCGGACCGTGTGCTGGACGAACAGGCGATGTGGCCCGGAAACACCTCGACATCCGGCACCAGTTGCACTGCGCCGGTGCGTGCACAGGCCCCGCACACGCCACGGGCAAACGGGATCACCAGACAGCCGTGCCCACCCTGATAGGGCCCGATCTTCAGCATTTCGGGGCCCGTGACGCGGTAGAACCCGGTCCAGTCGAAACGGGCGTCCGCATGATGCACCTCGCAGGCGACAGTGGCCATCAGGGCAACGGTGTCGGTTTCGCCGTGGGTCAGCGCAGCGATGGAGGCGGCGAGGGTAGTGTAGTCAACGGTCATGGGCGGCCTTTCATGGCTTGCAGAGATCATCTGGTCGATTGCAGATCAGATACGTTCGATGGCAATCGCCGTGCCTTCGCCGCCGCCGATGCAGATCGCCGCGACGCCGCGTTTCAATCCGCGGGTTTCCAGCGCATGCAGCAGCGTGACCATGATCCGCGCGCCGGATGCGCCGATGGGGTGCCCCAGCGCGCACGCGCCGCCATTGACGTTGATCCTGTCGCGCGCGATGCCCATTTCGCGCATGAAGGCCATCGGGACGACGGCAAACGCCTCGTTCACCTCCCACAGATCGACGCTGTCCTTGTCCCAGCCCAACCGTTCCAGCAGTTTGCGCGCGGCGGGAACCGGCGCAGTCGGGAATTGCGCCGGCGCCTGTGCATGGCTGGCATGACCCAGAATGCGGGCGCGGATGCGCAACCCCTGCGCCTCTGCTGCTGCTTCGGACGCCAGCACCAGCGCCGCTGCCCCGTCCGAGATCGAGGATGAATTCGCCGCCGTCACCGTGCCATCCTTGCGAAAGGCGGGTTTCAGGGTGGGGATTTTTTCGGGCCGCGCCTTGGCAGGCTGTTCATCTTCGGACACCACGGTGTCGCCGGTGCGGCCCGGCACGGTCACGGGCGTCACCTCGGCGGCAAAGGCGCCGCTTCGGATCGCGGCCAGCGCGTTTTCCAGCGATTGCAACGCATAGGCATCCTGATCGGCGCGGGTGAACTGGAACGCCTCGGCGCAATCCTCGGCAAAGGTGCCCATCAGGCGGCCTTTGTCATAGGCGTCTTCAAGACCATCGAGGAACATGTGGTCAATCGCGCCCTGATGGCCGATCCGCGCGCCGCCGCGCATCGTGGGCAACAGATATGGCGCGTTCGACATCGATTCCATGCCGCCCGCGATCATCGTCTGTGCATGACCCAGCGCGATCTGGTCAAAGGCCATCATGGCGGCTTTCATGCCCGATCCGCACATCTTGTTCAGGGTGGTTGCGGGGACCGCCTCAGTCAGACCGCCGGCGAAACCGGCCTGCCGCGCCGGCGCCTGGCCCTGACCCGCGGGCAATACGCAGCCCATCAGCACCTCGTCGACCGTTGCCGCCCCCGCGTCCATCAGGGCCGCCCGGATTGCCGCACCGCCCAGCGTAGCAGCCGGTACACCGTTGAAAACGCCCTGAAATCCGCCCATCGCCGTCCGGGCCGCGCCCGCGATCACCACGTGATGCATCAAATCCTCCGCATTTGTTTGCACCAGACATACGGGATGGCAAGGTTTCCCGTCCAGCCTTTGCCGTGTGGACTGGTGTGGGGTGGAGGATGCGATGGAAATGACCGGGCGGCTAGAGGCCGGATTTTGTGTGATCCGGGTGGATGCGACCCGGATCGATGCCGCGGGCGCGCTGGCGTTCAAGGACCGGCTGCGCGATCTGGCGGGCGATGCTGCGGGCGATGTCGTGCTGGACCTTGGCGCGGTGCAGTTCGTCGATTCGTCGGGGCTGGGTGCCATCGTCGCGGCCATGAAGGCGCTGGCGCCTGTGCGGCGGCTGCATCTGGTGGGGCTGACCTCGACGGTGGAAAAGGTGTTTCGTCTGACCCGGATGGATACGGTGATCCCGATCCATGCCGATCTGGCCGCCGCGCTGTCGCGCCGGGCCGGGTGACTGGCATGGCGATCGACCGTTTCCTGACCTTTCGTCTGGATGCCCGCGATGGCGAGGTGCGCCTGACGCTGGCGCGGATGACGGCGGTTCTGGTTGGTCTGGGCATCCCCCCGGACGACCGCGCGAGTGTAGAAATCGTGCTGGCCGAGATTCTGAACAACATCGTCGAACATGGCTACGCACCCGGCGATCCCGGTCCGATCTGGATCGCGCTCATCGTGGAACCGGCGGCGGTGCAGGTCACGATCAGCGATTTTGGCCGTCCGTTGCCCGCCGCCCTGTTGAACCCGACCGAACCCCCCGATCCGCAGTCCCTGCCCGAAGGCGGGTTCGGCTGGTTCCTGATCCACAGCCTGACCACCGACCTGCGCGCCGGTCGGACCAGAACGCTGAACCGTCTCAGCTTTCGGTTGCCACGCGGCGCGACGAAATCGGATGTGCCTCAGAGCCCCCCGCGCCAGCAATAGCTAAAATTAGCCTGACCTGCCGCAAAAACGCCACAGAAGTTACGAAATGCCGCCTTGGTACAGGGACATACCAAAGATGTAGCTGCACAAAGCTTCCCTCGGCGTCGGGTGTCATCAGCCCCCACCCAGTACCCGGCGCCGAGGCACTTCTGATCCTGATGATGGCTGATCGGGATCTTCGCCGGACTGTGTGACGGGCTTGCCCGATTGCAGCGATGCCCGGTCGTAGTGTTGCCTAATAAATTGGCTTTGACCCGCATTGCATCCTTTGCCCTGCGAGATAATGATGCGCGACAAACAGGGGGGACAGCATGCGCGATTTTCAGAAACCCGGCCGGTCACCGGTCATTGCCGCGAACGGGGTCTGTGCCACGTCGCATCCGCTGGCGGCCAAGACCGCCATCGACATTCTGGAACGCGGCGGCACTGCGATGGATGCCGCGATTGCGGGCGCGGTGCTGCTGGGCATCTGTGAACCGCAGATGACCGGTATCGGCGGCGATTGCTTTGCCCTGATCAAACCTGCCGGCAGCGATGACATCATCGCGATGAACGGATCGGGCCGCGCCCCCGCTGCGGCCGATGCCGCCGACCTGCGTGCGCGCGGTCTGACCACGGTGCCGCTGCGCGGCCCCGAGGCGGTGACGATCCCCACCGCCATCGATGCATTCTGCCGGCTGGCGGCCGATCATGGCCGCATCGGTCTGGAGGCGATCCTTGCCCCCGCGATCCGCTATGCCGAAGAAGGCGTGCCGCTGGCGCCGCGCGTCGCCTTTGATCTGGCGGAAAGCACCGTCCATCTGTCCGGCCATGGCATCACGCATTTTTCAAACGGCGGTGCGCCCTATGCCTTGGGCGACCGTTTTGCGGCCCCCGGTCAGGCCGAGGTACTGCGGCGCATCGCACAGCATGGCCGCGACGCGTTCTACACCGGCGAAGTGGCCGAAGACATGGTGGCCGCCCTGCGCGCGCTGGGTGGCGTGCACACGATGGCGGATTTCGCCGCTGCGCGCGCCGACTACACGGTGCCGATCCATGGCAGCTATGGCGATCTGGACCTGTACGAACACCCGCCGAACGGGTCGGGCGCCACGGCGATCCTGATGCTGAACATCCTGAAACACTTCGATCTGAAATCCATGGACCCGTTGGGGGCCGACCGCGCGCATCTTGAGGCCGAGGCGGCAAAACTGGGCTATGACGCGCGCAACCGGTTTCTGGCTGACCCGGCGCATACCTCGCGGCTGGATTACATGACGTCGGCCGCCACGGCCGCGCGCCTCGCTGCGCTGATCGACATGGACCGCGCCATGGCCGCGGCCGCCCCCCTGACCGAGGCGATCCACAAAGACACCATCTACATCACCGTGGTGGACCGCGACCGCATGGCGGTGTCACTGATCTATTCGATCTTCCATCCGTTCGGGTCCGGCATCGCATCGGAAAAATTCGGCATCCTGTTCCAGAACCGTGGGGCCGGGTTCACGGTGGCCGAGGGGCATCCGAACGAGATGAAGGGCGGCAAGCGCCCCATGCACACCATTATCCCCGGCATGCTGAAACGCGCAGGCCGGGTGATCGCGCCGTTTGGCGTGATGGGCGGGGCCTATCAGCCGAACGGGCACACCCGCTTTGTGACGAATCTGGTGGATTACGGCCTTGACCCGCAGGATGCGCTGGACGCGCCGCGCAGCTTTACCGATGCGGGCGTGCTGGGGGTCGAACGCGGCTACAGCGATGCCGTGCGCGCCGCGTTGACCGCCAAGGGGCACACGGTCGAGATCCCGCGTGGACCCATCGGCGGCGCGCAGATGATCCTGCTGCGTGACGATGGCCTGCTGGAAGGCGCGTCCGACCCGCGCAAGGATGGCTGCGCGTTGGGGTATTGATGCGGATGGGCGGATGCGTGCATCCGCCCCCGATCAGAACACCACGACCGACCGGATCGATTTGCCTTCGTGCATCAGGTCAAACCCTTCGTTGATGCGGTCCAGCGGCAGGATATGGGTGATCATCGGGTCGATCTCGATCTTGCCCTCCATGTACCAGTCCACCATGCGCGGCACGTCGGTGCGGCCGCGCGCGCCGCCGAATGCGGTGCCCTTCCACGTCCGTCCGGTTACCAGCTGGAACGGCCGCGTCGCGATTTCCGCGCCCGACGGGGCCACACCGATCACCACCGACACGCCCCAACCGCGATGGGTGCATTCCAGCGCGTCGCGCATCACCTGCACGTTGCCGGTGCAATCGAACGAATAATCCGCCCCGCCGATCCGGTCGAACGGGGTTTTCGTCATCTCGACGATATGCGCCACTACGGACCCGTCGATCTTTCGCGGGTTGACGAAATGCGTCATCCCGAACCGCTCGCCCCAGGCGCGTTTGTCGTCGTTCACATCGACGCCGATGATCATGTCCGCGCCCGCCAGCCGCAGGCCCTGGATCACGTTCAACCCGATGCCGCCCAGCCCGAACACCACGGCTTTCGCGCCGATTTCCACCTTGGCGGTGTTGATCACCGCGCCCACGCCCGTCGTCACGCCGCAACCGATATAGCAGGCCTTGTCGAACGGCGCGTCGGGACGGATTTTCGCTAACGCGATTTCCGGCAGCACGGTGTGGTTCGCAAACGTCGAACATCCCATGTAATGCAGGATCGGCGTGCCATCCAGCATCGAGAACCGCGAGGTGCCGTCGGGCATCAGCCCCTGACCTTGGGTCGTGCGGATCGAGGTGCACAGGTTCGTCTTGCGCGACAGGCAGGACGGGCAGGTGCGGCATTCGGGGGTGTATAGCGGGATGACGTGATCGCCCGGTTTGAGGCTGGTCACGCCCGGCCCGCATTCCAGCACCACGCCCGCGCCTTCGTGGCCCAGAATGACCGGGAACAGGCCTTCGGGATCGGCACCGGACCGGGTGAATTCATCGGTGTGGCAGATGCCAGTGGCCTTGATTTCCACCAGAACCTCGCCCGCCTTGGGGCCTTCGAGGTTCACATCCATGATTTCCAGCGGCTTGCCTGCGGCAAGGGCGACGGCGGCTCGGGTGCGCATGTTCTGTCTCCTGTCGGTTCGCGCCCAGACTTGGCGAAAGCCCGCGCGCAATGCAACCCGGGTGTGACTCGACTCGGGGATGGCGGCACCCTAGATAAGAACAAACAGCGAACTTTATCCTGCAAAACCCACCTGAAAAGTCTGCCCGCATGTCTCGCCGCCGCATCCTGAACCTGTGGTTTCCGCGCCTTGGGGCAGAACGCCTGCTGCGCCGCGACCGCGACGCGGGCGCACAGCCGCTGGCGGTGGTCGAAGACCGCGGGGCCGCGCAATGGCTGACCGCCGTCACGGTGCAGGCCGAGGCGGCGGGCCTGCATGTGGGCCAATCCCTGCGCGAGGCGATGGCGCTTGTCCCCATGTTGCAGACGCGGCGGCGCAACCCTGCGGCGGAACAGGGGTTTCTGGCCGGGCTGCGGCGCTGGGCCGGGCGGTTTTCGCCCCTGGTGGCCACTGAGGGCGACACTGGCCTGTGGCTCGATATCACCGGCTGCGCGCATCTGTTCGGCGGCGAGGCGGGGTTGTGCGACCGCATCGCCGGGGATTGCGCGCAGATGGGACTCACGGTGCGCGCAGGTCTGGCCGATACGCCCGGTGCGGCCTGGGCCTTGGCGCATCACGGGGCGGCCGGGCTTCGCCCGCAGGCGTCAGGGCTGCGGCCCAATGCGGGCAACGCGATTACCGTCGATGCGCGCGCCACCCGGTCGCGCGCCGTGCGCCGGCCTGCGCGCCCCGCCGCCATTCCGCCGCCGCGCACGATCATCGCCCCCGAAGGCCAGGCGCATGGCGCGCTGTCGGCGCTGTCGATGGCGGCGCTGCGGCTGGAGCCTGCCACGCTGGATGCGCTGGCGCGGCTGGGGCTGCGGCGGATCGGCGATCTGTATGGCCAGCCGCGTGCGGCGCTGGCGCGGCGGTTCGGGCAGGATCTGGTGCGGCGGCTGGATCAGGCGCTGGGGTCGGTGCCGGAACCGATTTCGCCGGGCGCGCCCGAGGCGATTCTGGCCACCCGGCTGACCCTGCCCGACCCCATCGGGCTGTTGCCGGACATCGTCGCGGGGCTGGACCGGCTGTTGCCCCGGCTGTGCGATCACCTGCGCGCGCGGGGGCAGGGCGCGCGTATCCTGCGGTTCGAACCGTGGCGTGCAGATGGCACCTGCGATCCCGTCACGGTGACGCTGGCCCGCGCCAGCGCCGACCCCGACCGCATCCGCCCGCTGCTGGTGTTGCGGCTGGACGATATCGACGCCGGGTTTGGCATCGACATGCTGCGGCTGGTTGCCGCCCGGACCGAACCCTTGGTGCTGCGGCAAAGCGTCGGCCATCTGGCCGCCGCCGATGCCGTGGCGGCGCGGCTGGCGGGCAATACCGCGCTGGATGACCTGATCGGCCGGCTGGGGGCCCGCATCGGGATGGACGCGATCACCCGCCGCCACCCTGCCGAAAGCCATATCCCGGAAAAATCCGCCCTGACG
>JBBRCF010000157.1:0-7267 GCA_038205135.1 Rhodobacterales bacterium
GTCGCAGAAAACCGCGAAACTGATGGTGTTCACCCTCATTCAGGCGGCTACGAAGAAATGGCTCCGCCTGAAAGGTAGAAACCAGTTGCCAAAAGTCATCGAAGGAACCAAATTCAACGACGGCGTCGAAGTGACAGACGACGCCAAAATACGCGCCGCCTGATGATGCGCGTCACCCAAATTCAAGCATGGCTCGTGTATTGATAGCCACCCCGCACCTCGTCTCCGTGCATAACGGCCGCCGCCACGCCGTAATGCACATTCAGAAAGACAAGGCCGGGGGAAACGGTATCTTCTTCGATATCCTTGGTCCCGGCAGTGACGTTGTCGCCCGATTGGCGGCCCTGATGGCAGACCGTGCAGACCGCCGACGATCCCAAGCCGTTCACCGTCACACCGGACGGAAACGGCACGCTGTCCAGCGCATGGGCCGCCGACGTGTGGCAGGACGCACAGCCGATCGGCGCGTTGATGGCCGCGGGATGGTCCACCACCCCCGGCGCGCTACCGTCTGCGCCCAGATAATCGACGAACCCGGGCTGCGAATGGCAGGCCGCACAGGCAACGGGCACCGCGCCGCCCTTGTTCCAGTAGGTGAATGTCAGGGATTTATAGTCGCCATGGGGCGACGCCAGCCACTGTTCGGTCAGACGGGCAAGGTCCGAGCCGACTTGCGCCGAAACCGGCACGGCAAGGCTGGCAAACAGGGCGAAAACGCCGACAAGGCGCGAAATTCCGGAAAGGGGCATTGGGACTCCTCCGTCTGGCATCCGGGCGACAATGATAACCCACCATGACCGGTCAGGCCGGTCTGCGCCTTGATCGTTGTCAATGCAGCCGCTGCGATGGTGGGGCAGGGTCGCGCGAAACCGCCCCGAGGAAAGAGCATATGCCAGATCAGTCTGTAACGGCGCCGGGTCCCACGGCCGGCCATCCGCCGCGCCTGTCAGGACCGGCCCTTGCGGCCGCCTATATCGGGGTCTGCCTCTTGCCGCTTTTGCTGGCCATTGGGCGCAGCGTGGCACCTCTGGATGCATGGGAACGGGCGGCAGCAGCCTTGGGGATGGTGGCGCTGGTGGCGATGGCCATCCAGTTCGTGACCTCTGGCCGTTTCAACGCGGCCTCCGGCCGGCTGGGTATCGACAAGATCATGGCGTTTCACAAAATCGCGGCGGTGTGGGTACTGATTGCGCTGATCCTGCATCCGCTGGCCTACGTGCTGCCGACTTGGGCTGACGACCCCGCGCTTGGGGCAGAACGGCTGACGGTTTATCTGACGCTGCCGCATTACCGGTCCGGGGTTGTCGCGCTTGCAGCGCTGTTGATGCTGGTCATCACCTCGATCCTGCGGGACCGTCTGCCCTGGCCGCATGAGGGTTGGCGCGCCGTGCATGTCGTGCTGGGGTTGGTGGCCGTCGGGGGCGGGTTGCACCATGCCGTCACCGCCGGCCGGTTCAGCGCGATGGGGACGGTCTACGCGCTGTGGTGGGCCGTCGGACTGACGGTCATCACCGTCATGGCGGTGCTGTATGGCTGGCGCTGGCGCAAGCTGCATCGGCAGCCTTGGCAGCTGGCCTCTGTGACCAAGCTGGCTGACCGGATGTGGGAGCTTGACATCAAGCCCGCCAGAAACACCCCCGCGCTTGGCTATGCCGCCGGCCAGTTCGTCTGGATGACCGAAGGCAAGCGGCGTTTTCCGCTGTTTGATCAACCGTTTTCGATCGCGGACAGCCCGGAACGGCCGGGGCTGAGCCTGATTATCAAGGAGGCGGGCGATTTCACCGACACGATCGAAAATCTGGCACCGGGCACGGCGATCGGCATCGACGGCCCCAAGGGCGAATTCACGCTGGCCGAACATCCGGGCGACGCCATTCTGTTGTTGGCGGGCGGGGTCGGCATCGCCCTGATCTGCGGGCCCGGCCCGATGGTCACCGCCATGTCGGACGGGTTGCTGGATCTGGGCTTGCCGATGGACAAGGTGGTCTATGAACGGTTCGACTATGCGGGCGGGGTCTCGCGGCAGGACCGGCGGCGCACGCGGAATTTTCTGGCCGTCGGTGCGGGACTGGCCGGTCTGGTCGCGGGGTTCGCGCTGCTGCCGTAGGCGGCCTGTGCTTGGGGCTCAACACCACTGTTCCACTAACCCATGTCGCATTCGGGTTCCGAACGCTCTTGGCTATATCACGGTGCTTGTGCGAATATCTGGTCAGCGCCGCCCGCCGGTCCATTGTTTCGCTGTCAAGGATGGCGCAGCGACGCCACGCCGACATCAGTTCAGGAGCACAGAAAATGGCAAAACCCATCGACACACCGGCCACCCCGGACATCGGCACATCCGCTGTCAAAGCGGCCATGATGGCCGTCAATCCGGCCGCCGCTCAGGCCATGATGTCCGTGATGGCGGAAAGCGCGCGTTTCCTGACCGACCGCCTGCAACAGGATCTGGACGCGCAGAAAGCCCTGCTGGCCTGCAAAAGCCCGACCGAATTGTTACAGGTCCAGTCAGAGTTCATGAAAACGGCGATGGAACAGTACATCGACTATGCCATCCGTTTTTAAAAGACGATAACCACAGCCACGTCAGACACGATGGAAAATGCGCAGTCCGGTCATGCCCGCCGCTATGACGACGTGCCGATCTGACAACGCACGCGCCTGCGGCGTTCTGATGCCAAGGTATTGGATAATCCGAACCGGAACCGCGCGGTGGCCGCCTGGTTACTGCACCCTGCGCCGTAACCGGTCGGTCACCCATTCCATGCCCAGAACGATCAGGAATATCACCAGAATGATCGTCGAGGCGTTGCGGTACTGAAACAGATCAAAGGCGGCCTTCAGTTCCTGTCCGATCCCACCGGCGCCGACCAGACCCAGCACGACGGACGACCGCACCGCCTTTTCCAATGCAAACAACGAGGTATTGATCAAGGACGGCATCACATCGGGCAGGATCGCGCCGAAAAGCACCGACAGGCGGTTGCCCCCGATGGCCGCGATGGCCTCTTGTGGTTCCTTTTCGCTGTCTTCGATCGCCTCGGCGAAAAACCGGCCGCAAAAGCCGATCGTGTCGACGACGATGGTCATTGTGCCCGCCACCGCGCCCAGGCCGACGGTCGCGACGAACAGCAGCGCCCAGACCAGATCGGGCACGGTGCGCAGAAAGCTGATGAACGCCTTTGACAGGAAAGCGCCAAGGTTGCCGAACGGCCCGACCCCGCGCGCCGCAAACCACGCGATGGGCAGCGAAAGTACGATGCCGATGAACGCCCCGGCGATGGCGATCTGAAAGGTTTCGACGATGCGCCAGAAAATGCGGGACAGAAACGCCGGGTCAAGGTTCGGCGGCATCATCCGGTCCACCAGCCGCACCATGCTGGGGCCGCCGTTGATCAACTGTCCGGGCGTCGGTGCCACCTGACCGACCGAAACGATGACGATAGCAAACGCCGTCATTGTCAGGACAAAGGTCAGGGGCGACAGACGCGTCAGACGCGGTGGCATCCGGTCAGCGGGGTTAGACACGGAACACCTCATCCAGATCGGCATCGGTGGTGGTGGCGGTGGATTTGTCGAACAGCACCCGCCCGCCCCGCAAGGCCACGATGCGGTCGGCATAGCTGCGGGCATGGGCCATGTCATGCGAGGTGAACAGCAGGGTGATGCCATGATCGGCGCACAGCCGGGCAAACAGCGCCATCACGTCATTGCCTGACACCGGATCAAGGCTTGCCGCCGGTTCGTCGGCGATCAACAGCGCCGGACGCCGCACCAGCGCCCGGGCGATCGAAACGCGCTGCTGCTGACCACCCGACAGGGCATCGGCCCGCGCTGCCGCCTTGTCGGACAAGTTGACCCACGACAACGCTTCCAGCGCCGCTTGCCGCCACGGCTCCGGCGCGGTCATCTGCGAAAATGCGCGCCAGCTGCCGGGTTCCGACATCATCCCGTGAATGACGTTCGACAGCACCGACCGTCGCCGCACCAGGCAATGTTTCTGGAACACGAAACCGGTCTGGCGCCGCAAACGCGCCTTTTGCGCGCCGGCGGGAAGGCCGGTGAACGTCTCGCCCAATGCTGTGACGTCGCCCTGTGTCACCTCGTGCAACCCGATCAGACAGCGCAGCAGCGTGGACTTGCCGCAGCCATTCGACCCGATCAGGGCGACGCGCTCGCCTTGCCGGATCGTCAGGTCGATGCCCTGCAGGATTTCGGTCTTGCGGTCATAGCTTTTGCGGAGGCCGCGTGTGGTCACGACCGCATTGGTCATCGTGCCGGATGTTACCGACGGCAGATCTGCAGCAAGGTCAAGCATGATGATGCCTCCGCTGAGGAAGCGGGGCCCGAAACGGACCCCGCCAAAGTGCTTATTCGCCGACGAAGGATTTGGTATCGACGCCGATGGTCGCGTACATCGACCGGACATAGTCATAGTCGCTGTCGTTGATGTCGGTGAAGAAGAAGCCGCCGTTGTATTTCTGGTTGTCGTCACCCTGCAAAACGGCCTGCATCAGCACATCGCCCTTTTCGGCAAAGGCTTTTTTGACGGTCGCGATCACGTCGGGGGCCAGATCCTTGCGGGCCACCAGAATGTCGTTCGGCAGGTCGCGGCCGCGCGCGATCACCGTGAAACTGGTTTCGGGGAACGCTTCGCGGATCGACTTCAGGTGGCCTTCGTTCATGCCGACCGCCTGGATGTCACCGCGGATCAGTGCCTCGATGGCGACGTTGCGGTTGATGATCTCGGCGGTGTAGTCGGTGCCGGGTTTCAGGCCAAAATCCGCCAGAACCTGTGCCGGCCCCAGATGCTGCGAAGTCGATCCGATGGACCCGAAGGTCACGCGCTGGCCGCGCAGGTCCTGCACCGACTTGATCGGCCCGCTGGCCAGCGTGACGATCTGGGAATAATAGTTCGGGCGCTGCCAGCCGGCGACGATGACGGGCGCCGACAGTTCCTTGATGACGACATATTCTGCCGGGCCGGTCAGGATCAGGTCGACCTGACCCTGGTTGATCGCCTCGACCGCCGAAGTGCGCGAGGACACGGCGAACAGTTCGATATCGTGGCCGGTGGCCTCTTCCAGCGCCTTTTCGAAGGCGCCAAATTCCTGCTGCATGGCTTCCATGCCTTCGATGTCGGTAACCCCGAAGCGCAGGGTGTCAGCGATAGCCGGAACAGCGGCAATCAAAGCGGTGGCGAGCGCGGTGGCGCCGATCAGGGTGCGGAACATCTGTTTCTCCTACGTTATTGCTGTATACACAGCGATGTCACAAACCCTTGATAAATGATTCTCGTGACACTGTTGTGATGGGACGGGACATCGATGGACTGGATGCTGACAGGGGCGGACTGCCTGATCGATGGTGCGATGCGCCGGGCCGAACTGGCGATCTGCGGTGACCTGATCGGTCCGACGGCGGCACCGGAGGCGCAACGGGTGGACCTGACGGGCTTATGGCTGTTGCCCGGCATCGTCGACCTGCATGGCGATGCCATCGAACGGATCATCATGCCGCGTCCCGGCATCAGTTTCCCGCTGGACCTTGCGCTGGCCGAGGCTGACCGCCAGATGCTCGCCAACGGCATCACCACCGCCTTTCACGGCCTGACCGTGGGGTGGGAACCGGGCCTGCGCAGCATCGCGACCGCCCGTGATTTCGTGGCGGCCCTGCTGGCGCTGCGGCCCTCGCTGGCCTGCGACACGCGGATCAACTTTCGCTGGGAGGTGTTCGCGCTGGACCAGATGGACGAGCTGATCGGCTGGTTCCGGGACTTTCCCGGCGCGATCCTGTCATTGAACGACCATACCACCGCCAACCTTGGCTTGCCCCCCGAAGCCCGCAAGATCGGCCGGATGGCAGACCGGTCCGGACTGCTGCCCGACGTTTGCATAGCACGGCTGGCCGCGATGGCGACCCGATCCGACGAGGTGCCCGGCGCGGTTGCCCGTATGGTCGCGGCGGCGCGGACGGCCGGGCTGTGCTGCCTTGCGCATGACGAAATGACACCCGAGGCCCGCGCCGAACATCGCGCGCTGGGCGTGACCATCAGCGAATTCCCGATGACCCGGGACACGGCAATGGCGGCGCGCGCAGCCGGCGAGGCCGTCGTTTTCGGCGCGCCGAATGTGGTGCGCGGCGGCAGCCAAAACAATGCGGTCGATGCGGCATCCGCGATTGCCGCAGGTCTTGGAACGGTGCTGGCATCGGATTACTGGTATCCGGCCCCGTTGCAGGCCGCCTTTCTGTTGGCCGACCGGCACGGCATGGGCTTTGCGGCCGCATGGGACTGCGTAGCGTCAAACGCTGCCGTCGCTGCCGGATTGACCGACAGGGGCCGGTTGGAACCGGGATTGCGCGCCGATATCATTGCCGTCTGCCCACAATCGCGGACCGTAAAGGCGGTCTGGGTCGCCGGAAAAAGGAAACTGACACTTGCCTGAGACGGAAACCCTGCTGGTGACACTCGCCGGCCCGGCGTTCAGCGCGCGCAGCCTGCGGCCGATCTGGAAACAGATCGCTGACCGGTTGCAGGCCGCCTGCACGGAGGGGCAGCTTGATGGCGATTCGCGCCTGCCCGGCGAAATCCGCATGGCCGAAATCTTTGGCGTGACCCGCGTCACGATGCGTCGCGCGCTGGCGCGTCTGCAGCAGGAAGGCATCCTTCAGGCCCGCAAGGGTGTAGGCATCTTTGTGCGCCCGATGCCGCTGCGCTATCGGCTGGATCATGGCAACCGGTTCGCCGACGGCCTGAATCAGCCCGGTGCGAGGATCGGCGCAACCATGATTTCGCTGGATCGCGGGGCGGCGAATGGCGACGAGGCCGAGGCGTTGTGTCTGACCGCCGGCGATCCGGTGATCCGGCTGTCCCGGCTGCGACTGGTGAACGACGCGCCGGTGTATCTGTCGCGCAAGACCTTTCCGGTTGCCGTCCTGCCGGATTTCGAAGCGGCATTTGCCGATGCGGCTTCGGTGCGCGATGTGTTCCACGCCCACGGCATCCGGTCCTACCAGCGGGTGCAGACGCGGGTTTCGGGCGGTTTCGCCACCGATGCCGAGGCTGGGCCGCTGCTGCTCAGTCCACGGATGCCGGTGCTGCGCACCCTTGCGCTGAACGCGGCCGCCGACGGACGGATCATCGAATACAATCTCGGGACATGGCCGCTGACCGCGGTAGAACTGGTCCTGACCCCCCACATCAACACGCAAGCTGGGCCTTTGGATGCAGACTGAATTCAAGATCAACGGCCGTTTCTATGCGATGCCC
>JBBRCF010000158.1:0-7235 GCA_038205135.1 Rhodobacterales bacterium
CAATTGGCGAAAAGGCAGGATCGTTGTATCTTCATTCATGGCGTATCGCTCCTCGTGAGGTTCTGGCTGGCTTGATCACCTGCCACGATACGCCGCCTTTCAAATCACGCCATCACCCAAATTCCCGCATAGCTCACTGACCAACCGGCTGACGGCGAGTGTGGCCCCGGCGCTGGAGGCGGTGGCGAATGCGCGGGCCGACATGGCCCGCGGTACCGGGCCCAACGTGATCGTCTGGTACGGGGTAGCGTTCATCACGCAGATCGTGATCTTCCCGGTCTTCGGGCTGCACACTACGCTGGCGCAGAACCTGAAGATGGGGCTGGTCTTCACAGGGATCAGCATCATCAGATCCTTCGCCTTGCGGCGACTGTTCGAACGGATCAGGGTTGCCAATCGTTCCGGCGACCATGCCGAACATGCAAAACCTGCACCGCCTCGTCGATGACATCAGAGTAGATGCGCCAGCGCGTCGCCTTGCCATAAAGCGCACGGCGGAATGGGAGGTCTAAATCCTGCAACTCCGGGGCAATTGGGCGTGCGTCGGGCATGGACCCAAGCCCAAGGATGGTTTCCCGAATGCCCGCGAGCCATTCGTCCGCAGCCCTCGGCTTGCGGTCGCGCAGCCAGACCCACGACGCGGTCAGATCATCCGCCGCGTTCGGCGTGATGATCACGGGCAAGGGGGTGGTCATTTTGTCTGGGCAAGGCCGTCGAAGAAGCGGCTGGCCTCGATGCCTTCACCGGTGCGGGCCTGCGTCAGACCCTTGCGGATCCCCGCGACTGTCTCGGCATAGTCGAGCTGGTCCTGCATGTCTTGCCACGCGGCGGCGTCGATCACGACGACCGACGGCTTGCCGTTTACGGTCAGGATCTGCGGACGTCCGGTTTCCTTGATGTGCGCGATCAAACGGGCCGAGTCCCGCTTGAACTCGGTCAGCGGGGTGATGTCCTTGGTGATGTTCATGACTGGCCTGCCGACGCGCATCGAATTCGGTGCGAATATCGCGCCTGTTTCGATGCGCGTCCAGGTGCTTGGCTGTCAGCGGATCGTGTAGACGCGTCCGCGCCCTGCGACCTTCCCTTAGGTCACCGCGAGGCCGAGCTATTTCTTCAGCGCCCCGGCCATGGCACCCCTTATCGTGTGAGCCGCCCAGTCGAGGGCAACCATGATCTCCTCGATGGTCGCACCGTCCCGCGCGCGCAGCATGGCGATCAGCTTGGCGTGCTTGGTGCCCTCGCGCGGCGTGCGCGCCTTGGGCACTGGGCTTGGAACCGGCCACGATGCAGAGGGCCTTGGAAAAACATGTACGCGCCCACCTCGACGAGCTTGCCGAGGTCCGGCCTGACTTCCGGTCAAGATCATGGCCTGACGGACTTCGACGGCGCGGCGGAAATCCTGCGTACCTGGGGCGCGGGGTTGACGCCGGACCCGGACCTGACCGTCTCGGAATGGGTGGACATGCATCGGATGCTGTCGGGCCGGGCGTCTGCTGCACCCGGGCGGTATCGCAAGGCGGGCACGCCTTACATGCCGGCCGCCACCTGCTTGAGCCGCCGCATGGCACGCGGATAGTGCTCAGACTCGATGAACCCGATATCGAACCGATCCCGCAACTTTCGGGCCTCGCGCCTCTTGCGCAATACGGGGTCATTCTCCACCGCGGCGACCCACCTGCATTGATGCATCTGACACTGAGCGAGACGTTGGGCTGGCCGACGCGACCCGCCCTGAAACGCAGGTGTTCGCTGGGGTCGGATGCGGTGTACGACTGTGGCTTTGGCCCCGCGGCCGCGATGGCAACCCAGCCCCTTCACTTGCCGCGCGCCGGCGGCGCCGGAAGATGATCAGGCCGTGATTGGGCGCTAATCCGGCTGCAGGCCGCAGCATGTTGCCGATTGCCGGGGTCGATACACGCCAAGGCTGTTCCTCCCGGCGGCCCTGCGTGACGCCCATGCCCGCGAAACCGCCACAGGCGACGTTTTGGGTTCATGCCAGAATTTCCAGACTCAAAACACCTTGACAGTTTCGGTACCAATGCCCGACGGTCACGCAAAACATCGAGGTTTCCCATGTCTGCTGCAGCGCTGCGACCCGCCGCTGGCCCGTCGCCGCGGCGTGATCTTGTGCCAAATCCCAGGCACGCCGCCGGGCCTGCTGACCCCGCCGGGCCTGCGGCGGCTGTGCGGCGCAGGCGCGCCATCGCCGCGACAGGGCCGTCCTGATGACAGCGGCACTGATTACCTATGTCCGCTGGGTCGAGCGGTTCAACCATGTGATGGGCCGGGGCGCGATGTATGGGCTGATCGTGCTGATGGCGGTGCTGCTGTATGGCGCGGTGATGCGCGGTGCGGGTACGCCTCCCATCTGGACCGATGAAATGGCGCAGTTCCTGCTGATGGGCTATTTCATGATTGGCGGGGCCTATGCGCTGCAACTGGGGTCGGCGGTGCGTATGGACCTGTTTTATGCACGCTGGTCCGACCGGACACGGGCCATGGTCGATGTGGCCACCATTGGCACGCTGCTGTTCTATCTGGGCGTCATGCTGTGGGGCGGCTGGGAAAGCCTGCAATACGCCATCGAGACCGGCGAACGTCGGCGGGGGTTGTGGCGGCCCTATATGGCCCCGGTCAAGGCGATGATGGTGCTGGGGATCGTGATGATGCTGCTGCAATGCACGGTGTTCCTGATCCGCGACATCGCCCGCCTGCGTGGCAAGGTGATCTGATGGCCACGGAATTGATCGCCTTCCTGATGTTCAGCTCGCTGTTGCTGCTGATGCTGACGGGGCAACGCATGTTCGGGGTGATCGGCTTTGTCGGCGTGGTCGCCGCGCTGTTGGTCTGGGGCGATAGGGGCGGGTTCGACATCGCCTTTGCGCAATCGTTCAAGGTGATGAACTGGTTCCCGCTGATCACCCTGCCGATGTTCATCTTCATGGGTTATGTGCTGTCGGAATCGCGGCTGGCGGACGATCTGTACCGGATGTTCCACATCTGGTTCGGGCCGGTGCCGGGGGGGCTGGCCATCGGCACGATCCTGTTGATGGTGTTGATTTCGGCAATGAATGGCCTCTCTGTCGCGGGCATGGCCATCGGGGCCACCATCGCGCTGCCGGAACTGCTGAAACGCAACTATGACAAGCTGATGGTAACCGGCGTCATTCAGGCGGGGTCCAGCCTTGGTATCCTGATCCCGCCATCGGTCGTGATGGTGCTGTATGCGATGATCGCGCGCCAGCCGGTGACGGACCTGTGGCTGGCGGGCATCGTGCCGGGGCTGATGCTGGCTGCGTTGTTCATCGCCTACATCTGGCTGCGCTGCCGGATCAATCCGGCCCTTGGCCCGGCGATGTCAGAGGCGGAACGCGCCGAGGTGCCAAGGGCCGAGAAATACCGCCTGCTGCTGGCCGGACTGCTGCCGCTGGGCATTTTCGCGATCATGATGGTGCCCTTTGTGATGGGGTATACGCGGCTGGTCGAATCCTCGGTCATCGGGGCGCTGGCGGCGGTGGCGGTGTCGTGGTGGAAGGGCCGCATGACGCGGGATGTCTGGGAAACCTGCCTGCGCCAGACCTTGTCGGTCAGTTGCATGTTCCTGTGGATCATTCTGGCCGCGCTGGCCTTTGGTGCCATCTTTGACGGGCTGCGGGCAGTCGATTTCGTGCGGAGGCTGTTTCTGGATGATCTGGGCCTGAACCGCTGGCAGGTGCTGATCCTGATGCAGATAAGTTTCATTCTGATGGGCACGTTTCTGGACGATACAGCGATGCTGGTAATCGTCGCGCCGCTGTATATTCCCATTGTGGGCGCGCTGGATTTCGATCTGGTGTGGTACGGAGTGCTTTATACCATCACGTGCCAGATTGCCTACATGACCCCGCCCTTTGGCTATAACCTGTTCCTGATGCGCGCCATGGCACCGGATGCCGTGTCATTGGCCGACATTTATCGGTCGATTGTGCCGTTTGTGGGGTTGATGGTGCTGGGCCTCGGGCTGATCATGGCCTTTCCGCAGATAGCGCTGTGGCTGCCCGGCGTCGTGATGAATTGACAAAAAACCAACCCAACGGAGGGAAAGCCGATGACCACTTCAAGACGCAAGTTCCTGACATCAAGCGCGCTGGCGGGCGCGGCTGCTCTGGCCGCCCCGGCGGTGCATGCGCAATCGACGCTACGCTGGCGGTTGCAGACCTATGCGGGCTCCGCGCTGGGCGAGTTTGTGGTCAAGCCCGCCGTTGAACTGTTCAACGCCATGGCCGGCGACGAGATGCAGATCGACCTGTTCTACGCGGACCAGCTGGTGCCCACGGGCGAGCTGTTTCAGGCGATGCAGCGCGGCACCATCGACGCGGTGCAGTCCGACGATGACAGCATGGCATCCCCCACCGAAGTGACGGTGTTCGGCGGCTATTTCCCGCTGGCCAGCCGCTATTCACTGGACGTGCCTGCGCTGTTCAACAACTGGGGCCTGAACGAAATCTGGGGCGAGGAATACGCCAAAGTCGGGGTGAAACATATCTCGGCGGGCAGCTGGGACCCCTGCCATTTCATCACTTCGGCGCCGATCACCAGTCTGGCCGACATGCAGGGCAAGCGCATTTTTACCTTCCCCACGGCAGGGCGTTTTCTGGCGCAATTCGGCGTCGTGCCGGTGACCGTGCCGTTCGAGGATGTGCAGATTGCGCTGCAGACCAAGGAAATCGACGGCGTGGCGTGGTGCGGCGCGACCGAGGCCTACACCGTGGGCTGGGCCGACGCGTCCAGCCATTTCCTGACCAACAACATCTCGGGCGCTTGGATCGGGCATTTCTTTGCCAACATGGATCGCTGGAATGAACTGTCGCCGAAGCTGCAGGCGCTGGTCGCGACCTGTTTCGAACAGTCGCATTACTACCGCCAGCACTGGTACTGGGCCGGCGAGGCGCGGTTCCGCACCGAAGGCACCAAGCTGGCGCTGACGGCGATCCCGGACGCGGAATGGGCGACGGTGGAAACTGCCGCGCGCGTGTTCTGGGACGAGATCGGCGCGGAAAGCGCGGTCAAGGCAAAGGTGGTCCAGATATTCAAGGACTATAACGCCGCGATGGACCGGGCGGGGCGGCCCTACCGTTATTCGTGAACAGTAGCCTGGGGGCGGATGCCCCCAAACAGGACGCGGGGGGCTGACGTCCCCCGCGTCCCGTGCCCAAAGGGGCCCACGGGCCCCTTTGGAAACCCCGTGAGTTTTTTCAGCAAGATAAAGCGGTGGGCGTGAGCCTGCCGGGATGAGGGATGAGGATGTCGGGACTGTTGACGCTGGAGACGCTGGCGGCTGCCGTAGCGGCAGGCGAGATCGACACCGTGGTCGTGGCCGCTGTGGACATGCAGGGCCGCCTGATGGGCAAGCGGTTTCACGCGGCGCATTTTCTGGCGCATGGCTGGGAAGAGACGCATTGCTGCAACTACCTTTTGACCGTGGACATGGGGATGACCCCGGTGCCGGGTTTTGCCAGTGCCAGCTGGACGCAGGGTTACGGCGATTACGTGATGAAGCCCGACCTTGCAACGCTGCGCCGCACGCCTTGGGCCCCCGGAACGGCACTGGTGCTGTGCGATCTGCTGGACCATCACACGCATGACGAAATCACCGTCTCGCCGCGCGCCATCCTGAAACGCCAGATTGCCCGTGCGCGCGCGCTGGGGTTCGATGCAATGATGGCGACGGAGCTGGAATTCTATGTCTTTGAAGACAGTTACGCCCGGCTGCGCGATCAAGGCACCGACGGGCTGACGCCGATCTCGGGCTATAACGAGGATTACCACATCTTCCAGACCGCCAAGGAAGAACCGCTGATGCGCGCGCTGCGTAACGGCTTGTATGGCGCGGGCATCGCGGTGGAAAACACCAAGGGCGAGGCGGATGCCGGGCAGGCCGAAGTCAACGTGCGCTATGCGGATGCCCTGACCACCGCCGATCAGCACGCGATCATCAAGACCGCGACCAAGGAAATCGCCCACGCGCAGGGCAAATCCGTGACCTTCATGGCCAAGTATGACCACATGAAGGCCGGGTCATCGAGCCACGTGCATCAGTCGCTGTGGACATTGGACGGGCAGGCGGCGTTTCAGGACACGGCGGATCACCACGGCATGTCGGTGCTGATGAAACAGTATCTGGCCGGGCAACTGGCCCATGCCGACGAGATCACGCTGTTTCTGGCGCCTTATGTGAACAGCTACAAACGGTTCTGCATCGGCCTGTTTGCCCCCACCAAGCTGGTCTGGTCGGCGGACAACCGCACCGCCGGGTTCCGCGTGTGTGGCGCGGCCACGAAGGCTGTGCGCGTGGAATGTCGTATTGGAGGGGCGGACCTGAATCCCTATACCGCCTGTGCAGCACTGCTGGCCGCAGGGTTGGACGGGATCGAACGGGGCCTGACGCTGGAACCCGAATTTCAGGGCGACGGTTATAGTGCTGATGGTCTGCGGGCCATTCCTGCCACCTTGCGCGAAGCCGCCGATCTGGCGCATGGATCGGCGTGGTTGCGCGGGGCGTTCGGCGATGGGGTGGTTGAGCATTATGTGCATGCGGCCCGCTGGGAAGTCAGCGAGCACGACCGCGTGGTGACGGATTTTGAACGCAGGCGCGGGCTGGAACAGGCCTGAGGCAAATCGTGCCCATGTGGCACCAAGGGTGACAGACATGACGAACATGATCCGATGCATCTCGCCGGTTGACGGGCGGGTCTATGCCGAACGGCCCGCTTTGACACTGGACGCGGCGCAGGATGTGGTTGCACGGGCGCGCGCGGCGCAGGCCGCATGGGCCGCGCTGCCGCTGGACACCCGCATCGCGCGGGTCAAGGCGGGGGTGGCGGCCCTGAGCGCCGACAAGCCGCGCATCGTCGACGAACTGGCCTGGCAGATGGGCCGCCCCACCAGCTATGGTGGCGAGTTTGGCGGGGTGAACGAACGCACCGACTACATGGCCAGCATCGCCGCCGCAACTCTGGCCCCGGTGATGGTCGAAGACAGCGACCGGTTCCGCCGCTATGTGGCGCGCGAACCTGTCGGCGTCGTGCTGGTGATCGCGCCGTGGAATTATCCTTACCTGACCGCCATCAACACGATTGTGCCTGCGCTGATCGCCGGCAACGCCGTGATGCTGAAACACGCCTCGCAAACGCTGGTCGTGGGTGAACGGCTGGCAGAGGCGTTCCTTGCCGGGGGCGTGCCTGCGGATGTGTTCC
>JBBRCF010000159.1:0-7114 GCA_038205135.1 Rhodobacterales bacterium
CGGCCTCGCCCTTGATCTCGTCCAGGCTTTCGCCCAGCGTCTTGCCGCTGGCCGTGATGCAATCAAGGTGCAAGAGCCCCTCTTTCGCCAGCTCCTTCATCACCACGGCCACGCCGCCAACCTCGTGCAGGTCCTTCGCGACGTATTTGCCGCCGGGACGCAGGTCGACGAAATAGGGCGTATCCTTCATGCAGGCGGCGACGTCGAACAGGTCGAAGTCGATCCCCGCCTCATGCGCCATCGCCGGCAGGTGCAGTGCCGCATTGGTGCTGCCACCGGTGCAACCCACCACACGCGCCGCGTTTTGAAGTGACTTGAGCGTCACGATATCCCGCGCGCGGATGTTCCGCTCAATCAGGTTCATGACGGCCACACCCGACGCTTCACCATACTGGTCGCGCGATTCGTAAGGTGCGGGCGCGGATGAGGAGTTGAGAAGCGCCAGCCCGATCGCCTCGGACACGCAGGCCATGGTGTTCGCAGTATACTGCGCGCCACATGCGCCCGAGGACGGGCAGGCCACCCGCTCCATGATGTCCAGTTCTGCCTCGCTCATCGCGCCGGCCTGAACCTTCCCCACGGCCTCGAACATGTCCTGCACGGTGATGTCGCGGCCCTGATACCGGCCCGGCAGGATTGACCCGCCATAGATGAAGACCGACGGCACGTTGAGGCGGATCATCGCCATCATCATCCCCGGCAGAGATTTGTCGCATCCGGCAAGGCCCACGATGGCGTCATAACAATGCCCGCGCATCGTCAGTTCGACCGTGTCGGCAATCGCATCGCGCGAGGCGAGCGAAGAGCGCATCCCCTCATGCCCCATGGCGATGCCGTCGGTCACGGTGATCGTGGTGAATTCGCGCGGGGTGCCGCCACCCTTCTTCACGCCCTGCTTCACGATCTGCGCCTGACGGTTCAGGGCGATGTTGCAAGGCGCTGCTTCGTTCCAGCAGGTGGCGACGCCGACCAGCGGCTGATGGATTTCTTCCTCTGTCATGCCCATGGCATAATAGTAGGATCTGTGCGGGGCCCGTTCCGGGCCTTCGGTCACATGCCGGCTGGGCAGCTTGTTCTTGTCGAACTGGGTCATCTGGGCCTCCCCCATTTTGCAATCAGTTTTTTATGATCTGTCGCCCGGCGGTGTAAAGCGCCCCCCTCTGCGGCACAAGAGCCGCGTCCCGCGCAACATCATGTCGCCCCCTTTCGCCGCACCGCGCCGCATGGCACATCTGCGCCATGATGTTGCGCCCCGCCTCTGGACCGGACCGGCGATGACCGGCTATGCGCCCTACGCGGTGCTGGTGGCTCCGGCACGGGACCGGGCCGAATTGTTGCGCCTGCTGTTGGGCTTCGCGCTGATCGAGGCGTTCTACGGCGGGGCCTTGGCGATCATCGACGGGCTGACCGACCACCTGCCGGATGCGGCGGTGGACGCCTATTATGGCGGGACGACACCGCTGGGGCTGATCCTGCAACTGCTGTCTTTCGGGTTTCTGGCGGCGGCGGTGGTTCTGGTGTTGCGGTTCGGCCATGAACGCGGGCTGGGATCGCTGCTGGGTCCGATGCCGGTGGTCGCCCGCGATCTGATCCGGGCGTTTCTGGGCGTGCTGACCCTGATGCTGGCACTTGAGGCGATCCCGCCGTGGTGGGATTCCACGCTGATCGACCACACGCGCCCGGTCGGGCTGTGGCTGGTGCTGCTGGTGCCTGCGCTGGGGGTGCTGTTGATCCAGACCGGGGCGGAAGAACTGCTGTACCGTGGCTATCTGCAATCGCAGATCGCGGCGCGGTTTCCGCATCCGGCGGCCTGGCTGATCCTGCCCAACGTGGCCTTTGCCGTGGTGCATTGGAACAACGGCGGCGATCCGGTGCAAAGCGCGCAATATGTCGCCTGGGCGTTTCTGTTCGGCGTGGCGGCCTCTGATCTGACCGCGCGTACCGGCAGTCTGGGTGCGGCGATCGGGTTTCATCTGGCCAACAACGCCTTTGCGTTTCTGCTGTTCGCCGAGGCCGAGGGGCCGGACAGCGGACTTGCGCTTGTGTTGTTTAAACCGGGCACGCTGGCCGGCGACATGGCCACCGAACCGCTGCCGTTTCTGACCGCGCCGTTCCTCGTTGAACTGGCGGGGGTCGGCCTGATCTGGATGGCAGCGCGGCTGGCGATCCGGCGCTGATTGCAAACCCGCGCGAGGGGCCTTATTTCACGCGGTAAGATGTGGCCGGAAGGGATACGCCGATGAACTGGATCACCAATTACGTCCGGCCGACGATCAATTCGATCTTCTCGCGCCGCGAAGTGCCGGAAAACCTGTGGACGAAATGCGACAGCTGCGGAACCATGCTGTTTCACCGCGAGCTGAAGGACAACCAGAACGTCTGTACGTCCTGCGGCCATCACATGGCCATAACGCCGCGCGCGCGGTTCTCCGCGCTGTTCGACGGCGGGGTGTTCGCGGAAATCAAGGTGCCGGAACCGCTGCCCGACCCGCTGCAATTCCGAGACCAGAAGAAATACCCGGACCGGATGAAGGCCGCCCGCGCCGCCACCGGTGAACGCGACGCGATGCTGGTGGCAGCCGGCGATATCGGCCGCACGCCGATCATCGCCGTGGCACAGGATTTCAGCTTCATGGCCGGATCGATGGGGATGTACGTCGGCAATGCCATCATCGCCGCCGCCGAGGAGGCGGTGAAACTGAAACGCCCGCTGATCCTGTTTTCCGCCGCCGGCGGCGCGCGGATGCAAGAAGGCATCTTGTCCCTGATGCAGATGCCGCGCAGCACGGTGGCCATCCAGATGCTGAAAGAAGCCGGGCTGCCCTACATCGTCGTGCTGACCCATCCGACCACGGGCGGCGTCACCGCCAGCTATGCGATGCTGGGCGATGTGCAGATCGCCGAACCCGGCGCGTTGATCTGTTTCGCCGGCCCGCGCGTGATCGAACAGACCATCCGCGAAAAACTGCCCGAAGGGTTTCAGCGCGCCGAATATCTGCTGGATCACGGCATGCTGGACCGCGTCACCGCGCGCGGCAAGATGCGGGACGAGTTGATCACCATCATCCGCCTGCTTTTGGGTCTGCCCCCGGCCATCAAGGGCGACCTGCCCGCGCCCCCGCGCCCGGCCGTTGCGCCCGCGCCAAAGGCCTAACTCCTTTTGACAGGAAATCACCATGCCGCAAGGGTCCGACCTTGTCCTGCAACGCATGCAGGCACTGCATCCGAAAATTATTGACCTGACGCTGGACCGGGTCTGGCGGTTGCTGGACGCGCTGGGTAATCCGCAGGACCGCCTGCCGCCGGTGGTCCACATCGCGGGCACCAATGGCAAGGGCAGCACGCAGGCGATGATCCTTGCGGGCCTGCAAGGCGCAGGGCACGTGGTGCACGCCTATACCAGCCCGCATCTGGCGCGGTTCCATGAACGTATCCGGCTGGCCGGTGCGTTCATCACCGAAGACGCGCTGACCGCGCTGCTGGATGAATGTTATGCCGCGAATGGCGGCGTGCCGATCACCTATTTCGAAATCACCACCTGCGCCGCGCTGCTGGCGATGGCCCGCACGCCCGCCGATTTCACCCTGCTGGAGGTCGGCCTTGGCGGGCGGCTGGATGCGACAAACGTGGTGGCCGCACCCCGCCTGACGATCATCACGCCGGTGTCGATGGATCACGAGGCCTATCTTGGCAATACCGTCGCCAAGATCGCCGGTGAAAAGGCCGGGATCATCAAACGCGGCGTGCCGGTGGTTGTCGGCCCGCAAACCGAGGACGGGCTGGCCGTGATCGAACGGCAGGCGGCCCGGCTGGGCGCGCCCATCCACGCGCATGGCCAGCACTGGCAGGTCTGGCCGGAACATGGCCGCATGGCATTTCAGGACGAACAAGGCTTGCTGGACCTGCCGCTGCCGAACCTGCCCGGACGGCACCAGATCGACAACGCGGGCGCGGCGCTGATGGCGCTGCGTCTGCTGGGCACCGGCGACCCGCAGGCCGCCGTCACGCAGGCATTCTGGCCCGCCCGTATGCAGCGGCTGCGCCATGGCCTGCTGATCAATGCCGCACCCGGCGTCGAACTGTGGCTGGACGGCGGGCACAACCCGGCTGCAGGCGCGGCGCTGGCGACGCATCTGGCATCCCTGCCTGCGCGGCCGACCCACCTGATCTGCGGCATGCTGAATACCAAGGACGTGCTGGGCTACATGCGTCCACTTGGCGGTGTGGCCGCCAGCCTGACCGCCGTGGCCATCCCTGACGCGGATGCGACCCTGCCCGCGGATGTGACCGCTGACGCCGCCGCCCGCGCAGGCATCCCGGCGCGCACCGCCACCAGCGTCATGGACGCGTTGATGGCGATCGCTGCACAGGACCCGGCAGCGCGGGTGCTGATCTGCGGATCGCTGTATCTGGCGGGCAGCATCCTGCGCGAAAATGGCTGACACCGGGTGCGACACTGTGCCCTCTAAGCCCTTTGCCCATACAATTGGCTGAGCTTCGGCCGCCAAGGCATTGAAACGAATCATGTCCGCGAATCAGGCTAATTATTAACGTGAAATTAACCTGTTATGATTCGCTTTATGTTGACTGATTCGCGGCGGTTCGCCTATATCTGGTGGCGTTCAGCGCAAATCGGCCTGCCAGCCACCCAGATTTGCGTGCTACCTGGGGATCTTTGTGATGACGCGCGTGTTTGCCCTCGCCTTGGTTATTTCGGTTGGCGTTGCAAACGCGGCTGCTGCAACAGACGCCGGGGCAACAGACGCCGGGGCAACAGACAAGGCGGTCCGGATCACGCCGGACCAGATGGCCCGCAGTTTTACCATCGCCGGCAAGCCCCACGAAATCAGCCGCAATCAGGACAGCACCGCGACGCTAACCGGCGAATTCGCCAAAACCTCGCGCGCCTGCCCGCCGTTCTGCATCCACCCGATCAGTGCCGGCGAAGGTGTGGCAACGCTGGGCGAAATCGAAGTAATGGATTTTCTTGAAACCCGCGTCGCCGCCGGCCGCGGGTTGCTGGTGGACAGCCGGGTGCCGGAATGGTTCGTCAAGGGCACGATCCCCGGCGCGGTCAACGTGCTCTTTGCCACGCTGGAACCGACGAACCCTTACCGCGATGATATCCTGGCCGTGTTGGGCGCACGCCAAATCGGCGCGGCATGGGATTTTTCGGCGGCGGTGGATCTGGTGCTGTTTTGTAACGGGCCGTGGTGTGACCAGTCGCCCCGCGCCATTCGCAACCTGCTGGACGCCGGCTACCCGGCAGACAAGCTGCAGTATTATCGCGGCGGCATGCAGGACTGGATGATCCTTGGCCTGACGGTGACCCAAGAATGACACGTTTTGCGGCAAAACCTGCGGTGCGTACTGCACGACCGCGTCTGATCCGGTCGCTGCTGGCAACGGGTGGATTTCTGGCCCTCACCGGTGTTCTGGTGGCGTTGCAGCCGGGGCGCGATCCTGCCCCGCGCGTCATGGGCGATGTGACCCGCGCCGCTGTCGATCTGGGCACGATCGCTACGGATCGCACTGCGCTGGCCCAAACCGTTCCCGCCGCTGCGGCGGCGGATGTGCCGACACTCCAAGCCGCCCCCGTTACGCGCAACGCTATGGCCACCCCCGCCTTTGCCACTGACAATACCGACCTACAGACGATGACGGTGTCGGTGCTGGCCGAATTGGGCCTCAGAACGACTGCTGCCCCCGACCGCGCACAGGTTGACGCGGCCACTGCCGGGATTCTGGCCAATATCCGCGCCGTTACCGGTCAGGTGGATGCTCCCGTGCAACCGACGGTCCGCGCCATTGGTTTGCAGGCGCTGGTGGCCCAGGCCCTGCGCGAAGGCCAATCCGACAGCTATATCGATGCGCTGGTGAACGAGGCCGCCGGGCGCGGCGACATCACCGTGCCCAAGGCGCTGGTCACCAACGAAGGCCGCGTCGACACCGCGACAATTCTGGCGTCCATCCTGTCACAGGCCCGCATTGCGGCGGGCGAAAACACGCGTCCCGTAATCGCCGGTGGCGACGGGGTCGAGGTGCGCATGATACAAAAAGCCGATGGTGTGGTAGCGCAGGCCAGTTTTTACACCGTATCCCGAGGCGACAGCCTGGGCGCCATCGCACAGCGGTTTTACGGCAACGCCGGACGTTTCACGTCGATCTACGATGCAAACCGCACAATTCTGGGGTCGCCCGACCATATCCGCATCGGACAGCGGCTGGTGATCCCGACAATCTGATACTTTTCGGCAGGCAAGAAGAGAAAGAGGGGCCGATCCAACGGCCCCCTTTCGGTTTTCAGGCCCCCCGCGATCTCTGCGGTTTCCCCTGGCACGGTCACCCGCCCGCAGCACGACTACACGGAATCGTCGCGGGCAATCCGGACAATGTGACGAAGGGTGATTTGCTCGAATGAACCTGCGCCATTTATCGCTATGCGTGTGGTGTGGGGCGGTCGTGTGCCATCACAAGGGAGGTTGCCTTGCTACAGCAGTTCACCACGCAGTATTTCTCGCAGACACGCGTGATTTGGGGGTTTGACTTTGTATCAAACGGGCTTCGGTCAGCCACATTGACCGACAATGATCTTTTGCGTGGCGATGACGCGATCGAGACCGTGACATCGGCACCCAATTCAACCTCTCAGATCTTTGATGGGTTCACCACATTTGTCTTTCCCGACGGGTCGCTGTCATCGGTCATACGGGTGCAGGACACGGGCGAGGTCAGCACCACGGTCACGTTCAAGGATGGGTCGGTTCTGAACAATGTTCTGGGCCTCTATGACCAGCAGACCGGGGCTTATGGCTATGTCAATGAACAATATCTGCTTGATCTGGGCGCGCTGGCCAGTGCCGGCAAGACATTGGCGGATGTGGCGGGCGTCAGCGTCGCGGCGTCTTTCAATCACAGCCTTAACTGGTCCGATTTCGGCTTCACCCCCACCGGCGTGGTCATTCCCGATCCTGAACCCGAACCCGAACCCGCGCCGGCGCCGAACGTGATCCGCGGCACGTCGCTCAACGACACGCTGATCGGCACCAGCGGCAGCGACGCGATCTATGGCGGCGGCGATAATGACCGTCTGACCGGCGGTGCGGGGGCCGAC
>JBBRCF010000160.1:0-7039 GCA_038205135.1 Rhodobacterales bacterium
CGAAATCGGCTTTACCGGCGGCGAACCGTTCCTGAACCCCGACATGATCGCCATGGCGGACGTGGCGTTGACACGCGGGTATAAGGTGCTGATTCTAACCAATGCGATGCGCCCTATGATGCGCCCGCGCCTGCAAGCGGGGTTGCAAGATTTGCAGGCACGTTTCGGTGACCGGCTGATGCTGCGGGTGTCGCTGGATCATTTCAACGCGCCCCTGCACGATGCGCTGCGCGGGCCGGGCGGGTTTGCCGAAACGCTGCGGGGCATGGTGTGGCTGCGCGAACATGGTCTGCGCATGACCGTAGCGGGGCGGTCCACCTGGGGCGAAACCGAGGCGCAGGCCCGCGCCGGATATGCTGCCCTTTATGCCACAAACCACTTCAGCATCGATGCTGAAGATCCTGCACAAACAGTGATTTTTCCCGAAATGGACCTGCGCGTCGCAGTGCCGGAAATCACCACGGCCTGCTGGGGCATCCTGCACAAATCCCCCGACAGCGTGATGTGCGCGTCGCAACGCATGGTGGTGCGTCGCAAGGGCGCGCCCGCCGCGTCGGTCGTCTCCTGCACGCTGCTGCCCTATGACCTGCAATTCGACATGGGGGCGACACTGGCGGATGCCGCGCGCCCTGTCGCGCTGAACCACCCGCATTGCGCAAAATTCTGCGTACTGGGCGGGGCGTCCTGTTCGGCCTGAGCGCTACTGGTTCGGCCGGCTGACGATACCGCCGCCGACAAAGGCCCGCACCCCCGTGGTGGCCGGACAGGATGTCGGCAACCCCATCGCCACCCGCACTGCCAGATAGGCAAATGCCTGCGCCTCCAGCATGTCGCCGTCCAGCCCGATGTTTTCGACGGGCGCTGTCGGGCAGTCCAGTGCGGCGCTGATCATCGCCATCATCACCGGGTTATGCCGCCCGCCACCGGTGACATAAACCGCCGCGGGCGGCGCGGGACAATATTGCATGCCCTGCAACACCGCCGCTGCCGCCATTGCGGTCATGGTCGCCGCCGCATCGGCATCGGGCAATTCGCGCACCAGATCCAGCATCACCGAAAAATCGTTGCGATCCAGCGATTTGGGCGGGATTTTCAGGAAATACCCTTCGTCGAGAAACAGTTCCAGCGCGCCGTCCACCACTTTGCCCGTCGCGGCCAACGCGCCGCCCGCATCATGGCTGACACCGCGGCGTGCCAGCATCAGATCGTTCAACGGCGCATTGGCAGGACCGGTATCGAACGCGAGGATCGCGCCCGAAGTTTCTGGCCCGGTCGCAAGCGGGTCACACCAAGTCAGGTTGCCCACCCCGCCCAGATTCAGGAACGCGACAGGTGCCGTCAGCCCCGCCCACTGCGCGGCGGCGAAATGGAAAAACGGTGCCAACGGCGCGCCCTGCCCGCCCAATCGCACATCGGCAGACCGGAAATCCCACACGACGGTGCGCCCGAGGGCCTGCGCCAGCCGCGCGCCATCGCCGGCCTGATGCGTGCGACGTCCGGCGGGATCATGCGCCAGTGTCTGGCCATGGAACCCGACAATATCGCCCGTCAGATTGCCCAGCACGGCCAGATGGGCGGCCTCGACCACCGCGGTCGCCTCTGTAACACCCGGATCGCCCGGCCAACACCCCAGCGCCGTACGCAAAACCGCCTGTTCCGCGCCCGAATAGGCCCGATAGGCGCTGTCGCCAAACCCGAGGATTCGCCGCCCATCGGTGTCGATCACCGCGGCGTCCACCCCGTCCAGCGACGTGCCCGACATCGTTCCCACCGCCGTCACGGGTCCCGGTTTCAACATGGCTTTCCCTTTGCAGACCCGCCCGATATAGGCATGGGGGCGAAAAAGGGACAAGCGGCATGACCTACACCCCCCGTTCGGAATTCTTGACCACGATCATGGAACGCGGGTTCCTGGCTGATTGCACCGACCTGCAAGGGCTGGACGACGCCCTGAAACGTGGCCCCGTGACCGCCTATATCGGCTATGACGCCACGGCGGCCTCGCTGCATGTCGGGCATCTGCTGAACATCATGTTGCTGCGCTGGTTCCAGAAATCCGGCAATCGCCCCATCACCCTGATGGGCGGCGGAACGACCAAGGTCGGCGATCCGTCGTTTCGCGCCGAAGAACGCCCGCTGCTGACGCCGTCGCAGATCGACGCGAACATTGCCGCGATGCAGCGCGTGTTCGACCGGTATCTGGCCTATGACGCCAGCGCGACCGGGGCGCTGATGTCGAACAATGCAGAATGGCTGGGCGCGCTGAATTACCTCGATTTTCTGCGCGATATCGGCCGGCATTTTTCCGTCAACCGGATGCTGAGTTTCGAATCGGTTAAATCCCGACTGGACCGCGAACAATCGCTGTCTTTCCTCGAATTCAACTACATGATCCTGCAAGCCTATGATTTTCTGGAACTGTATCGCCGCGACGGCTGTCTGTTGCAGATGGGCGGATCGGATCAATGGGGCAATATCGTCAACGGCATCGACCTGACACGCCGGGTGCTGGACGCGCAGATTTTCGGCCTGACGACCCCGCTTTTGACCACCTCTGACGGCCGCAAGATGGGCAAATCGCAGGGCGGCGCGGTCTGGTTGTCGGCGGACATGCTGAGCCCCTATGAATTCTGGCAATTCTGGCGCAATACGACCGACGCGGATGTGGGCCGGTTCCTGAAGCTGTATACCGAATTGCCGGTGGCGGAATGTGACCGGCTGGGCACACTCGGCGGGGCCGAGATAAATGTGGCAAAAGTCATCCTCGCAAATGCTGTGACGGGTCTTTTGCACGGGGCAGACGCCGCTGTGGCCGCCGAAACTACCGCGCGCGCCGTGTTCGAACGGGGCGGCGTGGGCGATGACCTACCGACACTGGACCTGACCGCGTCTGATATCGGCACGGGCCTGACGGCAGCGCAACTGTTCGTCCGCGCGGGGCTGGCCAGTTCGGGCAAGGACGCCAAACGGTTGATCGCCGAAGGCGGCGCGCGGATCGACGACGAACCGGTGACCGATGCGGGCCAGATGATCGCCGCAGAGCGCCTGCCGGTGAAACTGACCGCCGGCAAGAAACGCCATGCTTTGGTGAAACTGGCATGACTCAATCCTCGCGCAACACATCATCTTCCGGCTGCAACACAATGTTTAAAAGGAGACTGTCATGATCAAACGTATCGGTATCGGCCCCCGCATGAGCGAGGCGGTGATCCATGGCCAGACCGTCTATCTGGCCGGTCAGGTCGGCGAAGGCGCAACGGTCGCGGAACAGACCCGCGATTGCCTCGCGCAGGTGGACCGCATTCTGGCCGCGGCCGGCACGTCAAAGGAAAACGTCCTGCAGACCATCATCTGGCTGGCCGACATGGCCGATTTTGCCGAGATGAACAGCGTTTGGGATACCTGGGTGCCACAGGGCCACACGCCTGCGCGCGCTACCGGCGAGGCGAAACTGGCCGCGCCCAAATACCGCGTCGAAATCATCGTGACCGCCGCGCTGACGGCCTGATCCACCGTCGGCAACCCGCCGCCGATGGCGCGCGGGCTGCCGGCCTTGCGGCCTTGAACCTGTCGCTGTCCTGCCTTAGCTGCGCTTTACTGTCACACTACAGTGGCCAGATCCGTACCGAAAGCGGGCACAACAGGAGACGACAATGGCAGAGCAGCCAACCCCCATCCCGCAAGAGCCGGTGAAACCCGCCGCTCCACAATCCCCGATTTTCAAGGACTGGGCTGCGATCTGACGCTTTGCGGGCGGCCGCGCGGTCGCTAGTATTGCGCAGATGACCGTACCGATATCCTCGATCCGCAATCTTGGCCCCGCGTTTGAACGCGAATGCGCCCGCGCTGGCATTACCAGTGCCGATGACCTGCGCGCGCTGGGTCCGGATGCCGCCTATGCGCGGCTGCTGGCGGCCGGTGTGCGGGCGCATTTCATCTGGTATTATGTGCTGGTGATGGCCTTGCAAGGCCGGCCATGGAACGATTGCAAAGGCCCGGAAAAGGCGGCGTTGCGCGTGCGGTTCGATGCGCTGAAGGCGGCGGTGCCAACCGACGGCACCACCGCGTTGGACCGCGCCCTCGCCGACATCGGCGTGATCCCGCGCCGCAAATAAAAAAGGCCGCCCGTTTCGGGCGGCCTTTCGAATGTTCAGGGCCCTGTGCGGGGCCCGTGATGCGGGACGCTGATCAGCCGACCAGTTCAAGACCCGAAAAGAAGAACGCGATTTCGCGCGCGGCGGCGGCGTCGCTGTCCGACCCGTGGGCCGAGTTTTCACCTTTAGACAGCGCGAATTCCTTGCGGATGGTGCCGGGGGCGGCTTCGGCCGGGTCGGTTGCGCCCATGACTTCGCGGTTTTTCAGGATCGCGCCTTCGCCTTCCAGCACCTGCACCACGACGGGTTCCGACGCCATATAGGTGACCAGTTCACCATAGAACCCGCGCGCCTTGTGTTCGGCGTAGAACTCGCCGGCTTGTGCGACGGTCAGATGGATGCGCTTCGATGCGACAACCCGCAGGCCCGCGTCTTCGAATTTGGCGACAATCTTGCCGGTCAGGTTACGCTTGGTGGCGTCGGGTTTGATGATGGAAAGCGTGCGTTCGATGGCCATGTCAGGTGTCCTCGCAAGGGGCGCGGACCGGCCCCATGCCCGCCCGTTTGCCCGTCCGGGGGGCGCATAGCATGGCCATATGACAGTGAAAAGGCGCTATCGGCGCCCGCGCTGTCACGCCTGCAGACCGCGCGACGCCTCGATCCGTGTGGCCACCAGCGTGCACAGATACGCCAGCGCGCTGGTGATCAGCATCACCGCAAACAGTGCCTGCGCCGGCATCGCAAACCCTACCGCCCAGCCGGCGGTGCTGGTGATCACCGCGCCCCCGCCCACCGTCAGCGCGCCCGACAACCCGCTGGCGGACCCCGCCAGCCGGGGCGCAACGCTCATGACCCCCGCGTTGGCGCCCGGCAGGGTCAGCCCGTTGCCGAACCCCACGAACAGCACCGGCCCGAACAACGTGAGCGGCGTTGCCCACCCGCCGGAAAACAACGCCAGCCCCAGCAGCGGGCCGCACACGGCCATCACGCGCCCCGCCAACATGACCCGCGCCAGACCGTAGCGCGGCGTCATCCGCCCGCCGAGATAATTGCCCAGCATGAACCCGGCGCTGATCGACCCCATGCCCAGCCCCAGCCAGGCGGGCGTCAGGCCGAACAGGTCCTCGCCAACCTTTGGCGCGCCGCCCAGAAACGCGTAGAACCCGCCGACCGAAAACACCAGTGACCCGCACCACGCCCAGAACAGCCCTTCGCGGAACAGGTCCGGATAGGCACGGAACTGATCGGAAAACCGCTCCCCCCGCGAGGCATTCGTTTCGCCCAGATCGGCCCAGACCAGCGCGGTGGTGGCGATGCCGGCTGCGATAAAGAACACGAACACCGCACGCCAGCCGAAAATCTGGTCCAGCACGCCACCAAGCACAGGACCCAACAACGGGGCCAACGCCATCGCCATGCCGATCACCCCCAGCACGCGGGCCGATTCCGCCTGCGGATACATGTCGCGCACCACCGCACGCGACAACACCATGCCGGCGATGCCGGTGGATTGCAGCATGCGGAACACCAGAAACATCTCGACCGTCGGAGCAAGGAAACAGCCCACCGACGCCAGCACGAAACCCACCAATGACCAGATCAACACCGGGCGGCGGCCATACAGGTCCGACAGCGGCCCGATCACCAGTTGCACCACACCCGACACCGCAAGGTAGCCGCCGATCGACAGTGACACCAGCGCATAGTCCGCCTGAAAATCGGCGGCGATACGCGACAGCGATGGCAAGAACATGTTCAGCGTCAACACCGACAGCGCGGTCAGCAGGATCAGGGTCGTCAGGCTGGGTGGGGTGGTGCGGGTCATGGAACGCTCCCTTTGCCGCAGAGCTAGCCTGCGACGCAACCAAGGGCAACCACTGGAACAGCGCGCCCGGCTCTGCTAGGGCGCACACATGTTACGCATATCCGATATCAGCTATTCCGTTGAAGGCCGTCCCCTGTTCGAGGGGGCATCGGCCCTGATCCCCGAAGGCCACAAGGTGGGCCTTGTCGGTCGCAATGGCGCGGGCAAGACCACGCTGTTCAAGCTGATCCGGGGCGAATTGACGCTGGATGGCGGCGAAATCACCCTGCCGTCGCGCGCCCGCATCGGCGGCGTGGCCCAAGAGGTGCCGGGCAACGAGGTGTCGTTGCTGGATACCGTGCTGGCCGCCGATCTGGAACGCGCCAGTCTGCTGGCCGAATCGGAAACCGCCACCGACCCCACCCGCATCGCCGATATCCAGATGCGGCTGGCCGATATCGACGCCTGGGGCGCCGAGGCGCGCGCCAGTTCGATCCTGCGCGGTCTGGGGTTCGATGCCGATGAACAGCGGATGCCCTGTTCGGCGTTTTCGGGCGGCTGGCGGATGCGGGTCGCGCTGGCGGGCGTGCTGTTCGCGCAACCCGACCTGTTGCTGCTGGACGAACCGACCAACTATCTGGACCTTGAAGGCGCCTTGTGGCTGGAGGGGTATCTGCAGAAATATCCCCATACCGTGCTGATCATCAGCCACGATCGCGGACTGCTAAATCGCGCGGTCGGCGCGATCCTGCATCTGGATGACCGCCGCCTGACGCTTTACACCGGGGGCTATGACACCTTCGCCCGCACCCGCGCCGAACAGCGCGCCGTGCAAAGCGCGCAGGCGAAAAAGCAGGACATGCGCCGCGCGCATCTGCAATCCTTCGTGGACCGGTTCAAGGCCAAGGCATCCAAGGCGAAACAGGCCCAGGCCCGGGTCAAGATGCTGGAAAAGATGGAAACCATCCGCGCCCCCGAAGAGGCCGCGCGCACGGTGTTCACGTTTCCGGAACCCGAACCGCTGTCGCCGCCCATCCTGCTGTGCGACAACGTCGCCACGGGTTACGGCAAGTCGATCGTGCTGAACCACCTGAACCTGCGCATCGATCAGGATGACCGCATCGCACTGCTGGGTCGCAAC
>JBBRCF010000161.1:0-6947 GCA_038205135.1 Rhodobacterales bacterium
AGCAGGATCGATTTGCCCGCCCCGGTTTCGCCGGTCAACACGTTCAGACCGGGCTGGAACGCAAGGTCCAGACGGTCGATCAACAACATGTCGCGGATTTCAAGCGAACGCAGCATGGCCCCTCGCAGGATGGGGCATCACCCCAGCCCCCTTTACAACCACTGGCCGCGGATTGTCTGCCGATAGATTTGCGCCAACCAGTTTTCGCCACGCGGCTTGGCTTCCAAACCGCGCCCGGTCAACAGCTTGAAACTGTCCTCGTAGAACTCCGAGCTCTGAAAGTTGTGACCAAGGATCGCACCGGCCGTCTGCGCCTCGTCGGTCAGGCCCAGCGACAGGTAGGCTTCGACCAGACGGTGCAAAGCTTCGGCGGTGTGGCTGGTGGTCTGAAAATCCTCGACCACGGCGCGGAACCGGTTGATGGCGGCCGGATAATGCTGTTTTTTCAGATAGAAGCGCCCGATTTCCATTTCCTTTGACGCCAGATGATCAAAGGCCAGATCGAACTTGAGAATCGAAGACCGGGCATATTCGCTGTCCGGATAGCGTTCGATCACGGTGCGCAACGATTGCAGCGCCTGAAACGTCAGGCCCTGATCACGGCCGACTTCGTCGATCTGATCATAATACGACAGCGCAAGCAGGTATTGCGCATAGGCGGCATCGTCATCGAGCGGGAAAAAGTCGATGTAACGCTGTGCGGCGGACCGGCTTTGTTCGTATTCCTTGGCCTGATGGAATGAAAACGCCTGCATGATCAGGGCGCGCTGGGTCCAGTCAGAATAGGGATACAACCGCTCGATTTCGCCAAAGAAGTACGCGGCGTCTTCGGGACGCTTGCGGTCAAGTTCGTATTCGCCCCGGGTAAATATCTGTTCTGCGGTGTAGGTTTCCAACGGCACCCGTGACACACGCGGGTCAGACCTGTCGCCGCACCCCGCCAGCACCAGCATCACCATGCCGGCCGCCATGACCTGCGCCACGGACCGCATCTGGAACCGCTTGCCTGTCATGCCCGTATTCACCCCTGTCTGCCTGTCGGCACCTGCGTGCCAGACCTGATTGCCATGCGGTCTAGCACAGAAAAATCCGGGGCAAAACGTCTTTGGCGCAAATTGTTGTGGGCTGCTGCGCCACGATGTCGCCGCCGCTCACGCGACCGCAGGCAGTTCCCCGGCATGCACACCCGCGCCCGGCAGACGCGCGGCCATGGCCGCATCGCAGACCACCGTCCGGAATGCGGTGGGGTCCGCGAACAGCTGGCGCAGCAGGTCATTCGTCACCGCATGCCCAGCCCGATGGCCGGTGTAGCGCCCGATCAGCGGCGAACCCGTCAATGCCAGATCTCCCAATGCATCCAGCATCTTGTGGCGCACAGCTTCGTCGGAATACCGCAACCCGCCGGGGCTGAGAACGTGCGGGCCATCGACAACGACCGCGTTTTCCAGCGTGCCACCCAACGCCAACCCCTGCGCCCGCATCGCATCCACATCAGCCTTGCGGCAGAAGGTGCGGCTGTCGCACAGTTCCCGCACAAAGCTGCCGTTGGCCATGTTCAGCGTCTTGGTCTGCACGCCGATCGCCTGATCAGAAAATTCGATGCGGAAATCGATCCGCAGGTTCACCGCAGGATCCAGCCGCGCCATCGCGTCACCGCGCCGGACCTCGACGGATTTCAGCACTTCGATCGCGCGCACCGGCACGTTCAGAACATGCAGGCCGGTGGCCAGGATCGCCCGGACGAATTCCACGGCCGACCCGTCGAGGATCGGCACTTCGGGTCCGTCGATATCCAGCCGCGCGTTATGCACGCCGCATCCCGCCAGCGCCGCCATGACATGTTCGATGGTCGACACCGATACGCCGGCCGCGTTTGCAATCAGGGTGCACAGCGGCGACTGGTGCACCGCATCCCAACGCGCGGGAACCAGCGGATCGCGGTCCGTCACATCGACCCGGCGAAACCAGATCCCGGTGTCTGCCGGGGCAGGACGGATTACCAGACGGGCCGGCGCACCGGAATGCAATCCGTGGCCGGTCAGGACGATCGCTGATTTCACTGTTGTCTGCACGTCAGAATCCTTTTGCCGCTACCGGCATGGTCTGACGCCTGTCTAAAACTTGTGACAAAGGGGCTCAACTCACGCTTTGCAACGGTATGTGTCAGGAGCGGACACACACGCATCGCCGCAAAAACCGCTGATGCCAAACGAAAAAGGGCCGCTCTTGCGAGCAGCCCCCTGTTGCGTTGTTGCAATATGTATCAGTTGGCCTGCCGGCGCAGGAACGCCGGGATTTCGATCTTGTCTTGTTCGGGGCCACCATCCGCACGCGGACGCGGCGCAGATTGCGGCTGGGGCGCCTGCGCCGCCTGTGTCCGCATCGCGGGTTGCGCCGGGGGCTGGACCCGCGGCGGCAAGGCCGGGGCCTCTGCGCTGTGACCCGTCATGCGATTGATCAGCGAGTTGATGCCAAACCGTCCGACCGGTGCTTCGGCCGGTTGCGGCGCGGGGCGTGGGGCTGCAGCCGTCGGGGCCGTCCGCTGGACCGCGGCGCTCAGGCGGGCCATCGCTTCGGCCGAGGGCGTGCCGGGCGCGGGGGCGCGGGGGGCCACAAAATCCTCTGCAGAATCGGTCATGTCGTTGCGCGGCTGGAATTGCGGCATCGCGGGCTTGTAGGCGGGCGGCGGCAGATCATCCACCGCTTCGTCTTCGTAGTCGTCAAAGATGTCCTCGGCCTGATCCTGGGCGGCGGCGCGGCGCACATCCAGCCCCTGATCGAACAGCGAAGGTTCCGTCTGTTGCGGGGCAGGTGCCGCGGTCACCGACGTGACTTGCAACGTCGGCATCATCTGCGGCGCAGGCGCGGCGGCCCGGCTGTCGCCATGCGACATCCCAACGGCCACGGATTGTTTAAGCGGCTGCGCCATCGACCGGCGCGGCACCGGCAGTTCCTGCCGCGTATCGGCCGCGTCGATCCCGGTCGCCACGACGGACACCCGGATCGCGCCGATCATGTCGTCATCCAGCGTGGACCCGACGATGATGTTCGCTTCGGGGTCGACTTCTTCGCGGATGCGGTTGGCGGCTTCGTCGAGTTCGAACAGCGTCAGGTCCGGCCCACCGGTGATGTTGATCAGCACGCCACGCGCACCGCGCAACGAGATTTCGTCCAGCAGCGGGTTTGCGATCGCCTTTTCGGCGGCCTGGATCGCGCGATCTTCGCCCGTGGCCTCGCCAGTGCCCATCATTGCCTTGCCCATTTCGTCCATCACCGACCGGACGTCGGCAAAGTCGAGGTTGATCATGCCGGGCCGCACCATCAGGTCAGTGACGCCCTTGACGCCCTGATACAGCACGTCATCGGCCAGCGCGAACGCCTCGGTGAAAGTGGTTTTTTCGTTTGCCAGCCGGAACAGGTTCTGGTTCGGGATGATAATCAGCGTATCGACCACACGCTGCAGCGCATCGACGCCATCTTCGGCCTGACGCATCCGCTTGGCGCCCTCAAACTGGAACGGTTTCGTCACCACGCCCACGGTCAGCACACCCAGTTCACGCGCGGCCTGCGCGATGATCGGCGCGGCACCGGTGCCAGTACCGCCGCCCATGCCGGCCGTGATGAAACACATGTGTGCGCCGGCGAGATGATCGACAATCTGTTCGATGCTTTCTTCGGCGGCGGCAGCGCCCACAGCGGCCTTGGCGCCCGCGCCCAGACCTTCGGTCACTTTCACGCCCAACTGGATGCGGCATTCGGCGCGCGATTGCGCCAGTGCCTGCGCATCGGTGTTGGCGACCACGAAGTCGCAGCCGGTCAATTCCTTGGCGATCATGTTGTTCACGGCGTTACCGCCGGCACCCCCAACCCCGAACACGATGATCCGTGGCTTGAGTTCGTTCTGTCCGGGCAAGGAAAGGTTGAGTGCCATGGTGTCATCCGCCTGAGTTATGATCCGCCGCCGCGGAGGTTTTTATGCCAATTCTGCGTCATTCTTACCGATTACGCCGGTTTCGTCACGCGAAAAACGCGCAGGACATACTAAATGTGGCATTTGCAAGTCCGTTTGACGCGGGATTTTGCCGATATGCAGACATGTTGCGTTCACCAGTTGTCTTTGAACCATTTCATCGCCCGGCGCAGGCTGCGGGCCGGCAGCCGATCCACCGGAAGTTCGAAATCCCACCATTCGTCCTGCGGATGCGCGGTGAACAGGCACAGCCCGACCGCGCTGGCGAATCCGGGTCCGGTGGCCGCCTGCGGCAGACCATGCACCCGCAACGGCCGCCCAAGCCGCACCTGATGCCCAAGGATTCGGCTGGCCAATCCGTCAAGCCCGGGGATCTGACTGCCGCCGCCGGTCAGCACGATCTGCTGGCTGGGCAGGTGGTCGAAACCGGCCGCATCCAGACGGGCACGCACTTCTTCCAGGATCTCTTCGACGCGGGGTTTCATGATGCCGATCAGTTCGGCGCGGCTGACCGTGCGGCGGTCATGTTCCCAATCGCCGGTTTCGCCGCCGATCTCGATCGCCTCGCGGTCATCCATGCCGGTGGCAACCACCCCGCCGTAAAAGGTCTTGATCCGTTCGGCGGTGGTCTGCGACACCGACAGGCCCATGGAAATGTCGTTGGTCACATGATCGCCGCCCATCCGCACGGCGTCGGAATAGATCATGTGCCGCTTCATGAAGATGGAAATGCCGGTCGCCCCACCGCCCATGTCGATGCAGGCCGCGCCCAGTTCCTGTTCGTCCTCGACCAGCGACGAAATCCCCGACACATAGGCCGACGATGCCACACCAGCCAGTTCCAGATCACAGCGTTTAACGCAATGCGCCAGATTCTGGATCGCCACCCCGTCCACTGTCAGCATGTGCATGTCGGTCGCCAACCGCTGGCCCATCTGGCCACGCGGATCTTCCAGTCCGGACCGGTGATCCAGCGCGAAATTCACCGGATGGGCATGCAGAACCTCGCGCCCCTCGCCGAAATCCGGCACATCGCAGGCCGACAACACCCGGCTAACATCCTGTTCGGTGACGATATGGCCTTCCAGATCGACCGTCCCCGCCACGCCATAGCTGCGCGGTTCGGCCCCCGCAAAACAGGCCACCACGTGATCGACCCGGATATTCGCCATCTTTTGCGCCGCCTGCAGCGCCGTGCGGATCGCGCGTTCGGTTTCCTGCATCGCGTGGATTTCACCGAATTTCACCCCGCGCGACCGGGTGGTGGCCGCGCCGATCACCCGAAATCCGGCCTGTCCCGCCAGACTGCCGATGCCGTCGCCTTCGGGACTGGCCCCGCCATCGAACCGCAGCACCAGACAGGCGATCTTTGACGATCCCACGTCAAGAATGGCCACCACACCGCGCTGCATGGCCACCTTGCGCATGTTCCGCATCGCGCGCTGCGATTGGTAAAGTTCGATCATTCGTTTCCGCCCCTTAACAAAATCGTCCTCGCCCTCCACCATTCGTCAGCGGCGGGTTGCCCCATCCGCACTGTCAGGCGTTCAGGCACCCGCAAATCCATCGCCGCCACATCGCGGCCCAACAGGTCTTTGGCCTGATCCATCGCCACGGCGCGTTCCAAGGCCTGTTCCGGCGCGTCTTCGGGCAACAGGATGCGCTGGTTGCGGTCCAGCACGACATCCCAGCGCCGCTCGCCAATCCGCACCAACCCGCGCAGGCGCGGCGTCAACGGGCCCGCCGAATGCACCAGACGCAGCGCCTCGGCGACCGCAGCCCCTGCCCCGTCGCCCGCGATCAGCGGCAACGCAGGGTGTTCGTCGCGGAACGCCGCAGCCCGCACCGCAACGCCATCGGCATCGACCAGAACCAGCCCGTCGCGGGTGCGCCACAACGCCACCGGCACACGTTCCGTGATGTCCACCTGCAAAATGCTGCCCGCCCGCACATGCACCGCCGCCGTGCGCACCGCCGGCAGCGTCTGCGCCTTGATCCGCAAACCGTCCAGATCCAGATGGAACGACGATTGCGGCAGCGCCAGCGCCAGCGCGGCCCGCACATCATCGGCCACAGCCGGCGAGGCTCCGTCAATCGCCAGCACCGACACCATGAATTCCGGTCGGGTTTCGATATCGATGCGGATATCCGCCATCGCCTGCACCAGCGCCGTGCGCCGCGCCTCGGACGCCAGCACCCCACCCAGAATGCCGGCGATCAGCACCAGCGGCAGCCCCACCCGAAGTGCCACGCGATAGGCGGGCGACAGTCGCATCCGTTCCATCCGGTAAGCCAGCCGCGACGGCGCGGGATCGTGACGCATCAACGGTCGCATGATGCATCCTCCACCATCCAGGCGCAGAATTCGCCAAACGTCATCCCCGCCAGCGCCGCGTGTTCCGGCGACAGGGACGTCGGCGTCATGCCGGGCTGCGTGTTGGTTTCCAGCAGGATCAACCCGTCCGGACCGCGGGCGTCGTCCCAGCGGAAATCGGTCCGCGACACGCCGCGACAGCCGAGCGCCTGATGCGCGCGCAGCGCATAATCCAGACAGGCGGCGGTGATGTCGGCGGGCAGAACGGCCGGGCAGACATGCCGCGACCCGCCGGGTTTGTATTTCGCATCATAGTCATACCAGCCATCGGTGATGATTTCCGTCACGCCCAGCGCACGGTCGCCCATCACCGTGGTGGTCAATTCGCGCCCCGGCACATAGGCCTCGACCATCAGCACATCGGGCATCGTGGCGTCCAGATGCGGCAGGTTCGACCCCTCGCGCACGATCACCACGCCGACCGACGACCCTTCGTTATGCGGCTTGACCACATAGGGCACCGGCATCACGTGCCGCGCCGCGATATCGGCGCGGGCCGCCAGCAGACTTGGTACCACCGGCAGACCGACAGCGCGGTAGGTATCCTTGGTCTTTTGCTTGTCCATCGCCAGCGCAGACGCCAGTACCCCGGAATGCGTATAG
>JBBRCF010000162.1:0-6804 GCA_038205135.1 Rhodobacterales bacterium
GCCAGCACTGCCGCCGCCGCGCGGGCCGTGCGGAACCCGGCGCGGCGGTCGATCCGCACCTGTGCGCGGATGACAGTCTGAAACACCCGGTGCATCTTGTAGGTGCCAGGCACGTCGGCGTCATCTTCCAGCAACGCTGCAAGCCGCAATTCGGCAAAGGCGGCGCGGCGGCGCGTATCGTCCCGCGCAATCTGCCAGATGCAGCGCGGCACCTGTCGGCCAAAAGCGCTGCGCCAGCGATACTGCCAGTGCTTTTCCGCCAGCCGCGCCAACAGCGCCGCATCCAAGCCTTCGGGCGCATACCATGCCAGCACATCAACCAGCGCGCGGGCATCCGCCCCCAGCCGTTTCAGGGTCAGTTCGACAACGGCGGCGGTGGTGCGGTCTTGTTCCGTGGTCATGCCCGGCACATCGACCCGTTGGCGCAGATGATCGACTTTGGCGGCAAAATCCGCCGCCGACCGCCCCGGATTGACGCGCAGCCATTCGCCCGCCTGCACCAGCGCCAATGGCAACCGCCCCAGCGTGGTGGCCAGATCGCCCAGCCCCGGATCATCCCGCCCGGCCTCGTTTCGCAGCAACGTCACCGCATCCGCCAGCGCCAGAACGCCCAGCGGCCTGACGATAAACCCATCGGCCTGCCAGTCGGGAAAACGGCTGGTCACCAGCACGTGCAGGTGCCGGGCCTGCATCCGCCAGTCCAGCATGATTTGCTGTGTTTCGACGTTGTCGAAGATCAGCAGCCAGCGGTGTTTCGCGGCATCGCTGACGATCATCTGCCGCGCCAACATGGCAAGCGGGCGCAACCCCTTGTCCTGCGACAGGCTCGGGTTCAGCTGCAACGCCAAAGCCGCAAGGTCGGCGATCAGTGATTGTTCAGTTTCGGCGCGCAGCATATGGACCTGATCATAATCAGCGGCATGGGTGCGCGCGTAATAACGGCACAGCGTCGTCTTGCCCACGCCGCCACCCCCGGTCTGCACCGGCACGACAGCGCCTTGGCCCCCGGCGATCAGCAGCGCGCGCAGGTCCGCGACCGCAGCATCACGGCCAAAGACCTTGCGGCGTTCGTTGATTTCACCGGGTTTGAAGGAATCAAGGATGTTCTTGACGCGACGGCGGGCGAGCCAATTGCAAAATTTCTTCCAAAGTAAAACCAACGCTCCGAAAACAAGAGCGGGGATGACCGTGAGCTGGAACGACGTTGCAATTGGCGCTTCCATGAACTCGTTCTGCGCCATTGGCCAAAGCCAGCGCAGCCAGTCCCAGATCACAGCCCACAGGTTAGCAAAATCCCACATCCGCACCCCCGAGTCACCCGGCCCCACCCAAGCACATCAACCACGGGCTGCAAAGCGCGCAAAACAAAAGCCCCGCCATCACGGGCGGGGCCTGTCAGGCGCACAGACAGAGGGCGTCACAACTGCGCCATCACCTCGTCGGACGCTTCGAAATTCGCCGTGACGCGCTGCACGTCGTCGTCGTCTTCCAGCGCGTCGATCAGCTTCATCAGCTTTTGCAACCCGTCCAGATCGACCGGCGCGGTGGTGCCGGGTTTCCAGACGAATTTGGTGGACGCGGACTCGCCCAAATGGCCTTCCAGTGCCGACACCACCTCGTGCAGGTCGGTATCCGCGCACCAGATCACATAGGTGTCGGGCGTGTCTTCATCGCCGATCGCCAGTTCGACATCCTCGGCGCCGGCGTCAATCGCGGCCTCCATCACGGTGTCGAAGGTGCCGACCTTGGCGGGATAGGTCACCTCGCCCTTCTTGTCGAACATGAAGCCGACGGAATTCGTCTCGCCCAGATTGCCGCCATATTTTGTGAACAGCGACCTCACGTTGGATGCGGTGCGGTTGCGGTTGTCGGTCATCGCCTCGACGATCACGGCGACGCCGCCGGGGCCGTAGCCTTCGTAGCGGATTTCCTCGTAGGCGTCGGCGTCAGCAATGCTGGATTTCTTGATCGCGCGTTCGATATTGTCGCGCGGCATCGACACGGCGCGCGCTTCTTTCACGGCCAGCCGCAGGCGGGGGTTCTTTTCGGGGTCCGGGTCGCCCATCTTGGCTGCCACAGTGATTTCCTTGGACAGCTTGGAAAACAGCTTTGACCGCAGCGCGTCCTGCTTGCCCTTGCGATGCTGGATGTTGGCCCATTTCGAATGTCCGGCCATGCCCGTCTCCGACCCTTGTTGATTGCCCGCGCTGCTATAATCCGGCGCGCGGGCAAAGGGCAAGCGCGACGGTCACAGCGGCCACAACAACGGGATCAGCACCGACGCCAGCACCCCCATCAACAGGTTCATCGGGATGCCGATCCGCATGAAATCGGTGAATTTGTAGCCGCCCGGGCCATAGACCAGCGTGTTGGTCTGATAGCCGATGGGCGTGGCAAAGGCGTAGGACGCCGCCACCATCACCGCCACCACAAGAGGGCGCGGATCGACGCCCAGTGTCTGCCCCAAACCGATGACGATCGGGGTCATGATGACGGCGATGGCGTTGTTCGACACGATTTCGGTCAGCGTCGTGGTCATGAGGAACACCGCACCGACCAACAGCCACGGCGGCAGGTCAGTAAGCCCCGGCGCGATCGCGTTCACCACCAGCTGCACGGCGCCGGTGTGTTGCAATCCGGCCCCCACGGCCAGCATGGCAAAGATCAGCGCCATCAGGCTGCTGTCGATGAAGGAAAACGCCTCATCGGCGTCGATGCAGCCGGTCACCAGCACCGTGACGGCCCCGAGGAAGGCGAGCGTATGGATTTCGGCCACCCCGATGGTGGACAGGCCGACGATGCAGGCCAGCACCGCCAGCGCAATCGGCGCATGGCTGCGCCGGTAGGCCCGCGCCGAAGGCTGTGACACGTCTACCATTTCCATCTCGGTGGCCAGACGCTGGATGTCGGCGGGCGCGCCTTCCAGCAGCAGGGTGTCGCCGACGCGGACCTCCAGTTCGTCGATCTGGCGGCCGATGTTCTGGCTGCGGCGGTGCACGGCCAGAACATAGACGCCATAGCGGCGGCGCCGACGCATTTCGCCCAGCGTGCGGCCGATCATCTTGCAGCCCGGGGTGATCAGCACCTCGACGGTCTTGGTTTCCACCGCGCTGACCTGATCGACACGTTTCAGGCCCTTGTCGCGCTGCAGGCTCAGCAGTTCGGTCATCGCCGTGCGCAGCACCACGCGGTCACCGACCTGCAAGGTCACGCCTTCCAGATTTCGCCGCAGCGACTGGTCGCCGCGCACCACGTCGATCAGCCACACGCCTTCGCGCTTGAACAGTTGCACCGACAGGACCTCGCGGCCGATCAGGTTGGATTCGGGCGGAATGACGGCTTCGGTAAAGAATTTCATCCGGCTGCGGTCCGACAGCAGCGTGGCCATGCTGGAGCGGTCCGGCAGCAGGATCGGCCCCAGCAGCGCCAGATATCCCATGCCGAACAGCACAAGTATCGCGGTCAGCTTGGTCATTTCGAACATGCCGAACGGTTCCATCCCGGCCGCGCGGGCCACACCGTCCACCAGAAGGTTGGTCGAAGTGCCGATCAGCGTCAGTGTCCCGCCGAGGATCGCGGCATAACTGAGCGGGATCAGCAGTTTCGACGCCGAAGTGCCGATGGTGCGCGACAACTGCACGATAACCGGCAGCATCACGACCACGACGGGGGTGTTGTTCATGATCGCCGAGGCCAGCGCGACCCCGATGAAAATCACCACCACCGCCGTGCGCGGTTTGACCCGCGCGAACCGGTCGGCGGCAGAGGTGACCAAATCAAGCGCCCCGGTGCGCACCAAGGCCCCCATCACGACGAACATCATCGCAATCGTCCAGGGCGCGGTGTTCGACAACACCGCCGTCGCCTTGTCCACCGGCAACAGACCCAACAGGATCATCACGGCGGCGGCAACCAGCGCCACCACTTCGGTCGGAAAGGTCTCACGCAGGAAAAACACCAGCATCAGACCGAGGATCGCCAGCGCCGCCCAAGCCTGCCCGGCCGCGGAGAGTTCCATAATCTGCATACGTGGCTCCGTTTCGGACTTGTTCTGGTTCAGCGGCGCGGGTCAGGCCCGGCGTCCGGGGTCAAATACCTCAGCCCCACGGCCCACGCCAGTCTGGCCGATGGCCTTTGGCGCTGCAAGCACAGCGATGTCGCGTGGTTGCACGAGTGCCAGCCCGGCCAACATCAGCCCCAGCGATGCCCAGATGTAAGGCGAATAGCTTTCTCCCAGCAGGACCATGGCCCAGAACACGCCGGAAATCGTCACGATGTAGCTGCATTGCACCGCAAACACCGACCCGGCGCGACCCACCAGCCAGACATAGCCGACATAGACCGCCGCATGGATCAGCGCGGACCCGACCAGCGCCGCTTCGGCCAGACCGACCCCGTTGCGCGGATCAATGCCCTGCCCGGTGCCCACCATCAAAGGCCACACCATCACCGCCCCCGCCAGCGACGCGCCAAAGATGGTCTGGATCGCATCCGCCTGTCCAGTGCCATAGCGGGCAACGAAATTGCCCTCGAACGCGTAGGCGATCCCCGCCAGCAGCGCGACGCCCACCCATGGCACCATGCTGCGGTCGGGCAGGCTGGCCTCGGGCAGCACCAGCAACAGCACCGCGCCCAAACCCGCCACCAACCCCAACAGCCGCACCGGGCGGAACCGTTCCACCCCCATCGCCAATGCGAAAGGAAACGCCAGCATCGGGATCAGCGACAAAAGGATCGACAACACGCCCGCCGGCAGATGCACGGCGGCACGGTAGCTGGCAGAGTTCGGCAGCACCGTCCCGATGATCGCGATCAGCAGATAGGCGCGCAGGGATGCCGGGTCGCGCGGCAACCGCCGCCCCGTGGCCAGCATCAGCGCGCCCAACCCCAGCACCATCACCACCTGCTGCCAGAAAATCAGCCCGAACGCGCCATGCCCGCTGGACACGGCGATTTTCATCAGGGGCAGCGTGATGCCCCAGCCGGTGCCGATGACGATCAGGGCCGCGATCAGACCGGCGCGCCCGGTCATAGCAGGCCTGATTGCGGGCCTGATTGCGGCAGCCGCCCACCTTGGCGGACCATCGTGATCAGCGTCGCGCGCCCGGTGCGGTCGTCGGTTTCGATATAGACGCCGGACAGCGTGGCCTCGCCCTCGGCAGGGGTAAAGCGGTCCTTGGCCATGCCAGTCACGAACCGGCGCATCGGTTCGGCCTTGTCCATACCGATCACCGACAGGTAGTCGCCGCACATGCCCGCGTCCGACAGATAGGCGGTGCCGCCCGGCAATATCTGCGCGTCCGCCGTCGGCACATGGGTGTGCGTGCCCACCACCAGACTGGCGCGGCCGTCGCACCAATGGCCCATGCCCATCTTTTCCGATGTCGCCTCGCAATGCATGTCGACAATCACCGCCTGCACCGCCCCCCCCAGCGGAAAGGTCCGCAGCGGCGTGTCGATGGCGGAAAACGGGTCGTCAAAGGCGCGCTTCATGAACACGTTGCCCAGCACCTGCGCCACCAGCACCTTCCGCCCGCGCGCGTCCTGAAACACCCGGTGCCCGCGCCCCGGCGCGCCCTTGGCATAGTTCAACGGGCGGATAAGCCGCGTTTCACCTTCGATAAAGCCCGCCATGTCTTTCTGGTCGAACGCATGATCGCCCAGCGTGACGCAATCCGCGCCCGCATCCAGCAGCCCGCGCGCGTGTTCCGCGGTCAGCCCGGCGCCAGCGCTGGCATTTTCGCCGTTGATGACCACGAAATCGAGGCCCCAGTCCGCGCGTAGCCGCGCCACCCGGTCAGATACCGCAGCGCGGCCCGACCGGCCCATCACATCGCCCAGGAAAAGTATTTTCATGGCCGTATCACTAGCGGCTTTCGCGGTTTGGACAAGAGCGGTGATCGCCGTCTGCCACGCGGCGGCGAGGCATCAGACCTCGATCACGCCCTGTTCCGTCACGATCAGGTTCAACGGTTGATCCGTGGGTTCCAGCGGCAGCGCGTCATCTTCCTGCAAAGCCCAGGCAAAGCCGATCGCCAGCACCGGGCCCTGCGCGCGCAGCGCCTGCAGCGTGCGGTCATAGAAACCGCCGCCATAACCCAGCCGCCCGCCGCGCCGGTCAAACGCCACCAGCGGCACGATGACCACCTGCGGCACCATCAGCCGTTCCACCGCCGGGATGCGCGCGCCGAACGGGCCGTCGATCAGCGGCGTCTCCGGTTCCCATTGCGCAAACACCAGTGGCTGCCCGGCCTTGCGGATCACCGGGACGCCGACCAGACCATGCGCCGCCGCCTCGGCCATCACCGGGGCCGGATCGATTTCGGTGCGGATCGCCAGATACCCCGCCACCGGTGCACCCCGATAGCCCGCCAGCACCGCGGAAAGATAGGCCGCTGGGGCGGGATGACCCGCCGCCATGGCCGCGTCAAACGCCATGCGGCGGCGCGACAGCGCGGCGCCCCGGGTCGCGGATTTGCTGGCCGCAGGATTGCTTTCAACAGGATCACTTTCCCCGGTCACAATAGCACCAGCGTGGCAAGGCCCAGAAAGGCCATGAACCCGATAACATCGGTGACCGTGGTCACGAACACACCCGATGCCAGCGCCGGATCGATCCCCGCCCGGTCCATCACCAAGGGCACCGTGACGCCCGCCAGCGCGGCAACGAACAGGTTGATCACCAGCGCCGCAGCGATCACCGCGCCCAACAGCGGCATGCCGAACAACAGCCCCGTCAGCACCCCCAGCGGCAGCGCCAGCACCAGACCGTTCAACAGCCCCACCGCCATTTCGCGCCGCACC
>JBBRCF010000163.1:0-6778 GCA_038205135.1 Rhodobacterales bacterium
TGCCGTTCCGGGATGAAATTCCGCCCGATCCGCGCACCCGCATCAATACAACCCGGCCCGGGCGCCTGCGGCAGCGGATGGAACCGCAGGATGCGCCGCCCGGCCAGCATGGTCTGCCAGCCGGCATCATCCAGATACAGCGCGGCAGGCGGCACCGGTTTATAGACCGAATCCATCCGGCCCTTCTGTGTCATCGCCAGACGGCGGGTCTCGTACTGGTCGGCAATGCTGTCCCAGCGCGACAGCCGCACCGCCTCGGCCTGTTCATCCTCGGTCACCGTGGCGTCGGGCAGATAATCGAACAGCGTCTCCAGCCGGTCATGGAAAAACGGCAGCCAATGTTCCATGCCCGCGTGTTTGCGGCCCGCACTGACCGCTTCGTACAATGGATCATCGGTGCCCGCCGCGCCGAATTCGATGCGGTAATTCTGCCGGAACCGGGTGATGCCGGCGTCGTCCAATATCACTTCGGACACTGGCGCCAGTTCCACCACCGACAGCTTTTCCAGCGTGCGCTGCGTTGCGGCGTCGAACCGGCGCGCGCCATCCAGCACGTCGCCGAACAGATCCAGCCGCACCGGGCCCAGATCGCCGGGCGGATAGATATCGACGATGCCGCCGCGCCAGGCGAAATCGCCAGGTTCCGTCACCGTCGGGGCCTGCGCAAACCCCATGCGCACCAGAAAATGCCGCAAGGCGGATTCGTCCACCCGGTCACCGACGCGGGCGGTGAACGCCGCAGCGCGCAGCACATCGCGCGCTGGCAAACGCTGCATCGACGCCGAAACAGTGGTCAGCAGCACGAACCGGTCGGGCATGCCATGCGCCAACCCCGCCAGCACCGCCATCCGCGCGGCAGAAATCGCGGGGTTCGGGCTGACCCGGTCATAGGGCAGGCAATCCCAGGCCGGGAAACTGATCACCGGCATGTCGGGCGCAAAGAACCGCAACGCCGCCTCCAGAGCCGCAAGCCGCCGGTCGTCGCGCGCGATGTGGATCACAGGGCCGTTCTTGGCGACCTCGTCCAGGATCAGCCGCGCATCCCAGCCTTCAGGTGCGCCACCAACCGTGATCCGGGGCGGAAAGATGGTATGCTGGGTCATTCTGTCCGCTCTGCCCGCCCTGCCGGTTGTTGCGGTCGGGAATCGTTATGGAAAGGTTCTGAGCCATACCCCAGAACACGGTGATCACGATAGCTATCATTCCGATGGCCTGTGTCCAGCGCCGCAAATGCGTCAACCTGCGCCGCAGAACCTCTCCTGCGGCCTGTTCGGCGGTAATCTTGCGCGCCGCCCGCAGGCTGATTGCGCCCACCAGCGTCATCGGAAACGCCAGCAAGAACAGTGCCTGGGCGAACTGCACCCCATAGTAGAACCCCAGGATCGCCAGTGACGTCAGCAGGAACGCCAGCACGCCGGTCGCCCAGGCCCCGGCCTCTGCCGCGATGAACAGCATGCGATTGACGTAGATGCGCGCCAAGGCCTCGAGGTCGGCTTCGGCCTGTCCGCCCTTGATCGCCGCGCGCTGCACCATGTCATAGGGAACGCCCAGCACCCAATGGCTGGCCGTGGACCAGATGACCGCCAGCGCCAGCCAGAACCACAGGTTGGAAAACGACCGCAGGTCGATCATCTCAGACAGCAGTTCCAACCAGGTCAAGACATCGCTCCGCATGAATGTGCCGTGCATATCGCCGCCCTGCGGCAATTCCTACCCCTTGAGCGGGAGCCGCGGACATGCAAGGTGAAAAAAAATGCAGCCAGGAAAAGTCCGCCATGCTTCCGATCCAAGCGCCGATGCCCAGCACGCGGTTCCGCCGCACCCGCCAATCGCCCGCGATCCGCGCGTTGGTGGCCGAAAACGTCCTGACCGCCGCCGACCTGATTTGGCCGGTGTTCGTGCGTGACGGCGACGGCGTCACCGAACCCGTGGCCTCGATGCCCGGCGTCAACCGCCTGTCGGTGGACCGCGTGGTGGAAGCCGCGCGGATGGCCGAGGGTCTGGGCATCCCGGCGATCTGCCTGTTTCCCTACACCGACCCGGCGAAAAAGACCCGCGATTGCGCAGAGGCCTGGAACCCCGACAACCTGTCGAACCGCGCCACGCGCGCGATCAAGGCCGCCGTTCCCGGCCTCGCCGTGATGACCGATGTGGCGCTTGATCCCTATAACAGCGACGGCCACGACGGGTTCTATGTCGACGGCCGCATCCTGAACGATGAAACCGTGGCGGCGCTGGTGAAACAGGCCTTGTCCCAGGCCGAAGCGGGCGCCGATATCATCGGGCCGTCGGACATGATGGATGGCCGCATCGGGGCGATCCGTACCGCGCTGGAGGCTGCAGGACACCGGGACGTGCTGCTGCTGTCTTATGCCGCGAAATATGCCAGCGCGTTTTACGGCCCGTTCCGCGACGCGGTCGGCGCGTCGGGCGCGCTGAAAGGCGACAAGAAAACCTATCAGATGGACCCGGCCAATTCCGACGAGGCGATGCGGCTGGTCGCCCGCGATCTGGCTGAAGGCGCGGACATGGTGATGGTGAAACCCGGCATGCCGTATCTGGACATCTGCCGCAGGGTCAAGGACGCGTTCGGTGCACCGACATATGCCTATCAGGTGTCGGGCGAATACGCGATGATCCGGGGCGCGGCGTTGAATGGCTGGATCGATGGCGACCGCGCCATGCTGGAAAGCCTGATGTGCTTCAAGCGCGCCGGTTGCGACGGCATTCTGACCTACTTCGCTCCCGAAGCCGCACGCGCGCTTTCCCGCCGTTGATTTGAGGCATCGCGCGACAAGCCCGGTGACAGACCGCGCCAAGCCCGCTATTCTAAGGGTGAACCGGGCCCAGAACCCGGACGAGCGGTCACAGAATGAGGCAAATCATGGCACAATTTTCTTCGATCGCGCTGTCACGGCGCGGCATGCTGTGCGGTTTGGGGTCCACAGCCCTGCTTGCCGCCTGCAATAATGGCGTAGGGTCCACCAACGGCACGTCACTGGATGCGCGTGTGGATCAGACGATGAACTATCTGTTCACCAATTATCCGGGGACGCGGGAAGTCGCGGCAAAATCCGTGGGTCAGCTGGTGATGCCGCTGGTGACCGAAGCCGGGTTCGGGTTCGGCGGCGGCTACGGGCGCGGCGCGCTGCGGGTCAACGGTGTGACGGTGGATTACTATTCCGCCACCAAGGCCAGTTTCGGCCTGCAGATCGGCGCACAGCAATTCGCACATGTGCTGTTCTTCATGACGCCCAACGCACTGGAACGCTTCCGCCGGTCATCGGGGTGGGCTGCCGGGGCGGATTTGGAATACGTATTTTCGGACAAGGGTGAAAACATCCGCGCTGAAACCACCACATCGACTGCGCCTGTGATCGCCGCGGTTTTCGGACAGGCCGGCGCCATGATCGGTGCAACGCTTGAAGGCGTGAAATACACCCGCATCATTCCCTGACGGTGCCATTTGCGGCCCTGTCGCCCGGGGGGGGGCAGCCCCCCGACCCCCGGGGTATTTCCGAACCGAAGAGGCGGAAGACGACTGATTGGTTCCACCTTCTTTTCGGTCAGGTGGTCTGAACCGGACAGGGAGCTTCTCCGGGTAGGATCATCGGCGCCCCGGCCTGTACCGCAGGTACAAGTTCGCACGGTGGGGTTAACAAAGCCTTGCTTCTCTGGTTTTAAAATACCCCCGGGGGGTGAATGCCCGCTAGGGCAGAGGGGGAGCAGCGCCCTCCCCTGCGACGCATCCGCCAGAGGCCGACTTCAATCTGGTGGACTCGGGACATAACACCGGTGTCACGCGGCATTGCACCCCATATCCAGAGGGTGGTATAGAGGTTCAAACCAAATATAGCAGGCCTTGGCAGAACAGGCGGATCACGTGAACGACACCCCAGAAACCCCTGACAATGATGATGAAAACAGTGGCGGGGTGATCAGGTCGGCCTACACTGGGCCGTCCGTCACCATCGAGGAGGAGATGAAGACCTCCTACCTCGATTACGCCATGTCAGTCATCGTCAGCCGCGCGATCCCCGATCTGCGCGACGGGTTGAAGCCGGTGCATCGCCGCATTCTTTATGCGATGAGCGAGGTCGGCAATACGCATGACAAGCCTTACCGCAAATCCGCGCGGCCCGTCGGCGACGTGATGGGCAAATACCACCCGCACGGCGACAGCGCGATCTATGACGCGCTGGTGCGGATGGCGCAGGATTTTTCGATGTCGTTGCCACTGCTGGATGGGCAGGGCAATTTCGGGTCCATGGATGGCGATGCCGCCGCCGCGATGCGTTACACCGAAGTGCGGATGGACAAGCCCGCCGCCTTTATCCTCGCTGATATCGACAAGGACACCGTCGATTTTCAACTGAACTATGATGGCAAGGACCGTGAGCCCACGGTGCTGCCTGCGCGGTTCCCCAATGTGCTGGTCAACGGCGCCGAAGGCATCGCAGTTGGCATGGCCACGCGCATTCCGCCACATAATCTGGGCGAAGTCATCGACGCCACGCTGGCGCTCATCGACAATCCCGACTTGACATCCGAAGACCTGATCCAGTATGTGCCGGGACCGGATTTTCCGACCGGGGCGCTGATGATGGGGCGGGGCGGGGCGCGCAAGGCCTATCTGGAAGGGCGCGGGTCGGTGATCATCCGTGCGCGGACCGAGGTGCAGGAAATCCGCAAGGACCGCTGGGCCATCGTGGTGCGCGAAATACCCTATCAGGTGAACAAGGCGTCGATGATCGAAAAGATCGTCGAGGCAGTGCGCGACAAACGCATCGAAGGCATCGCCAACGTCGAGGACCAGTCCGACCGCGACGGCGTGCGCGTGGTGATCGAGTTGAAACGCGACGCCACGGCGGATGTGGTTCTGAACCAGCTCTGGCGGTTTTCGCCGCTGCAAAACTCGTTTGCCTGCAATATGCTGGCGCTGAATGGCGGGCGGCCCGAAACGCTGACGCTGCGGCGGTTCCTGACGGCGTTTCTGGAATTCCGCGAAGAGGTGGTGGCGCGCCGCACCGCGTTCGAGTTGCGCCGCGCGCGGGAACGGGCGCATATCCTGTGCGGTCTGGCGGTGGCGGTCACCAATGTGGATGAGGTGGTTGCCACCATCCGGTCCTCTGCCGATGGCGCGGAGGCACGCGAACGGCTGATGACGCGGGCCTGGCCGGCGCATGACATCGCGGAGTACATCCTGCTGATCGACGATCCCAGCCATACCGTGCGGCCCGATGGCACTTATTACCTGTCGGACGCGCAGGCGCGGGCCATTCTGGAACTGCGGCTGCAACGCCTGACGCAATTGGGCGTCAAGGAAGTGACCGATGAATTGCAGACGCTTGCGGCGAAAATCCGCGATTGTCTGGATATTCTGGCGTCGCGCGAACGGATTCTGGCGATCATCTCGGCGGAACTGACAGAAATCAGACAGTTGTTTGCCGTGCCACGCCGGACCGAAATCATCGACTGGGCCGGTGATCTGGAAGACGAGGACCTGATCGAACGCGAGGATATGGTGGTCACCATCACCGCCGCCGGCTGGATCAAGCGCACGCCTCTGGTAGAATTCCGCGCGCAGCGCCGGGGCGGCAAAGGCCTGTCAGGCATGCAGACCAAGGAAGAAGACGTGGTGACCACGCTGTTCGTGGCCAACACGCATGACCAGCTGCTGGTGTTTACCACCGACGGCATGGTCTACACCCTGAAAACCTGGCGTCTGCCATCGGGCGGACGCACCGCCAAGGGCAAGCCGGTGATCAACATCCTGCCGATCCCGCAGAGTGTCAGCATTGCCGCGATCATGCCGGTGGACCGGCCGGAAACCGATTGGGACGCGCTGCAGATTGTGTTTGCGACGTCGGAGGGCGACGTGCGGCGCAATGCGTTATCGGATTTCACCAACGTCATGCGCAACGGCAAGATCGCGATGAAACTCCCCGACAGCGTGCGCCTCATCAACGCCCGCATCTGCTCGGAGGACGACGACGTCATGCTCACCACCCGCATGGGCAAGGCCATCCGCTTCGCCGTCCCGGACGTGCGTGTCTTCAAGGGCCGCGAATCCACCGGCGTACGCGGCATCCGCCTCGCCGCCACCGACGAGGTGGTCTCCATGGCCGTCATCCGCCATTTCGAGGCCACCCCGGAGGAACGCGTCGCCTACCTCAAGATGCGCCGCGCCGTAGCCGGTGCCCCCGAGGAGGAGGCCGCCGACGAGGACGACGAGGCCGTGGCCGACGTCTCCCTCGGTCAGGCCCGCTACGTCGAGATGTCTGAGGCCGAGGATCTCCTGCTCACCATCACCGAAAACGGCGCGGGCAAGCTCTCCTCCTCCCACGACTACCCCCTGCGCGGCCGCGGCGGCCAGGGCGTCATGGCCATGGACAAGGCCATGCGCGGCGGGCGCCTCGTCACCCTCTTCCCCGTGGAACAGGACGACCAGATCATGCTTGCCACCGACGCCGGCCAGTCCATCCGCTGTCCCGTCACCGACATCTCCTTCCGCTCGCGCTCCGCGGGCGGCGTGCGGGTCTTCAACACCGCCGGCGGCGAGCGCGTGGTCTCGGTGGCGCTCGTCGCCGAGCCCGGCGAGGACGAGTGATGCGCCACGACCGCCCCACCCGTCCCGCCCCCATCCACGTCATCGGCGGCGGCATGGCCGGCGCCGAAGCCGCCTGGCAGGCCGCCGAGGCCGGCGTCCCCGTCATCCTCCACGAGATGCGCCCCGAGGTCGCCACCTTCGCGCACCGAACCTCAGGCCTCGCCGAAC
>JBBRCF010000164.1:0-6774 GCA_038205135.1 Rhodobacterales bacterium
GCGGTGCGGCGGCGCGCGCGGTGGCAGGGCTTGCCACCAGCGCGCGGACGGCTGTGGAAACATGCCACAGTGGCCGATATCACCGGCGCCGTGCCCGATGCGCTGATCGCAGAGGCGCTGCGCGTCACACTGGTGCGCAACCCGTGGGATCGCGCGGTCAGCTATTACAACTGGCTGCGCGTGCAGCGTTTTGCGCATCCGCAGGTGACGCTGGCGCAGGGCATCGATTTCGCGGGGTTTGTCATGGCACCGGTCGTGCAGGCCGCCTTTGCCGCATGGCCCGCGCAACGTTACCTGACCGACGCGGCGGGCGGCGAGGGGCGCGCATTGTTCATCCGGCTGGAACGGTTCGACACCGACGCCGAACCGTTTTTCGACCATCTGGGGTTCCGGTTCAGCCTGCCACATGTCAATGCCTCTGCCCGCGCGACCGATTGGCGGCAGTATTACGATGCCCGGACTGCCGCAGCCGTGGCTGCCGCCTGCGCTGCGGACATCGCCCGATTCGATTATCATTTTGACCTCAACTAAGGCGGCGCGGCGTACAGCCTGGACCCGCCGACGCCCATTTGACGCTGTCGATCCCGAAACGATCCGGCATGTGGCTTAATATTGTCCGACCCTGGGCAACAGTGCCCCAATGCCGCCGTTTTCCCGACCAATCTCGGACGCGGGAATCACGACAAATGATGTCAACAGCAACACACCGGCGTCGCAAGCCCGGCCAGATCAGGGGAAGACCAGAATGTTCGGACGCGCTTTCGCAACGACAGAACCGCATGCCCGTATGGCCGAAATGTCCGGGGCCGCTGATGGCGCCACCGTGGTGACCTCGGGGCTGGTGTCCGGCACCCGCGTTGCCACACGGCAGGGCTGGCGCCCGGTCGAGTCGATCACCGAGGGCGACGAGGTGTTGACCTTTGATGACGGCCTGCAGCGCGTCACCCGGGTCCGCCACATCCATCTGACGCGGTGCCTGCGCAAGAACCTGCCGCTGTGCGTGCCCGCCAACGCGTTGGGAAATCGCACCACTCTGTGGCTGATGCCCGACCAGCCCGTAGTGATCGAAAGCAACGCTGCCGAAACGCTGGTAGGCGACGCCTTTGCCGCGATCCCGGCCGCCGCGCTGAACGGGTTGCTGGGGATCGAACGCGCCATCCCGCCCGGCGAGATCGTCGTGGTGACGCTGTATTTTGACGACGAACAGATGATTTTCACCAATGCCGGGGTGATGCTGCATTGCCCGTCTGCGGTGGATCTGGTCGTGGACCTGTTCCGAACGGTGGAACGCCGGTCCTACAACCGCGTGCCGGCCCCGGTTGCCGCGCGCATCGCTCGCGCTGTGGCGTTGGAATATGGCGGCGCCCCGGCAATCGTGCCGGCAAACGTCGCCGCCGCCTGATCCTACAGATCTGCGATCACCAGATCGCTTAACGCCAGATCGACCAGTTCGGCCACCCGGTCCGGGTTGTTCAGGTCACGGGCCAGCGCCAGCGCCAGTTTCGCCAGAAACAGCGCCTCGCCATCCGGGCCGGCGTTTTCCACGGCCGTATCGATACCGGTTGCGATCATGTCGTAAACCGTTTCGGTCGTTTCATGTGTCATCCGAAATCCCCTGCCAGCCGCGCCAGAGCGCGGGTGATGTCATGCGCCGTGGCACGGTGGAACCGCGCGGCCACGTGGCGGTCAGGGCGTAGCACATAGGCGGTGCCGTCTGTGGCGCCAAAGGCATCGGCGACCGGGCCGCGCGCGGGCAACGGCAATGCCACCACATCGGCGGGCAAGTCGGTTTGGCCAAAGCTCAGGACCACAACCCCCGCCAGATGTTGTGACAGATGGCTGCCATCCGGCAACGCCGGATCGGCGGTCAATGCGCCCGGCTTTGGCCCGGCGGCAAAGGCTGGATCGTCGGGCAGGGTCAGCGCGCTGTCAGCATAGGTGTAGGGCGTCATCTGGCGCGGATTAGCCAGCGCGCCCGCCCAGTCCTCCCGGTGCGCCAGCGACAGCGCGGCATCGCGCATCCGGGTCCAGCCAAGGGTGGGCGGTGTCATGAACCGGGTGCTTTTGGTCGCGTTGGCGAACACATCCAGCGTCGCGCCGCGCCGTTCCGGGCTGTAACTGTGCAGAATCGCCGCATCGGCCCGCCCTGTCAGGACATGCGCCAGTTTCCAGCCAATATTCTGGGCATCCGCCAGCCCGTTGTTCAGCCCGCGTACCCCGAATATCGGCACGATATGCGCGCTGTCGCCGATGAAGAACACCCGCCCGGCCCGGTAATCGTCCAGCGCCAGCGTGTTGGCCGAATAGACCGACCACCATTCCAGATCCCACGCCCCGTCATGCCCGATGTCGCGCAGCACGGCGGCGACCGACTGGCGAACTGCGTCTTCGCGCATGGCGTCATCCGAGGTTTCGTCCGCGCGCAACTGGTAATCGATGCGCCAGATGTGCTGCGGCTGGCGATGGATCAACACCGTGCCGCCGCGCCGCGAGGCCGGATCGAACAGCGCGCGCCGGATCGTGGGATAATCATGCGCCATCCGCACATCGGCGATCACATAGCGGCCTTCGTAATTCGCGCCCTGTAACCGCAACCCCAGCATGCCGCGCAGCGCACTGCGCGCACCATCCGCCGCCAGCACCCAATCCGTGGGCAGGTCATAGTCGCCAAGCGGGTCGCGCACCGTCAGCACCGCGCCGCTGTCGTCCTGCCGGAACGCCGTCACCTCGGATTGCCAGCGCGCGTCGATCAGCGGTTCCGCCGCCACCGCATCCCACAGGAACTGTTCGATATACTGCTGTTGCAGATTATACATCGGGCGGAACCGTTCGTCGGGCCCGTCCGGCATGTGAAATTCAAGGATTTGCCGCCCGCGATGGAACGTCCGCCCAGTGGTCCACCCCAGCGCGTTCTGCACAAACGGGTCCAGCGCGCCGATTGCATCCAGAATATGGAAAGATGACCGCGCGATGCAGATTGCGCGCGACCCGTCGTTGAACGTCGTCTTGCGGTCCAGCAGCACCACGCGCACGCCGTCGCGGGCCAGCGTCAACGCCGCCGTCATCCCGATGGGCCCCGCCCCGACCACCACGACCGGCGCACGGTCCGTCAGGCCGTCGCGCTGGTCGGGCGGATCAAAGCGCGGATAGGTGAAATACAGCGAGTCCCACTCGCCACGTCCTGCGGGCCGCATCCTGACCTCCGTTATTACACGCCATGCTATACAGGGCCAAAGGGCGGCGCTATGTCCCCTGCGATGGATGACACGACCGCAGATCTGATCGCCGGGGCCATGGCACTGGCCGGGACCGACGGCTTTGTCGCGCCGTTCATGGGGCTGGTGACGGCACTGGGCGCGGGGCAGGTGATGGTGTTTCGCTATGGTGCAGGCACCGCCCGCTGCGCCCTGTCACGCAACCAGATCCAAGGCGCTGTGGCCGGACAGCTGGCTGGGGCCTATCTGGATGGCGGGTTTCGCGACGACCCGCTGGTGGCCCGCATCCAGACCCTGCCGGATAACACGCGCGAGGTCTGGACCCTTGCCGCCCTGCAAGACCACATTTCCCCCGCCTATCGCGCGCAGTTTTTCGAGGCGCCGGGGTTGGCGGACAAACGCGCGGTGCTGATCGTGGCGGGCGGGCTGCGCGTTTGCGTCAACCTGTATTGGGCCGGGGCCTGCGCGGTCGATGACGGCGCGGTGCGCATGGTGGCGGAACTTGCGCGGCTGCATGTGGCGGCAACGGGTGACGCGGCCTATCCGGCGTTGATGGGTCTGTCGGACCGCGAGCGCGGGGTTTGTCTGGGCATCCTGCGCGGGCTGAAATCCGAACAGATCGCGCATGATCTGGGCATCGGTGTCACGTCGGTCGCGACCTACCGCAAACGGGCCTATGCAAAACTGGGGATCAACGCCAAAGGCGCGCTGTTTGCCATCTGCAAGGGATAGGCCGGCGGAAAAAGCGGGCGAGGTTGCCCCCGCCCGCGTCGCGTCAAGCCGCTTTTTTCGTGCCGAACCGGCCGTAGAATGTCTGGCCCTTGTCGGCCATCTCGCGCAGCAGGGCGGGGCATTTGAACCGGGCACCGTATGTGGCTTCCAACTCGTCACAGCGCGCGGCGGCATATTCCGCGCCCAGCATGTCCAGCCATGAAAACGGCCCGCCTGACCACGGCGCAAAGCCCCAGCCAAGGATCGCGCCGACGTCACCCTCGCGGATGTCCATCAGCACGCCGTCTTCCAGCGCGCGCACCGCCTCCAGCACCTGGGAAAACATCAGACGGTGCTGCACGTCGATCAGCGCGGGCTGATCGGGCTGCGTATATTTGTCCCGCAGCCCTTCCCAGATGCCGATGCGCTTGCCCGCGTCATCATAGGCATAATAGCCGGATTTCGATTTCCGGCCCATGCGCCCCTGATCGAATAGCCAGAACAGCACGTCATCCGCCGCCCCCGCATCGTAGGCATTACCCAATGCCGCCTTGGTCGCGCGGGCGATCTTGACGCCCAGATCGATCGAGGTTTCGTCGTTCAATTGCAAAGGCCCGACCGGAAACCCCAGCATCCGCGCGGCATTTTCCACCAGCGCGGGTTCCACACCTTCGCCGACCATCCGCACACCTTCGTTGATGTAGGGGATGATGCAGCGGTTGGCGTAAAAGAACCGCGCATCATTCACCACGATGGGCGTCTTGCGGATCTGGCGCACGTAATCCAGCGCCTTGGCCACCGCGCGGTCACCCGTGTCCGCGCCGCGGATGATTTCCACCAGGCTCATCCGTTCAACGGGCGAAAAGAAGTGGATGCCGATGAATTGCGCCGGGCGTTTCGATGCGCGGGCCAAGTCTGATATCGGCAGAGTCGAGGTGTTGGAGGCATAGATGCAGGTTGCGGGGATCACCGCTTCGGCCTTTGCGGTCACCTCGGCCTTGATGGCAATATCTTCGAACACCGCCTCGATGATCAGGTCGCAGCCCGCAAGCGCTGCATAATCGCTGGTGGCATGGATGCGGGCCAGCAATTCGGCCTTTTTGTCGGGGGTCGAACGGCCCTTCTTGATGCCGTCATCTGCGTATTTCTCGGAATACGCCTTGCCACGGTCGGCGGCTTCCTGTGTCGCAGCGATCAACACCACATCAATGCCTGCCTGCGCCGACACCAGCGCGATCCCTGCGCCCATCATGCCCGCACCCAGCACGCCGATTTTCGCAACGCGTTGATCATCCACATTCGCTGGACGCACCGCGCCTTTTTCCAGCGCCTCCTTGTTCAGGAACAGCGACCGGATCATCGCCGAGGATGACGGGTTCATCAGCACATGGGTGAACCAGCGCGCCTCGATCTTCAACGCCGTATCAAACGGCACCATCGCGCCTTCATAGACGGCGGACAGCAGCGCCTTGGGGGCCGGGAATGCGCCCAGCGTCTTGCCCATGACCATCGCCGACGCGCCGACAAAGGTCTGGAATCCCATCGGGTGATAGGGCGTGCCGCCCGGCATCTTGTAGTCCTTCTTGTCCCACGCCTTGACGCAATCGGCATCTGTGGCCTTCAGCACCCAGTCGCGCGCGGCGGCCACCGGGTCGGCCGCCACCTCATCGATGATGCCCGCGCCTTTGGCCTTTTTCGGGTCCAGCAACTTGCCTTCCAGCAGGAACGGCGCCGCCATCATCGCGCCCAGCTTGCGCACCATTCGTGTCGTGCCGCCCGCGCCGGGGAAAATGCCAACCATGATTTCCGGCAGGCCGATTTTCGCGCGCGGATTGTCGGCGGCAAAAATGCGGTGGCAGGCCAGCGGCAGTTCGAATCCGATCCCGACCGCAGTGCCGGGCAGGGCGGCGGCAACGGGTTTTGCGCCCTTCAGGGTTTTCGGGTCCATGCCCGCGCGTTCGATTTTGCGCAACAGCGCGTGCATCGCCATGATGCCGTCGAACAGCCCGCGCGCCGGATCATCGCCGGCATCTTCGCGCATCTTGGCCAGCACGTTCAGGTCCATGCCGCCGGCGAAATCCTTTTTGCCAGAGGTGATCACGATGCCTTTGACCGCCGGGTCCGCCAGCGCGGTGTCGAAACAGGCAGACAGTTCCAGCAGCGCCTCGCCCGACATGACGTTCATGGATTTGCCGGGGCAATCCCAGGTGATGGTGCCAACGCCGTCAGCGTCGGTCGTCAGGGTGAAATCGGTCATGTTGCCCGCTCCTTACACACGTTCGATGATGGTGGCCGCGCCCATGCCGGACGCGATGCACAGCGTCGCCAGACCCATTTCCTTGTCCTGCCGCTCCAATTCATCCAGCAACGTGCCGATGATCATCGCGCCGGTGGCCCCCAGCGGGTGCCCCATGGCGATCGACCCGCCGTTGACGTTGATCAGCGCCGGATCGACATCGAACGCCTGCTGGAACAGCAGCACGACGGCGGCAAACGCCTCGTTGACCTCGAACAGGTCGATATCACCGATGCTGATGCCGCTGTCGGCGAGGATCTTTTGCGTCGCAGGCACCGGCCCGGTCAGCATGATGGTGGGGTCGGTGCCGATCTTGGCGGTAGCGCGGATGCGGGCGCGGGGCTTGATGCCCATACGTTCCCCGAATTCCTTGTTGCCGATCAGCACGCCCGCCGCGCCATCGACGATGCCGGACGAATTGCCGGCATGGTGGATGTGGTTGATCCGCTCGATCCCGGGATATTTCAGCAGTGCCACCTTGTCGAAACCGGGCATCACCTCGCCCATGTCCTTGAACGATGCCTTCAGCGCGCCCAGCGTCTGCATGTCGGT
>JBBRCF010000165.1:0-6387 GCA_038205135.1 Rhodobacterales bacterium
GGCGCCAGATCGCCCAGATAGCGCGCGATCTGCCCGTCCAGCGCGCCGCCACCGTCGGAATGCGCCCGCGCGCGCAACGCCCCTGCCAGAATGTCGATGGGTTTGGCCACATGCATGTCGAACAGCGACCAGACCCAGGCCAGCCCGCCCAGAATGGCCAGCCCCGCCAGCAGTCCGACCTGCACGAATGCGTTCAGCAGCGATGGATCAGCCAGTCGCGCATAGGCAAACCACAGCGCAGCGATCAGGGCCGTCACCGCCCCTGCCGCCAGCGCGGCAAAGAACAGGAAAATCCGTACCCGCAGTGACAGTGCCCCAAGGCCCGTCACGCAGGTGTCCCCCCGACCAGATCGCGCAGGGTGCCGCGCAATTCCGCAAGGTCGAAGGGTTTCGCGATATAGGCATCTGCGCCCATCGCCAGCCCCTTGCGCCGTTCGATCCCCGACACCCGCGCCGACATCATCAGGATCTTGACCGCCGCCAACGCCGGGTCCATCCGGATGCCCTGACAGATTTCGTGGCCCGACACGCCGGGCAGCATCACGTCCAGCAGCACCAGATCAGGCGCATCGGCGCGGATGCGGTCCAGTGCGCCGGTACCGTCGGCAATGCGCTCATGGGCGTAACCTTCGGCATCCAGCACGATTTCCAGCGCCAGCGCGATGTTGTCCTCGTCCTCCACGACCAGCACGCGGGGGCGTTTTTCAGCGCCCGTCCCAACGCCCGTCCCAACGCCCGTCCCAGCGCCCGTCCCAACGCCCATCCCTGCGCCGGTCCTCTCCGGAGCCCCGTTTGCCATCGTCACCCCCCCGTGATTGTCCCCTGACAGGCTGCCGTCAGCAGGTCGTCCTGACCCGCCTCGGGCGTGACCCAGGTGGCGCCGACCAAGGCGCCCTCTGGCGTGATCTCCATGCCCTTTTGCAACACGACCTGCACTCCGCCCGCGCAGTCGAACACCATCGCGCGATCCTCGACCGGCTGCCACCGCACGAACGCGTAAACCGGCACCATCCGCAGGCCGGCATTGGCCGGATGCTGTGTGCCCGCCCGCAGGTCCAGCGCGACAAACCGCAGCGTCACAGGTGCCACCAGCGTCCAGGGGCGCAGGCCGGACGGGCTGGCTTCGGCCCGCAGCACTGCAACCCCCGGCGGCAGCGCGGCCACGCTGCGCGGATACCAAGAATATTCCGACCAGATCGCATAGCCGATCATGCCCAGACCGGCTGCAGCCGGGACGATCCATGTCGGCAGGCGCTGACGGGTCAGCATGCGCGCCAGCAACGCAAACCCCGCCATTGCAAAGGCGGCGGTCACGGCGGCAAGTATTTCCAGCAACACGGAGGATGGTCCTTATGTTCGGGCACCGCGGGCCTGACCCACGGCGGATTGCATGGTGCGCACGACGACAAAGGCATCGCGCAGATGGCTGCGTTCGAAATCCGACAGGTCGGACGGGTGCAGGAAATTGTCCGGTTTCGACCCCGCCCGCACCAGCCGCGCCTGATGTTCCAGCCGGGTCACGGCGATCATGTCATAGGCATCGATCAAATCGCGCGCGCCCGACGGGCTGATGATCCCCGCCGCTTCGGCGGCTACCAGCCGGGCGCGGGTGTTCACGGCCTCGGACCGGCCGATCAGGGCATAGATCCGGCCCAGATCGGTCACCGGCACGACGCCGTTGTGTTTCAGGTCGATGGTGTTCTTGTTCTCGCCCGTCCGGATGGTGGCAAAGCCCCGCAGCAGCCCCAACGGCGGAGTGTGTTTCAGACTGTTTGACACCATATGCGCCACGAAGATCGAGTTCCGCGTCGCCAGATTCAGCGTTTCGGACTGCAGGTCGTGGAACAGCCGTGCGTCACCCGCGATGGCGCGCAGGTCGAACATCACCGAGGCCAGCATCTGTGCCATCGGGTCGGGTCGGGCGATCCAGCCGGTGAAATAGTCGCGCCAGACCGTGACGCGCTGGCACCATTTCGGGTTGGTCGCCATCATGTCGCCGGGGCAATAGACGTAGCCGCAGGCGTCCAGCCCGTCGGACACGATGCGCGCCAGACCGGCGAAATAATCCATGTCGGCGTCCGTCGCCGCGTCGTCGATCATCATGCAGTTGTCCTGATCGCTGACGCCGGTCTGTTCCTGCCGCCCCTGGCTGCCGCAGGCCAGCCAAAGATAGGGCACCGGGGCCGGGCCCAGTTCGGCCTCGGCCATTGCGATCAGGCGACGGGTCACGGTATCGGCCACATCGGTGATCAGCCGCGTCGTGACCTCGTGCGCCGTGTGGCTGCTGATCAGTTGCATCAACAGTTGCGGGATCCGGGCAGTGACGACGGCCAGTTCCGCGACCGTTTCCGCCTGCGTCGCGTCACGCACCAGTTGCGCCGATCCGATAGCGTGGAACCGCGTCAGATCGGTCTGCGTGACCATGCCGACCAGCCGCCCGTCATCCACCACCGGAAGATGGCCGATCGACCGTTCCAGCATCATGTGCAGGACATCGGACCCCAGTGAGTCCGGTGTCAGCGACAGCGGATCGCGCGTCATGATCGTGCTGACCGGCGTGTCCGGGGGCAGGGCCAGCGCCACCACCTTGGAGGTCATGTCGCGCGTGGTGACCAGACCGAGGAACCGCCCTTCGGCCACGATGCCCAGCGACGATACCCGGTCGCGCGTCATCGTTTGCGCGGCGGCCTGCACCGAGGTGTCGGGCGAAACCGTGACCGACGCGCGGGCCATCAGATCGACCACCTTGCGCGTGGCGAAATCCGATCCACGCGGCGTCTGACCCCGGCCCCGGCTGAAGAACCGCTCGAAGGCGGGCACCGTTGCCACCAGCTGACGGTAATCCGCTTCCGGCAGCATCAACAACACCGATGCCGCGATGGCGCGCGCCGATGTCACCGCCCGCCCGTCGCGCGCCAGTCCGCGTTCGCCAAAGGAATTGCGCGGACCCAGCAGGGAAATCACCTCGCCGCTCTGCTCGGTCACTTCGACGGCACCGGATTTTACCAGATACAGGCCGTCCAACGGCGCACCGAACCGGTAGATCGAGGTTTCGGCGTCATAGGTCTTGCGGATGAAGGAACCGGCGACCCGCACCAGTTCGTTCCGCGGCAAGCTGTCGTAGGGGTGAACCGTTTCCAGAAAGGCGATGATCGTCTCAAGGCTCTGGGGCATTGGTTACGTCCTTGCAAGGGTGCGCCTCCGGGATGACCCGGAGGCGCAGTCATTATCAGTGGGCCTGAGCCGTGCCGGCGCCCTTGGGCACACGGATCGATTCCACCAGTTCCACCACTTCGCGCGGCGGGGCCTTTGTTGCCATCGAGACCAGATAGGCGGTCGCAAAGTTCAACAATGCGCCAACCGGACCGAACGCCGCCGGGGAAATTCCCAGGAAGTGCGCCGCGGGCGTGTTGGGCAGCCAGTTGGTGCCGGGGATGAAGAACCAGCCGAGGTACATGAAGATATAGACCGACGTCGCGATCAGACCGACGATCATACCTGCAATCGCCCCTTCCTTGCCGATGCGCTTCGAGAAGATGCCCATCATCAGAACCGGGAAGATTGTCGCTGCCGCCAGACCAAAGGCCAGCGCCACCACCTGCGCGGCAAAGCCGGGCGGGTTCAGACCCAGCCATGTCGCCAGTACGATGGCAAAGGCCATCGAGATGCGCGCGGCCAGCAGTTCGTTCTTTTCCGAGATGTTCGGGTTCAAGGCACCCTTGATCAAGTCGTGGCTGATGGCCGACGAGATGGCAAGCAGCAGGCCCGCCGCCGTGGACAGTGCCGCAGCAAGACCGCCAGCGGCGACCAGTGCGATGACCCAGGACGGCAGTTTGGCGATTTCAGGGTTCGCAAGAACCATGATGTCGTTGTTGACGGTGGTCAGTTCGTTGCCCACCAGGCCGCGTTCTGCCAACGAGCGGCCACCCAGCTGGGTCGCGCCCAGAACGGTTGCCAGTGCAGCCTCAGTCTCGGTGACCTTGGTGTTCAGAGCGGTCTTGTCGGCGTCGGTCGAAGCGGCAACCGCCGCCTTGGCATCCGCCACGGCCTTGTTCGCGGCCGTCACGGCAGCGGGTTCGTTGAAGTACTGGATCATGCCGTCACCGTTGCGGTCGGTGAACTTCAGCAGACCGGTCTTTTCCCAGTTACGGATCCAGGCCAGATCAGGGTTGCTGTCGATGTCGGCAATCTTGATCGCGTCGCCTTCCAGCGCGTTGCCGGTCGCGGCATTGGGCCAGAAGGTGGTGGTGAGGTTCAGACGCGCCATCGACCCGACCGCCGGAGCGACCGTGTACAGCAGCGCAATGAACACCAGCGCCCAGCCAGCGGACGAACGGGCATCCGAAACCTTGGACACGGTGAAGAAGCGGATGATGACGTGCGGCAGACCTGCCGTACCGATCATCAGCGACATCGTCAAAAGGAACATGTTCAGCATGTTCGTCGTATCGGCGGTATAGGCGTTAAAGCCCAGTTCCGTCACGATTTGGTCCAGTTTGTCCAGGAACGACATATCGCCCGCTGTCGGCGCATAGTTACCGATCAGGCCCAGTTGCGGCAGGAAGTTGCCGGTCAGGTTCAGCGAGATGAAGATCGCCGGGATGGTGTAGGCGGTGATCAGCACGCAATACTGCGCCACCTGGGTGTAGGTGATGCCCTTCATGCCGCCGAACACGGCATAGGCGAACACCACGGCCGACCCGATATACAGACCCGTCGAGGTGCTGACTTCGAGGAAGCGCGCAAAGGTCACGCCGACGCCGACCATCTGGCCGATCACGTAGGTGATCGAGATCACCAGCAGACAGACCACGGCGACCATGCGGGCCGAGGTCGAATAGAACCGGTCGCCCACGAATTCCGGCACGGTGAATTTGCCGAATTTGCGCAGGTAGGGTGCCAGCAGCAGCGCCAGCAAAACGTAACCGCCGGTCCAGCCCATCAGGAAGACCGAGTTGTTGTAGCCGCCGAAGGCGATAAGACCCGCCATCGAGATGAACGATGCCGCCGACATCCAGTCCGCTGCGGTCGCCATGCCGTTGACGACCGGGCCGACGCCCTGGCCTGCGGCATAGAATTCAGCCGTCGAACTGGCGCGGGCCCAGAACGCGATACCGAAGTACAGCGCAAAGGACAGGCTAATGACGATGAGATTGAGGGTAAACTGATCCATGGTCCCTGTTTTTCCTTTTATTCTTCTACGCCGAATTCACGGTCGAGTTTGTTCATCCGCCATGCGTAGGCAAAGATCAGGATGAGGAAGACGTAGATCGACCCGTTCTGGGCAAACCAGAATCCAAGGTCGGCGCCGCCTACCGAAATGCCCATCAGCGCCGGGCGCAGCAGGATGCCCAAGCCGAACGAACAAACGAACCAGATCACCATCGAGATCAGGATGATGCGGACGTTGGCTGCCCAGTAGGCGTTTGATTTTGTGGTTTCCGCCATGTGTTTCACTCCCTTTGTTATACTTGTCCGCACCCCGGCTAGCGGGGAGTCGGACTCCCCCGTCAGGCCGTCGCGGTTTTTACCAGACCCGCCAGCGCTGTCCGGATGTCGGCGATGGGTCCCATCGCGTCGATCCGGGTCAGCAACCCGCGCCCCTCGTAATAGGCGATCAGCGGTGCCGTCTGGGCGTGATAGGCCATAAGCCTTTCACGCACCGTTTCGGCCTTGTCGTCGGCCCGGCGCTTGAACGCCGTGCCACCGCATTTGTCACAGACACCCGCATGGGACGGCTGCTTGAAATCGTCATGATAGCCTTCGCCGCAGGCGGCGCAGGTATAGCGGCCCGCAATGCGGCCGACCATGGCGTCGTCATCCACCTCCAGGCTGATGGCGGCGGTGACCGCGCGCCCCATGCCGGCAAGGATGTCGGCCAGACTGTCGGCCTGCACGTCGGTGCGTGGATAGCCGTCCAGAATGACGCCGCGAGCTGTGTCCGGCTGCGCCATCCGGTCTGCCAGAATGGCGGTGACGATATCGTCACTGACCAGCCCGCCCGCTTCCATCACCGCTTTTGCAGCGCGGCCCGCGTCAGTGCCCGCCGCAACCGCGGCGCGCAGCATGTCGCCGGTGGACATCTTTATCAGGCCGAAATCCTCTTCCAGCATGCGGGCCTGCGTACCCTTGCCGGCCCCCGGAGGGCCCAGCAGGATCAGCACCGGCACTGTTGTCACGACAGGCGCGTTCATCACATCACGCCTTGTTCATGCGGTTTGCGATCAGGTCATCGACCACAGACGGATCGGCCAGCGTCGAGGTGTCGCCCAATGCACCGTAGTCGTTTTCGGCGATCTTGCGCAGGATACGGCGCATGATCTTGCCCGACCGCGTTTTCGGCAGGCCCGGCGCCCACTGGATCAGGTCCGGGCTGGCGATCGGGCC
>JBBRCF010000166.1:0-6365 GCA_038205135.1 Rhodobacterales bacterium
GATCAGTGCCAGTGTTGACCATGTGCCAATGATCAGTGGCTGGATGATGATGAAGCTGATGGACACCGCCCCCAGTGGCACGATCAGCATGCCGAACAGCAGAACCAGCCATGGCATCGTCCGCCAGCGTGTGACCGAGCCGACCAGGCCGATGATGATCTCCAGCATATAGGTGATGGCCCCTAATCCGGCGTCGGGTACTGGCCATGCTTTCGAGACTGACGAGGTGATGATCTCTTCGGTGCCGTTCTGCGGATCGGCCGCGGTCCCGGCAAAGAACGGATCCCATACGTTGTCGATCAGTTCCAGCTGGTAGGCGCAGAGGTAAAGCGAAACGTAAAGCCCGACGAAGGCCAGGATGATGACCGGCGCGCGCTGGGTCCAGCGTGAGGGGTTGAAGTTCCAGCCCGGCGGAATGTCAGGGCCGGTCTCTGCCGCCGCCGCCGACACGCCCGGCGTGGGTTTCAGCCCCACCGCCAGCCCCGTCACCAGCGAGCCTACGAGGAATGTGTTGATGTAGGCCCCCATGGTTTCGGCCCACAGCACGATGGGCGAGACCATGACCACCACCCCAAGCACCGCCAGCGGCCAACGTGCGAGCCCTGCGCGCCAACTGGTCGAAACGATTGCCAACACCATGATGCCCAACCCGGCGATGATGCTCGTTGCCGTCATTCCAACCGAGGCATAGCCAAGGATCGGCGGCGTCACCACCAGCCAGCTGCCAAGGGCGGCGCAGACCAGATAGGCCCATCGGTTGGCGGCATGATCAGCCTGAATTTTTGCCTCATGCCGATCACGCAGCACTTCGGGGTCGTCGCTCACCTTCGCCAGCGCATCCAGTTCGCGCGGCGTGACCACGCCGTTAGTCTTGTACCATCCGACGGGATCCTGTTTCAGGTTTTCGATCATCGCAGGCAGAGTATCGAGAATGAAATGTTGCGGCGACCAGCTCAGCAGCTTGCGGGCGCGGCTGATGTCGAGCGCATAGTGATCGCGCGCGAGGTCGATCATGAATGGCCGCAGGAACGGTTTTTCCCCCTGATCGAAGTCGTCCGGAACAATGGGTTCCGACAAGACTTCGATCTTCGCGCCCAGCTTGGCAATCGGTGCCGGTAGTGTCAGGGTTTGCCAGGTCTCCTCACCGTGTACGAGTTGGCCGATCCGGTCCTGCAGCCGCCGAAAGCTGACCGCTTCCTCTTCACCGGCGAGGATTGCCATGTTTTGCGGCAGATCATCGCGCCGGTCGATGGCGGCCCGGAACAGCCGCATCATGTCGTCCTTGTGGATGAAGGCCTGGCCTGCGTCCGGATCACCGGAGTGTAGGTGGCTTTTAAACCCGCGCCCATGGATACGCGCGATCTGATGCGACAGGGTCGGCACAGCCTTGTCCGCGTCATACAGCCCCGCCAGCCGCAGGATCAGCGTCGGAATGTCGCCGCGCGCCTCCATGATCGCGTCTTCCGCCTGCGCCTTGGACGCTGGATAAGCCCATCCGGGATCGATCGGGGTATCCTCGTTGATCCGTTCGCCGGGGCTGCCGGGGCGATGCACCAACATGGTCGACGAATAAATGAACCGCCCGACCTCGAAGCCCTGCAACGCTTTTAGCAGATGCCGCGTGCCTTCAACATTGACCGATTGGTAAAGCGGACTGTCGGCGCCCGAAAAATCGAAAAACGCCGCCAGATGCACGACGGCAGCAATCACGTTGCCATAATCGCCGCGTACGGCTTCCAACGCAGAGCGCACCGATTGCGCGTCGGTCAGATCGAAGGCAATCAGCGGACAGGGGGCATCCTTTCCCTCGACATCGAGGCCGACGACCCGGAAATCATCGCTCAATTGTTGAGCCAGTTCGGACCCGATGGACCCGGCCGCGCCGGTGATAAGGATAAGGGGTTTTTCGGCAGGTTTGGTCATGCAGTCTCCGGAGCTGGCAAAGCATCGCGTGCTTCAACGCATGGCGGAAGACACCGTTCCATCAATACGACCAGAGAGGGCACTGCCGCATAGTTTTGGGCTTCGGGATGAAATACCAACGTTGCAAAAGGCGCTAATAGAAACGAATGCGCGGAATGGGCGGACTGACGTTTGTTTTGAATGAGCTTCACCTTCTGCTTAGGCTCAAGTTTCAAGTGCAACACCCACGGCCCGCAGGGCATAGGATGTTGCGATGGACAAACGATACAAGCACCTCAACGGCGAGAAACGTGGCGTGATTTTGGCAGAGCACCGGCGCGGGGCGAGCCTTGGGGCGATCGGGGCGTTGCTGGGACGCCGCACGCCGATGTCGTCATGCGTTTGCAGTGCCGCGCATCAAAGTGCCATGATGCGGGGTTTCAGACGCAGGCCGAAAGGAAGGCTGCCGGGGCGAGTGTCCAGATCACCGCGACAAGGCTGACTGTGGCGAGCGCAAGGCTGGCACGGCGGACAAAGCCCGCGCGGGCGCCGAACCTTTCAGTGGACAACAAAAGCAGGGGGGCCGCCTGCACCGCCACCGCAATGCCCCAAGCCATGACAAGAAGCGAGCGATCCCAGCCTTGCGCGCAAATCGCGCCATGCAGCCCGTAGATCGCGCTGAACGAAGCGAGCCACAGCACAAGTGGCCCGAAAAGTCGAAGGATGTCGGTCATGACAAAATCCCCGGCGCAAAGGCTGCTGCAAGGGCGGCAAGCGTGACAAGGGCGGCGTAATCGACCCAAAGCCGGACGATCCGCGCCTCGCCCAGCCGCCGCGCGGACAGGAAGCCTGCGGCGGACCGGGCGATGAGGAAACACATCATCAGCACAGCCAGAGCCGCATGAAACAAGCCGTAGCCGCCGATCACCCACGCGGTCGCGTCGTAGGCGTGACGGGTCGGGTCGGGCAGGGACAGCGGGATCGTGGCCGCCCCCGCACCCAAGCCGACAACGCCGACGAGCGTGGCCAGAAGGCCGGGCAGCGGGCTGCCGTCGCGGCGCAGGCTCAGAATTGCCCAGCGGATGCCCAGAGGCCCGATCAACGCACCTGCAAACGCGACCCCAAGCCACCGCACGTCGGCGACGGCCCATTTGGGTGGCGGCCAGTTCGGCGCGACCGTCCACAAAAAGGCATAGCCGAAGAGCAGGCAGCCAAAGAACGTGGCATTTGCGATCAGCAGGAAGACCGAGCCCCACCAGCCTGGCGGATCGGCAGTCTCGGAGGCGAAGGGCAGCATCAGGCCGCGCCCGGCGTCTTGCAGTCCCTGGTCGCGGCGGTGCCCAAGGCCCCAGACCCAGCGCAGCGAAAGGGCAACAACCCCTGAAGCTGCCAGCGGCACCAGCCAGTAAGCCTTGATCAGCATCCCAAGAAATATCCCGCCGGTGACGAAGGCCATCACGATGGGCAGCGCGGTGTTTTTCGGAAACACGACGATGCCGTTCGGTTGCCCGGTCGCGGTATCGACGGTCAAGGTCTCTCGCAGGCCATCGCGGGGCGTGCCGAGATACCCTTCGCCCTTTGCCAGACCCAACGCCAGACCGGGGCTTTTGGCCAAGGCATCCCGCGAGGTGACCTCTGGCAGGCTGGCAAAATTGTAGGGCGGCGGCGGGATCGGCATCGCCCATTCCAGACTGCCCGCCCCCCATGGGTTGCGGGGGCCGCGCGACCGGATGACCGTGTGGATGATCACGTCGATCAGGATCAGCGCAAAGCCGATTGCCATCACAAAGCTGAAGACCGAGGAGATCAGGTTGATCACCTCCCATCCTGAACCCGCATCATAGGTGTCGATGCGCCTGCGCTGGCCCAGCAGGCCGACCCAGTGCATCAACAAGAATGTGCCGTGAAATCCGATGAACACCAGCCAGAACGCCGTCTCGCCCAGCTTGAAGAACCGCTTGCGCCCGGTCAGATGCGGCATCCAGTAGTAGAGTGCTGCAAGCATCGGAAACACGAACCCGCCAACCAGCACATAGTGCATGTGCGCGGTGACAAAGGCCGTGTCATGCACCTGCCAGTTGAACGGCACCACGGCCACCATCACGCCGGTCAGCCCGCCGATAACGAAGGTCGCGAAAAAGCCCACGATCCACAGCATGGGCAGGTGCATCTGCGGGCGGCCCTTCCAGATCGTGCCGAGCCAGGCAAAAACCTGGAGGCCCATGGGCACCGCGACCAGCGTCGAGGCGGCGGAAAAGAACGCGAGCGCCATGTGCGGAATGCCGGTTGCGAACATATGGTGGACCCAAATGCCAAAGCTGAGAACACCCAGCGAGATCGCCCCGACCACGACCCAGCCGTAGCCGAGCAGCGTGGTGCGCGCCATCACCGGCAGGATGGTGGAGATGACCCCGGCAGCGGGCAGAAAGATGATGTAGACCTCCGGGTGACCGAAAAGCCAGAACAGGTGCTGCCACAACAGGCTGTCGCCGCCATGCTCCACCTGAAAGAACGGCATTCCGAAGGCGCGTTCCAGTTCCAGCAGCACCGACCCAAGGATCAGCGGCGGAAATCCCGTCAGGATCATCAGCGACGCGACAAGCGCATACCACGCAAAGATCGGCATCCGCGACAGCGACATTCCGGCGGCACGGTAGCGCAGGATCGACACGGTGATTTCAACCGCCGCACAGATTGCCGAGATTTCGACGAAGGTGATCCCGATCAGCCAGAAGTCGGAATTGATGCCCGGACTGCCGAGGGTCGAGGACAGCGGCGGATACATGAACCACCCACTGTCGGGCGCAATCCCGGCCAGCAGCGCGAAGAGCAGCATCGACCCGCCGAAAACATAGCACCAGAAGCCGTAAGCGGTGAGGCGCGGAAAGGCAAGGTCGCGCGCGCCGAGCAGTTTCGGCAGGAAATAGACCGCCAGACCCTCGAACAGGGGGATGGCGAACAGGAACATCATGATGGTCCCGTGCATGGTGAAAATCTGGTTATAGATCTCGGGGCCCATGAACGGCGAGCGGGGGGAGGCAAGCTGCGCGCGGATCAGCATCGCCAGAATGCCGCCGATGAAAAAGAAGACGACTGCCACTGCCAGAAACATGCGGCCGATGTCGGTATGGTTGACCGTGGTGAACCACCCCCGCCAGCCCGGATCAGAGGCCCAGATCCGCGACAGTTCGCGGTGGCGGCGCAGCGCATTCACGGGGCTGACCCAGCGACAAAGGCAGACCATCCGGCGGCGTCATGCACGGTGACGGTGAAGCGGTGGTCGGCGTAGCCTGCGCCGCTGAACTCGGCGCTGACGCCTGCGTAATTGCCGGGGGCGTCGGCCTCCAGCCGCAGCACGTTCACGTGTCCGGGGATCGCATCAAGCTTGCCCGCAAGGCGTGGCACCCAGAAGCTGTGGATCACGTCGAGGGTGGTGATGCGCACGTCGACGGGGCGGCCTGCGGGGATGTGAAGGACACCTTCCGTCTCGCGTCCCGGCAGACCGGGATAGGCGAAACGCCACGCCCACTGCCGCGCCTCTGCCTCGACCGTGACAAGGTCGGGTACCGGGCGGGGCAACAGGCGTTCCCCGATGGTCAGACCGTAAGCCAGCAGGGTTGACAACACGGCGAACGGGAACACCAGCCAAAGCCCGATGATCCAGCGGCGTTCGTGGCGTGAGTCCTCCTTAGGGTCCGTCGCAGGGCTCTCCGCAGGGTCATCCGCGCCGCGCGCACGGAAGGCCAGCAGCAAAAGCACCATGACAAGCACAAAGATCGCAACGGCACCGGCCAGCAGCACCCACCACAGGGTCGCAATCGTGGCGGCCGCCGGTCCTGCGGGGTGGACAACCGACAGACGTTCCGTGCAACCTGCAAGCGGGATGAGCGTTGATACCGGCAGCCACCACCTGTGACCCCCACCAGAAAGGTATCCCCGATGTCGCCAGAACCGATCAAGACCCAAGCGGGGACGTTGTCCGACCCGGTCACCGACCATCCCGATTTCGATCAGACCGCATCGAAAATCGCCATCATCGGCCATCCCATCCACGCGATGACGGTGGCCTTTCCGGTGGCATTGACCTTCTGCACTTTCGGCGCAGACGCGCTTTACTGGTGGACGGGGGATATGTTCTGGGCGCGGGCGGGGGTTTGGGCTGCGGGGACCGCTTTCCTGTTCGGGTTGCTGGCCGCGCTGTCCGGGACGATGGAACTGCTGCTGGTGCCGGGCATCCGGATCAGGCCTGCGGCCTGGACCCACGCCATTGTTGCGGTTCTTCTGTTGTCCTTGCTGGGTGCCAACTGGGGGTACCGCATGACGACGGGTTTCGAGACAGCCGTGCTGCCCTACGGCCTTTTGCTTTCGGCCTTCAACGTGTTCCTGGTGGCGGCGACGGGGTGGCACGGCGGCAAGCTCGTTTTCGATTATGGGTTGGGGGTTGCAAAGGCGGGAATCTGACC